>JBIIAI010000156.1:0-7092 GCA_044239965.1 Akkermansiaceae bacterium
CCGATTAGTTCTGCGAGTGATCTCTCTAACACAACCAAAGGTGGCATTGTTCTCAATATGACCAAGTCGATTGGTGGAACGAGCAATTTCAACTACAAATTGCAAACAGGGGATATGCTCAATTCTGCGAGAGTGGAATTTGATCGCAATACTTATCCTTACATTGTGAGCATGGCTGATTCCTATCAGATCAAAAATCCGAATGTCGAGTTGATGGTCGAGGCACGCTCTGCTTTTGGAAGCTTGCCTGCGTTGCCCATGGAGCGGAATTTGAATTTCTATGCTCAAGTTCACAGTCATCGAGCGACAGGAAAAGGCAATGACTCCTTCAGCTATCCTCCATTTCGATTTGAAGAAATTCGTGAAAATCCGAAAATCATTGGCAGTCTGCTGACCTATCACCGCGTGGCGCTCAGTAGTACGATGCCCCTCAGTGATCTGATGTTCACCACGAATCCCCGACAACCACACATCAATCAATACCTGAGTGGAACTGACGCAGGAGGCACCAAATTTCAAACAGCTCCTCACTATGAGAGCTTGTTGCAAGGTGGCACGTCATTGGCGACACTGCTGATGGAAACAACATCCAATGGACAAAAGGCCTTTTACGGGCCATCCCATAGTGCTTCGACTGGGCGCAGCAATCTCGCGTTTTTTGAAATTCCTCGTTCACCGACCTTGTCGCTCGGGTCTTTCCAGCACTGCGATATCACGGCAACGGCTTTTGGCACAGCCAGTCAGATTGCAAACTCCTGGGCCTCTCCCTACTTGGCCTCCAATAGTGTTTACAAGAGTGTGACATCTGCACCCAATGGTGAAACGATTTCTCCAGCATTGAGCGTTTATGATCACTCCTATTTGGCGAATGAAGCACTTTTTGATGCGACCTTTCTCTCGGGTGTCGCCCCCGAATTTGGTTCACGCAAAACAGCGGCAGGTAGCCCCGATGTCTGGAACAGTAGCCAAGTTTCTGAATCGCAAAATGCCAATGCTGTGCTCGCAGAGTTCTTTAAGGATCCGGTGAGCAATCCGCTGCGTAATCCGCGCATGACCCTGTATCGTGCTGGGCTCAGCGATAAGGACTTGAGCGCTCGACTCAATGGTCCTGAAAAAACATTGCGCCTCGCTGCGCATTTGTTAGTCGAGGGCGGCTTCAACATCAATTCCACCAGCGAGGAAGCATGGACGGCAGTGCTTTCGAGTTTGCGAGGTGCAGATCCGGCATCGACAACGAAGACTGCGATGTCGCGCTTCCGCCACATTCTTACCTCGGCCCCGACGAACATGGCAGAGAATGATCCTTGGTCAGGTTTCCGCACCTTAACCGATGCCGAGGTGAAAACATTGGCGAAAAATATCGTCGCCGAGGTTCGTTTGCGTGGTCCTTTTCTCTCGTTAGGCGAATTTGTCAATCGTCAGATCAATCGTGATCGCAGCGTGGGCTCAAGTGGTGCCCTGCAGTCAGCGATAGACAAGAGTGGCCTAAACAAAAAATTCACTTATGCGCCGATCGATACCTCTGCGTATCCTAACCGCGATGCCTTGACGACTGCGAACACTGGCACGAACACCCCTGGCTGGCTTTCCCAGGCTGATGTTCTTCATGCCTTGGCTCCGTTCATCACAGCGCGTTCTGATACCTTCACGGTGCGCTCGCTCGGTGAGGCGAAGGATGCTCAGGGTAAGATCATTTCTACAGTTCGTTTGGAGGCGGTTGTCCAGCGTACTCCGGAATGGGTTGAATCCATCGATGACGCGGCATTGCCGATCACCGATCTCACATCGCGGGTGAACCAAGCCTTTGGCCGTCGCTTCATCGTTCTGTCCGTGCGTGAAATCCTCAGTGACAAAGAAGGCAATCCCGTCTAAGATCTCGCATTCACTTCCTGATTATGCATCGTTTTGTATCGCTATTTTTTTTGCTGATTGCTATGTCGCTTCATGCGGCTCCGCCACGTGTGCTCGCCTGGGATGATGAGATTGCGGCAAAAAAACTCGCTCTTGTATCGGCAACTTCGCAAGTAGAAATTATCGGGATGCACCCTTCGAAACGCACCTTTGGGCTGCGCCTCAAGGGTGCTGGTCCGTATTTCATTCGCGTGCTCGATCAGGCTCCTGCCGCAGATGGCAAGCCGATTCAGATCCAAGTTCCGCTCACCGATGTCGTCAAGCATCCTTTAATCTTGTTGATGCCCGATGCCAAGCATCCAACTGGTTTGCGTCCTCTGGTCATCGACGATGATGTGCAAGGTTTTGCCTGGGGTTCGTATCGATTTATGAATGCCACGCCCAAGGACATCGTCGTGCAAATGGAGCAAAAAGCTGTGAAAGTGCCTGCTGGTTGGAAAGCTGTGGATCTAAACCTCGGTGGCGAAACGCGCGGCATTGGTGCACGTGTGGCGTTGGCGGAATCAATCGAAAAGGTGCTCTACTCTGCAGTGTGGGAGTTTGATGCCAATGCGCGCACGTTGTGCATCATTGTTCCGGGCACAGACCCTCGCTTAGGTCCAATCGCCTTCAAGGCGGTGCCCGAAGATAAGATCAGCTACGAGCTCGACACCAAGGAAGAGAAAAAATCCACAGGGACGGAAACGTCTCCTTGATTGCGAATATAAAGGTCTTACCGCGATGTCGATGATTTGGTGCAATGACGATTGGCTGCCGCAGGAAAATGCTGTGGTCGATCTTACAGACCGTGGCCTCCTGCATGGTCTTGGTGCCTTTGAGACAATGCTTGCCGTGGATGGCGTGCTGCAACATCAGGAGCGGCATCGCCAACGCATGCAACAAGCGGTGGATCGCCTCGGCTTGCCTGCCATTTCTCACCTCGATCTCTCCGCAATCGTCGCAGAGCTTTGCGCAAAAAATCATTGTTTGGAAGGTCAGTCGCGTGTGCGCTGGACGATCACAGCAGGCCTTGGCCCCTTGGATCAGTCGAGTTCAGTTGATGGGAAAATTTTCGTGCAAGCGCAATCGTATGTGCCATCAGCAGACAGACCTCATTTGATCACGTTGCCATGGCGTCGCAATGAGCAAAGCCCTCTCGTCGGTCTCAAGTGCGCGAGCTACGCCGAAAATCTGTTAGCCTTGCGCCATGCTCGAGCAAAAGGCGCGGACGAAGGCTTGTTTTTCAACACCCGCGATGAACTCTGCGAGGCATGCATGGCCAATGTTTTTGTTCAGATCAAAGGGGGACTTTTCACTCCATCGCTAACCTCAGGATGCCTTCCTGGCGTGATGCGCTCAGTGATCCTCGATGCCGCACGCGAGCAGGGGATAGCGATCCAAGAAACGATCATCACCCGCGCTCAACTCGTTGCCGCCGAACAAATTTTCCTGAGTTCCGCCTTGCGCGGCATTGTTTCAGCTCAGAGCCTCGATCAACGGCTACTCTCGGGCGATGCATTTCCCGTTATGCTTCCTTGATCGAAAAATGCAATGTTCTTGACAAATGCAGTCCGAGCCTGCTGTAATATCATCATGAAAACGTTTCACTCACTGCGAGTGTGTTTGTTGTCGTGGGCGCTGCTCGCGAGTCCCTCCGCGATTGCTCATGCTACAGTGATGTCTTTGGGTACGGTTGAGCAGCCTGTAAATTTATGCGCGGCAGCAGATCCATCGCGCATTCCTCTGGGACCCGTGGCGGTGGAGAGCAATCACGGTTACGGAATTCACGAGGTCATCGTCGCGCCGCGCCCGTGTCAACATGGCGCGATGACGTGGAAGGGCGGTCTGGAATTGAATCAGAATTTGGCCAGTGCTTTTGGAATCTCGTTAGAGATCGAAGATGACACGCAGATTCATGAGGGCACTGTGCGCATGGTGCTGCGGAATCAACCTCGTCCCGAATACAGTCCGTATCAGCGTGAGCAAGTAGTGGCAGCCACCTTGCATTGCCTTTTGCGCAGTGTGCATGCAACGCCGAAATCTCCGCTCCGAGTGCAGATCATTTAGGAAAATCCTAGCGAGCAAAAATGGATCAAACGTTTTCCCACGGAGTTCATCAATCGCCCCGACCGCGAGGGTGATGTTGTCGCGTTTACGAAAATTCCCGACACGGAAATCCAAGTCGATGAATACGGTGTTGCCTCGGTTGTTTTTCCCAAGGTCAAACCCATCGCGCAGAGCAAGCGCATAAAGCCGATTTTGTTGCCCGTTTCTCTGCGAGGAGGAGATGGCGATGAGACGCCAATTGTGTTGATGCCGGTGTGGGTGGGGGATACCGAAAAAAATCCGTTCAATGTCATTGGTCGGGCCTTTCACCTCTACTACGATCGTTTCAATCAAGCGACTCCGCTCAGCCAACAACTTCATGTTTTGCACCAAGATCGCTTGCCCGTTCATTGGACCGTGCGTGATGAAGAAACGTGCACAACCTTGCAGTGTTATCTCGCAGGCCAAAGCCAAGAGGCGATGAACGCGACGCTTTATGCCGCGATTCTATCGATCAGACCCACGGAGAAAAAACCATTGTTCGTGGAAATGCATGCGCTCGATCAACAAGCGAAATCCATCGAAACGACATTTGTTTTGGGCGAAAATGGAGCATTGCTCCGCGGTGCTTTACCCAACTGTGAGCTTGAGAAAACGGCAGGCGGCACCTATATGATGCATTATGTGCCGGAGCCGATAACGGTGAAATTCAATACGCCAAAAATCATAAGAACTGAGGGAGAAGAGCCCCCTGCATTGCCCGAGAAACTGCCGGAATTGAAGCCCGTTGAGATCGAGCTAGCACCACTCCAGTGGCCACAGGTCCCACGCAATCCGTTGTTCGAGCCTTACCTCAAAGCTGTCGAATGAGTGAGACGATCACTTTTCGAAACGTTGAATGTTGATCGATTCCATCATGCCCATCGTGGTGTTCACTTTGTCTTCCAGGCTCTGACGATACTGAGTCGTTTGCTCGGGCGTCAGATGCGGTGAGAGTAACTCTACCTTGGAGTCGGCTTTTTTGGTCATCGATTCACGCATGAGCTTGGTCATCAACTCGGTGGAATTTTCCGAGTCGGGATTTTCAGTGATTTGTTTTTGGATTTCTGGGTCCGACAATGCCTCGTGCAAGCCGAAGTCATCTTGTCCGCCCATGCCCATGGAATCCATAATCACGTTATCGATGCGCGCACTGTTTTCTTTTTCCGTGAGTTTTCTCTCTTCCTCTTTCGCGAGAGTCTCATAGACAGCGCTGCGTTGCTCATCCGATAAAGAGACGGCCTCGGTAACTTGGCCGAGGCTTTTTAGGGTGTTCGAATCGATTTTCGATTTGCGCTCTGCGGCACGCATTTCGGTAAATGCCGCTTTTTGCTCTTCGGTCATTTCGGCCATCAACAGCTCATCAATGCTCTTGGGATTGAACAGGTTCTTCATTTCATCGGTAGGCTCGCCGTCGAAGTCACCATCGATGTCCATGAATTTTGCTATGCGTTCATCCAAAGCCTTACGCATGGTTTCGATCTGTGCGGGACTGAGCTTGAGCTCACGAGCCAGTTTATCGAGCAGGCTTTGGTGGTTTTTGCTGAGAATTCCCTTGAGCATTTCTTTGCCATCCAGAGCCATGGCTTTGGCCTGCGCTTTGGTTTTTTCGGCATCGGCTTCGGCACCTGGTTTGCGTGCGCTGCGCGAGAGTGGCGAATCTTTGCTGATGCTTTCGGGAGTTCCTAACGTCTTCGAGGGGGATGATGTTTCGGTTGCTTTTGAAGTGATTTCGGGTGCCGTAGGCTTGGCAGGTGCGCGCAGGATCCAGGCGCAGCCGAAGCCGAGACCGAAGCAAATGAGAGCGATGGGAAGTTTGGATTTCATGTGTGCTGAGATAGCGACGCCTCTGGCTACTTATGTTTAAAAAATTGCTTGCGCAGCATAAGGAAACGATTCCTTGGCGCTGCTTAGATTTCTTTCTGGTGACGCAATTTTCAGTAGTCAGACGCCGCATTTTCCCTCATGATTCGGCTCCAATCTTGATACGATCTATGGCACGACCAGTTACCTTATTCACCGGGCAGTGGGCAGATATCCCACTTGCAGAGCTTCTCCCACGCGTAAAACAAATGGGCTATGATGGTGTGGAACTCGCCTGCTGGGGCGACCACTTTGATGTGCAGGCTGCATTGACGCAGCCAGGCTATGTTGAAGGTCGTTGGGCATTGCTGCAAGAACACGATCTCGCGTGCTATGCGATCTCGGCACACCTTGTCGGTCAGGCGATCTGTGATCCGATCGATGAACGCCATCAGTGCATCCTGCCTCCTCACGTCTGGGGCGATGGTGAAGCGGAAGGAGTGCGTCAACGCGCTGCTGCAGAAATGGCTGACACTGGACGCGCCGCTCGCAAGTTTTTTGATGCGGGAAAATCCTACATGGCAGGCAAACCCGCTGGCTCAGGCAAGACGGTGGTCAATGGCTTTACTGGTTCGAGCATTTGGGGCGCACTTTATGCCTTCCCTCCCACCAATCAGGCTTATCTGCAAAAAGGCTATGATGATTTTGCCAAACGCTTCGCACCGATCTTGGATGTGTTTGAAAAAGAGGATGTGTATTTTGCTCTCGAAGTTCATCCAACGGAAATCGCTTTTGACATCGTCTCTGCACAGCGCGCTCTTGATGCTGTCGGCAATCACAAGCGCTTCGGTTTCAACTACGATCCCTCCCACCTCGGCTACCAAGGTGTGGACTACGTGAAATTCATCCGCACTTTTGCTGCGCAAATTCACCACGCACACATGAAAGATGTGTGGTGGGGTCATGGTGATGGCAGCGTCGGTGTTTTCGGTGGTCACACCGATTTCTGTGATGCTCGTCGTTTCTGGGATTTCCGCAGTGTTGGCCGTGGCGATATCAACTTTGAAGACGTCATTGTCGCGCTCAATGACATCGGCTACACCGGTCCGCTCAGTGTGGAATGGGAGGACGGTCGCATGGATCGTTTCCACGGTGCCACCGAGAGTGCAGCCTACGTGCGCAAGCTCGATTTCCCCGTCAATCAAGTGGCCTTCGATGCCGCGTTCGATAAATCGAACCAATAAACCCACGTCCCATCATTCATCACATTATGTCAATCAAAGTAGGAGTCATTGGAGCCGGCGGCATGTTGCA
>JBIIAI010000157.1:0-7081 GCA_044239965.1 Akkermansiaceae bacterium
GCCGTATTCGTCTGGAAGGGACTCTCCACTAATCAAACACAGGCACTGCGCATTCACGGCAAGCGGGACCTGGTGATCCCTTGTCCAGAAAACGCTGACTTCACTTTGGAAGGTGGGCACTTGATCGTCATGAGCCACAGCAAAGAATGTGTGGACATCATTCTACGGCATTTCATGCAAAACCCGCAATCTTGAATCACTCAGATCGAGCCGATATTGCAATTGATTGTAATCGTAACGCATTGTTTTGCGCGGATTCCCCGAAAACTGATGCGTATAGGTTCCCTCGAAAAAAATCACCTTTCCCCCTTCCGAATTCAGAAACCCATGATGAACGGGATTATAAAATGTATAAGCAGGGTGACTTGCCACTTTCACAGCTCGCAACCACGGTCCATCAGCTGCATCGCTCTCTGCATACCAAACTTCACCTAAGGCGGAAGGGTCATCCTTATCGCCGGACTGCACAGCAATCATAATAAATTTTTTGCGCCATTCATTCCACTGAATGCTCGCCCCGTGCAAAATGATTAAGTTTCCGGAACTCGCATCACGCAACTGATAGCGGGCCTGCTCTGGTTTCATTTTCTGACTTCGAAGCAGTTCTACTTCTTGTCGCTGATCTGTAGCTCCTTGTTCGTGCTGCCAAGCCCATTGCTGCTTGATTGGATCGAACCACAACAACTCGTAGGAACTCGGGTCCGCGATGGCCTTGGCATCGGCTCGCACACGAACACTCGCAAAAGGACTGGTAAAGTAAAAATGATCTCCGTCCCCTGTTTTCGCACGCATGGCATGACCATGTGGATAGCGCCATTTTTCATCTTTCGACACATCAGCAATTTTGCGAAACACACCCTTCTTTCGATCAAACTCTGCAACCCCCTTTTCCTCTGCTGGCACCAATCCCTGCTGCCGCGAAAATCCCGAAAACATCCGCTCGTTCCCGTCAGCATCCGTCAATGCCATCAGACCAAACATCCACATCGCGCCTGGCTCATTGCTCAGCAGCATCTTGCGCAGCTTTTTCGGATCACTCGAATCAGTAAGATAGTCAAAAACAATGCCACGCTCAGCATCGATCTCGCGCGGTGACCATGCACATGTTGTGTGGAAATTTCCTAACGGATATTCGATCGTCGACGTATCACCCCAGAGCCAGAAAATTTGCTTCTGATAGAGAACTGCCTGCACGGAATCCTGACCGCTCACTCTCACCGCTCCGGTTTCTAATGGAGGGTGATCCATGCCTAACAATTCGCTATCTCGATACAATCCCGTTCCCGTCAATCGGCCCACACGCGTCGCGACATTACTCGTCTTCACCTCCAATTTCACGGTTTTCCCTGCCTCTGCTATCGCCCGAAAACTCGCGTAACCAAAACCATCCTTGGATCTCTGCACACCAGGTCCGCTCACCGTCCAGCAAACGTCTCGGCCCATCATCCCGGGCTCATCAAATGCCATCCATCCCGCATTGTCAGTCACCCCGACAATTTCATTCACCGTGGTCAATTCGACCAATGGAACACCTCGTCCGTTTTCATCAATCACCTGAATCCCAAAATACTGCGATTCCTCCGAAACACCAGGCCTTATCAAAGCCATGAGCCAGAGCCAAACGGTGAGAAATTTCATGCGCTCAGAAAATCAGGAATCGATCCCTCTGCCAAGCATCAAGAATCCATCGCAGCTTTCCTTCGAGCTTTGACATCCCAACCTTGACACCACCGTCTCATTCGCTACGCTTCGCCCCCGCCATGAAGCAACAATCCATCTCCAAATATCGACCATTTCCTCCGGTATCCCTGCCGGATCGGACCTGGCCCGATCAATCGATCACGAAGGCTCCCATCTGGTGCTCCGTTGATCTCCGCGATGGCAACCAAGCCTTGCCTACCCCGATGTCGATCGAGGAAAAACTGGAGTATTTTGACCTGCTCGTGCGCGTAGGATTTACCCAAATCGAAGTCGGCTTCCCTTCTGCCTCGGATACCGAATTTCAATTCGTCCGCCGCTTGATCGAGGAAAATCGCATCCCCGAAAATGTCACCATCCAGATCCTAGTGCAGGCACGTGAGCACTTGATCCAACGCAGCTATGAGAGCCTGAAAGGCGTCAAACAAGCCATCGTTCACCTCTACAATCCCACCAGCACACTTCAACGCCGCGTCACCTTCAACAATGCCAGCCGCGAGGACACGCGCGACATCGCCATTCAGGGTGCCAAATGGGTTGCTCAATACGCAGCACTCGCACCTGAGAGCCAGTGGACTTTTCAGTATTCTCCCGAGAGCTTCAGCGATACCGAGCTCGACTTCGCGCTCGAATGTTGCCATGCCGTGATGGATGTTTGGCAGCCCACTCCCGAGAAAAAGGTCATCCTCAACTTGCCCAACACCGTCGAATGGTGCCTGCCCAATGTTCATGCTGATCAGATTGAATGGATGTGCCGCAACATCTGCCATCGCGACTCCGTGATCATCTCCCTGCACACCCACAATGACCGCGGCACTGGCACCGCTGCCACCGAGCTCGGCTTGTTGGCTGGCGCCGATCGCGTCGAGGGCACCTTGTTTGGCAATGGCGAACGCACCGGCAATCTCGACATCGTCACCGTCGCGCTCAACATGAACAGCCACGGCATCGCAACAGGTTTGGATTTTTCTGATCTCGCCTCCATTCGCGAGGTCTACGAACGCTGCTGCCGCTTAGTCGTGGCCGAGCGCCAACCCTATGCCGGCGAGCTCGTCTTTACCGCATTTTCTGGCTCCCACCAAGATGCCATCAAAAAAGGACTCGACCGTCGCGATAAAGAAAGCGCCGCCAGCACCAGTGAAATTCCCTGGGCTGTCCCCTATCTCACCATCGATCCCCAAGACCTTGGCCGCAGCTACGAGGCCATCATCCGCATCAATTCCCAATCCGGAAAAGGCGGCGTCGCCTACATCTTGGATCGCGAGCACGGACTCGACCTCCCCAAAACCATGCATCCGCAAGTTGGCAAATTCATTTACGACCTCGCCGACCAATGGGGCCGCGAAATGTCCGCTGACGAGATTGGAGAGGCCTTTCACGCCCATTTTGCCAACCTCAGCACCCCGCTCGCCGTCACCGATTACGACCTCAATCATCACACCAGCGAGCGCGGCATCGTCGAATGCACCACCACCATCATCCATCAAGGCGATGAGAAAAAAATCACAGGTAAGGGCAATGGCCCCATCAATGCTTTTGTCAACGCCCTCGAAGGCATTGGCCTGAAAGACTTCAAAGTCACCGACTATCGCTCTCACGCAGTGCGCGGTGGTTCCGATGCTAGCGCCGCAGCCTACGTGCAACTCCAAGCCGATGACGGCCGACTCCTCTGGGGTGCAGGCATCGACTCCTCCATCGAAATGGCCGGTCTCCGCGCCTTGGTCAGCGCTTGGAATCTCTTGCGGTGATTACATTTTTTCTGCGCATACCCGCTCTAGTATTGACGAAACGGCTTTTTCGACTAGGAATAACGGCGTATGAGCGAAAATCAACCAACTCCCGAGAACGAAGTCGAGGTCCTCGATCCACAACTCGAGGCCGATGCCATGGCACAAGAAGAAATCGATAGCGGCGACCAAGCCCAGGCCATGGCCGAGGAGGTCGCCCGCTGGCGCGATCTCGCCGTGCGCACTGCTGCTGATTTCGATAATTTCCGCAAACGTGTCGCCCGCGAGCGCGAGGAAGCCGTACGCTTTGGCAACCAAGACCTTCTCGAGCAATTGATCCCCATCCTTGATAACTTCGAGATGGGCATGATGGCAGCGGCTAGCGATACATCATCGATGATCTACATCGGCATGGACATGGTTCGCAAGCAATTCAACGATTTTCTCAGCCAACAAGGCGTCGAAGAAATCGCCGCGCTGCACGCCCCATTCGATCCGAACCTTCACGAAGCCATCAGCGAAGAAGTCAGTGACAGCATCGCCCCCGGCTCCGTCATCCGCGTAACCCGTCGCGGGTTCCGCCTGCGCGACCGCTTGCTGCGCCCCGCCAACGTCATCGTCGCCAAAGCCCAAGCAGAATAAACCCGCACTATGCCTGACAAACGCGATTATTACGAAGTCCTCGGTGTCTCGAAATCTGCCAGCGCAGATGAAATCAAAAAAGCCTACCGCAAGTTGGCGATGCAGTGGCATCCTGACAAAAATCAGGGCGACAAAGCTGCCGAGGAAAAATTCAAAGAACTAGGCGAAGCCTACGACATCCTCAGCAATCCGGACAAACGTGCCGCCTACGATCGCTACGGCCACCAAGCCTTCAATGGTCCAGGCGGTGGTGGCGGCGGCGGTGGCGGCTTCCACGACCCCATGGATCTTTTCCGCGAAGTCTTTGGCGGTGCCTTTGGCGGCGGCGGCTTCGAGGACATGTTTGGAGGCGGCGGTCGTCGCAAAAGCGGCAAACAACGCGGCAGCGATCTGCGCTATGACCTCGAACTCACCCTCGAAGAAGCGGCAAAGGGCGTTGAAAAAGAACTAGTGATTGAACGCTATGTTGCCTGTGAAAAATGCAACAGCTCCGGATCAAAGAGCGGCAGCGGCACGAAAAAATGCCACACCTGTGGCGGTCGCGGCGTGGTCACACGCTCAGCAGGCATTTTCGTTCAACAAAGCGAATGCCCCACCTGCCATGGCACGGGCGAACTCATCTCCGATCCCTGCGACGCCTGTCGTGGTGAAGGACGCGTGCAAAAAGACACCAACATCAAACTTCGCATACCCGCTGGCGTCGATAGCGGCACACGCCTCCGCTCCACGGGCAATGGCGATGCCGGCCTTCGCGGTGGCCCCTCCGGCGATCTCTACGTTTTCCTCGTCATCAAGCGCCATGATTTCTTCGAGCGTGAAGGCGACGACCTATTCTGCGAGGTCCCCATCTCCTTCGCCACCGCCGCACTCGGCGGGGAAAGCAAAGTGCCCACACTCGATGGCCAAGCCTCGATCAAAATCCCCGCCGGCACCCAAGGTGGAACCGTATTCCGCCTCAAGGACAAAGGCATGGCCAGTCTCAACAGCACCCGCAAAGGTGACCTCCACGTAACCGTGCAAGTCGAGGTTCCCACCAAACTCAACGCGGAGCAACAAGACAAACTCAAGGCATTTGCCGAGTCCATCGGTGAAAAAAATAGCCCCATGCAGGAAAGCTTTTTCAGCAAGGCAAAGAAGTTTTTCGACCTCTAATACCAATCATCCATGGCGCGATTCCATCTTCACCCAAGCGACTGGCAATCTCAGGCCACACTCGATGAGGAGGAATCGCGCCACTGCTCCCAGGTCTTGCGCATGCAGCGCGGTGATACCCTAACAGCATTCGATGGCTCAGGCAGGCACAGCCTCGCCACCATCATCGAGTGCCGCAAAAACGCCGTGCGAATTGAGCTAGGAGAAATCATTCACACACCGCCGGGCACACCGCTAATCACCCTCGCCCAAGCAGTTCCCAAGGGAAAAACCATGGACTGGATCGTCGAGAAAGCCGTCGAACTCGGCGTGCAGCGCATTATCCCCCTCATCACCCGACACAGCGTAGTCAAATACGACTCACACGAGGCGCCGAAAAAAGCCGAGAAATGGCAAAAAGTAGCCCTCGAGGCCTGCAAACAATGTGGTCAAAACTGGATGCCGATCATCGAAACACCACAAAGCTGGCAAACATTCATCCAATCACCGCGCGAAGGGCTATCGATCATCGCCTCCCTCGCCGAAGGTGCAAGCTCCTTCAAAGGGCTGTTAGAAAAACACCCACACATCCAGCAAGCCACGCTTCTCGTCGGCCCCGAAGGCGATTTTTCACCTACAGAAATACAAGAAGCCATCACCAACGGATTCCACCCCATTACCCTAGGCGACATCATACTCCGCTCAGAAACCGCCGCTCTACTCGGCCTCGCCGCATTGCGCTATGAATATAGCTGCTAGCCATCCTCCAAGTATACACACTCAGAAATAAATCACGAAAACCCATTCCAAAAGAAACATTCGACTACTTCTCAACGTTTACTGTCAATCTACCACATGCTCAATCCCATGAACAAGTCCATTCCTAGCCTACTATCGGCCCTTACCTTCTCCGCTGCGGCAAACCCCACCGACCTCACTTACACGAAATATGCTGGCAGCGATCTCGCTCCCTCACCTGCCTGCATCGCCGCATCCGCCACCGGCGAAGTCTATGTCGGAGTGGACCTCCTCGGCTCCCTCGGCAAAGGCCCAGGAAAAGGCCGCATCGTCCGCCTCGTCGATACCGATAACGACGGAAAAGCCGACAAACACACCATCTTCGCTGCACTGGACAACCCACGCGGCATCATCTCCTTCGGCGACAAACTCTACGTACTTCATACCGTCATCCCAGCAGACACCGGAATCCTCACCGGAATGCACCTCTCCGTCCTTGAAGACAAAAACAACGACGGCATCGCAGACGGCCCGCCCAAAATCCTCGTCCGCGATATCTCCGTCCCGAAACACAACCAAGACCGCGGCGCTGACCACACCACCAACGGCATTCGCATGGGCATCGACGGCTGGATTTACATCTCCGTAGGCGACTTCGGATTCGTCAACGCACAAGGCACTGATGGCACCACCCTCACCATGCTGGGTGGCGGCATCGTTCGTGTCCGCCCCGATGGATCCGAATTGGAAACCTATACCCAAGGCCACCGTAACGTCTACGACGTAGCCATCGACCCCTTCCTCAACGTCTTTAGCCGCGAAAACACCAACGACGGCGGCGGCTGGAATGTCCGCTTCGCCCACCACATCCAAACTGGACAATACGGCTACCCCATCCTGTTTAAAAGCTTTACTAACGAAATCATCCCCGCTCTCGAAGACCTCGGCGGCGGCTCCGGCACCGGCGCACTTTTCCTCGATGAAGCCACCTGGCCGGAAAAATACAACAAAACACCGATGATGGCTGACTGGGGCCGCAACCAAGTCTACATCCACCGCCTCACAACAGACGGGCCATCCTTTACCCAAAAACCCGAAGATTTCATCGGCATCTCTCAACCCGCCGACCTCGATGTCGATGGTTC
>JBIIAI010000158.1:0-7038 GCA_044239965.1 Akkermansiaceae bacterium
GATCAATGTGTGGTCTACGAGATGAAGCTCGATGCCGACGAAGATCTCGCGATGATTTTGCCGATCCCTGCGGCGCAACCCGCCAAAGACGATGCCGTGAAATTCATCGACCTCAGCGGCTACACCGAATTTTTCCAAGACCTCGATCGAGCCTATCCTCAACTTGCGACTCTGAGCATGCGGAATAGCAAATCAGCAGTGCCCATGCCGAAGAAGAATTCGATCACACCCTTTATGCCCAAGCATGGAAAAATGCCGTCATCAGCGGACTCGACTGGGAAGAATCCGACAAAAATGCCGGCCAATTCATCGACAACGATCGCGCCAAAGACTTGATCTGGGGAGGCGGGCATTTGTATAAGAAAAACATCATCGGCAAAGCGAAAAACGAAGACATCATCGCCCTCACGCGGAGCATGGGGTGAGAGGCGCCGCGAACTCAAGACTCATGCTACATACTCTTCCCAAAATGAAATATCTCTCACTCATGCTATTCATTCTCGGATTGTTTTGGGCCTACGCTTGCCTGAGTCTCGTGGTTGCACCGCTTAGACTTTTCGCGTCGGGCCCGCATTTTTCTAGTATGCTTGCCATCACTCTAGAATACCTAGCAAGCGGGATCTTTGTGATCATGGGACTCGTCGGTTATTGGGTTTGGTGGGGATGGCTCATACGTTTTCGAACAGGAATTTTCCCACGAAACTATCTAAATATTTCGTTAGTGCATCACGGAATATGGCTGCTGATTTTCCCGCTGATGTTTGCACCAATTCTCGGCATTGAATTTACGATCAACATCATCAAGACATGGTCGATGGCTATGCACGAATTCCTGATGGGAACCCAATTATTTCCGCTTGGTCAAATCGTCTTAGCTTGGATCTTCTTGAATTTGATTATTTGCGCAATATGTCGCGTCCGATATCACGAAGAGTTCGTGAAAATTACTTGAACCATGCGCTTTAGCGAGACCACTAAAATGGATTGCATTTGTTCGCTATTGCATGATGATTTTTCTGCACCAATTCAAGCGCCGTATAACAACGCTTCAATTAAAATTTATGAATCACGCGACCCGAATCATCGCCCTTTGCTTCCTGTTTCACTCAGCTGTTAGAGCGGGTGATGTTTACGTTTCCCCAAAGGGTAGCGATGCCGCATCAGGCACGGAGACTCGTCCCTTTGCCAGTATTGGCAAGGCACTGAAAGCGATTGCTGGAAACGAACCAAGCACCATTTGGTTAGAGGACGGCGTGTATCCCGTTGGGCAGACGATTGATTTCAAAGCGCAAAGCCGAAACATCACTCTGCGGGCGAAGCATGATGGGAAAGCTGTGCTCGATGCTTCTGTGAACATTGCTGCCTCATCTCTGAAACCGAGCAATGATCCAAGACTCAGCCCTGAAGCGCGAGGCAAGGTTTTCCAACTCAGTCTGTCGGCTCTGGGTGTAAAGCATGCCAAGGCATTTCCTGTTCGATTCAACGATGGCGGTGGCTTGGTCCAACTATTTCATGGCGCGGCGTGGCAGCCTCTCTCGCGTTGGCCTAACGACCGCAATACGGTCATGAAAAAAGTGCTAGATCGTGGCGATGAACCAAATGCTCCGGGCAAACGTCCGGGGACTTTCGTGTATGACGGGGATCGCCCCCGCCGATGGAAGGCCTCTGCGGATGCCGGGCAACTTTGGTTGGCGGGCTTCTGGCGCGTGGCTTGGGACTGGACCAATGTACGTGTGCAGGAGATTGATCTAACCAAGAAAAGCATCGCGCTGGCGGCACCTGTCGGCGGCGGGATTGGCTCCAAATATGCAGGGCCAGAAGGTGCTGGCACCGAACCTTGGCGGGCGATCAATTTGGTGGAGGAAATCGACATGCCGGGCGAGTGGGCGGTGGATTTTCTCACGAAGACTCTTTACTGGTGGCCGGATGCAAAGCTCGACAAGGCCACGATTTCCCTAGCTGATTTCGATGGTCCGATCGTGCGGATGAACCAGGCTACTGGCGTCACGCTGCGAGGTTTAGCGCTCAAAGGCGCGCTGGGAAATGGTATCGAAATCACCGATGGTGAAGCGTGCGTTGTGTCTGGTTGTGTGTTGAGTTGCCTTGGTAAAAACGGCATCGTGATCAAAGGCGGCAAGAAACATCGGGTCGAGAGTTGCGATCTGCACACGCTGGGACATGGCGGGATCTTGCTGGGTGGAGGAGATCGCGCCACACTCACGCCGTGCGGTCATGTGGCAGACAACAACCACATCCATCACTATGCTTTGGCCAAGAAAATTTGGTCCCCGGCAATTGGGGTAGGAGCCTATGATGCCGGCTACGCTTGCGGTTGCGTGGTGACTCATAATTTGATCCACGATTCGCCTCATGCAGCCGTGCTTTATGGCGGCAACGATCATCGTTTCGAGTTCAATGAAGTGCATGATTTCCTTGTGGAATCAGACGACCTAGGCGGTTTCTACACCAACAATGGCTGGTGCAGTTATGGCAATGTGCTGCGTTACAATTTCATTCATCATACCAGCCACGCGCTGGGGATCTATCTGGACGATGCTGATAGTGGCGATACGCTGGAGGGCAACCTGATGTATCGCATGGGCACGGGAGCTGCGGTCGGTGGCGGACATGATAACATCCTGCGACACAATGTTGCCATCGAATGCCCGGGTGGATTCGGGATTGATGCGCGAGGTGTGAGCCGCAAGTATGATCTAGATAGTGGCATGCTGCGGGATTATCAAAAACTCAATCCGGTCAATCCGCCGTGGAGCAAGCGATTTCCCACACTGCCGAAATTGTTAGAAAATCATCCAGCCCTGCCGAACGGCTGTGTGCTGGAGGGAAACATCGTCATTGGCACTGATAAGAAGGCCGAACAACGCGGCAAACCAGAGCATTTCAAAGGTGTAACGTTGAAAGACAACGTCGCGCTAAACATGGAAGACATGGGATTTGCAGATGTGCCCAAACTGAACTTTCGTCAGGTAAATGATTCGGCGGTCTTCAAAAAAGTGCCAAGTTTCAAAGCCATCCCCTTCGCGAAGATTGGGCTCTACGTGAACGAGTTTCGCAAGGCCTTGCCAGAACATCGCAGTGGACATACGAAATCCATCTGGCATTCTCGATAGTATCTCAAGCCTAGGGGACATTCGGGGTAAAAAAGTGAATTTTTTTCGGCAAAAGTCCGAGAATTTTGGAGATAGCATGTGAAAACCCCAATGCCCACACCTGACGACTCACATCATCATCAATTTCTTCGCCTATTCGCTGAACATGAACCAGCGGTGCGGACCTATGTGAGATCACTCTTGCCTTCAAGGTCCGATGCAGCAGAAGTGATGCAGGAGGTAGCGGTGGTGCTTTGGCAGAAGTTTGCGGAATTTGACGGAACGCGGGATTTTCGCAAATGGGCATTTGGTGTTGCGCGCTTTGAGGTGTTAGCTTTTTTGCGCGACAGAGCACGGGATCGGCATGTGTTCGATGATGCGCTGCTTTCGCAGTTGGCGGATGAAGCGGCACTTGCTGCGGGCCGCCATGACACGCAGCGCGAGGCACTAGAAACCTGCTTGCAAAAACTCACCACCCAGCAGCGTGATCTGGTTCTGCGGGCCTATGCCTCACGGGCAAATATCGGTGAGCTGGCAAGCGAACGAGGGCAGACGCCCATGTCACTTTACAAAGTGCTGCATCGCATCCGGCAGGCGCTGTTAGACTGCGTACGGCGAGAAATTTTTAACCACGAATCTTTATGAATTACGACGATGAACTCTTGCATCGCTGCGCCGATGGCATGGCCACGCCCGATGAGCTTTCCGCACTCGCTGCGCTGATGCGTGATGATGGTGAACTGCGGGGACGTTATCTCGACTTGATGAATCTGGATATGGCGCTCACTGCGACGGCGGATGTTCGGATGGATGATGCGTCATCAACCGCTGCTACTTCACGCAAGTTTTGGTTGAGGCCTTTCACCGCAGCGGCGGCGGGTCTGATCATTGGTATATCAACGGTAAGTGTGGTATGGGCTTATGCTACGCCTCGGCAAACGCGCATGCAGGAACTGCCGCTCGTGGATGCGAGTTTTGAAGCTGGTTCACGGATTGAGATTAATGGTCTGCCCGAGCATCCAGACCAATGGTCAGCTGACCCGCACGAAGTCGTGGGACGTCACGGCAAGATCATCCCTCACGAAGGCAAGCGCATGCTGCGCTTTTTAGCAGCCTCGACTGAGGGCAATCAAGTCGGCAGCAAATGGTCGGGCTCAGATCTGTATCAAGTCGTGGCGCTGCCGGGCAATGGGACGCGCACGGTCAAGATCCGTGCGTGGTTTAATGCTGACACGGAAAACGAGGCCAGCTTTCATGTCGCGGCGGTTGCCGGGGCTGGCACGAACGCGGATGGACAGGAGTTGTGGGAGCAACGTCATGCCGAAGGTGCCACGCTGGCCTATGCTCGTTCGATGGCTACGGTGGACCACGATCCTGCGACTTGGGACCCTGTGGAACTCACGCTACAAGTTCCGCCGAAAGCTCGTGTGTTGGTGATTGGAATCGCGGCGTTTCGTCTACGCGGAGTCTCAGCGCGAGATTGGTTTCCTGCGCAATTTGTGGATGACGTGACCGTGAGTTATAGCGAGGAGGTGCAGCCATGATGCGATACATTTTTTCCTTGCTGCTCATCGCTGATGCTGCTGCCGCACCGATTCTACTCCCCCCAAAAAAAACACATACATGAAACTTCTAAAAAACATTCGCCAGCGCACTGCTTCCCTCCGTTATTACAGACTCCCATACGAAACCCACATGATCCGAATTTTATTGATCCTCATTGCGCTCTTAGCTTGCGTTCGTGCGAACGATGCCGGCGGCGGATCACCAACCGGCGGAGCAAACGTGACCCTCACCACTACCGCGACCACCGCCACCCTTAGCAACGGCGTCATTCAGGCCATTATCGAGAAATCCACCGGCAGAGTCAGTTCCTACAAACTGAACGGCTTCCAGATGGTGGATCCTGCCAACCCGATCTATTACAGCATGGACGGCGGTGCGGCCTTCGAGGTGCCCACGAACTGCGTTTACAGCGTCACCACCCAGACGTCGGACATGGTCGATGTCTCGTTCAAGCGCACGTGGAACGATACCTCGGGCTACAAACACGCCTTTGATATCGAGCTCCACTTCGTCCTCCGCCGGGGCGACACTGGCATGTATGCCTATGCCATTCTGAACCATCCCGCGTCTTATCCAGCGACCTCCGTCGGCGAGTGGCGCATCGTCTGGAAACTCCCGCGCAACTCCACCACCTTCACCTTCGAGCGTGCCTATGTGGATGACCTGCGCAACTGGGAGATGCCGTCCGTTTACGACTATCAGAACGCCTCGCCGACAGCGATCGGTGAGATCGTGAAGCTCAACACCGGCGTAATGGCCGGGAAATATGATGGCAAATACACCTACGCCGCCCGCTATTCCGAGATCGGCACCTGGGGGCATGCCAGCCACATCGCAAAGAGGGGTGTCTGGTTCGCGCTCGGCGGGCATGATTATTTCAACGACGGCCCCACCCTCCAGGATCTCACCTCCTCCGAAAGCTACATCCTCATGCATTTCGGCCGCAATCATTTCGGCGGTTCCGGGACCAGCGTCGCGGCAGGCGAGACCTGGCGGAAGATGTATGGCCCCTTCCTGCTTTATTGCAACGCAACGACTGCCGCCAACAATGCCGGCGACGCCTTGTGGGCGGATGCCAAGGCGCAGGTGGCCGCGGAAAAGGCGGCATGGCCGTATTCCTGGCTCACCAACGCGGATCATCCGGCGGCGGCGGCGCGCGGAACGGTCACGGGCCGTTTGCTGGTGAACGATCCACTCAAGCCCTCGATCACCGGTGCCAACGCGAACATCGGTCTCGCCGCCCCCGAGGAAACGGCCGGGAACTGGCAGTTCCAGAGCAAAGGCTATCAGTATTGGACCAAGGCCGATGCGTCGGGAAACTTCAGCATCCCCGCCGTTCGGCCAGGAACCTATACGCTCTATGCGTTCACCGATGGAGTCGTTGGCGAGTTTTCGAAAATCGGAGTCACAGTCACCGCCGGCGGAACGAACGCGCAAGGCGACATCACGTGGAATGTCTCTCATCCCGGAACCAGCATCGCGTGGGAAATCGGCGTCCCCGACCGCACGGCTAAGGAGTTTAAACATGGCAACGACTACTTTATCCCTTTCATGTGGGAAGTTTACCCGCAGGAATTGCCGAATCCCCTCGTTTACAACGTCGGTTCCAGCAATCCGGCCACCGATTGGAACTACGTGCATAGCAACTACCCCGGAGCGACAGCGGGGACAACGGCTCACTGGGACTGGAACGTGAATTTCAATCTCCCCGCCGTCCCTCGCAGCGGCACCGCGACCCTGACGGTGGCGGTCGCCAGTTCGCACTACTCCCGGCTCTTTCTCTACCTCAATGGCTCGCCGACATCGTTCGCCCGGATTGCACCGCCAGTGAGCGGCGGCAACGCGCTGCTGCGACAGGGGATCCATGCGAAGTATTCCTATGTGGACATTCCGATTCCCGTTTCCTCACTGCGGACTGGAGCCAACACCTTCACTTTCCGCTTCACTGGCGATGCCGGATTCTCGCCTCACGTGATGTATGACTACCTGCGTCTCGAACTGCCCGAATTTCCGCCGCCGCCGCCGGATTCAGGGCGATCCATCGTCTGGGCTGGCGGAACAAATACCGCCGCCAACACCTGGGACAATGGCACCACGAATTCCTTCCGCCTGAGCGGAGCCGCCACGCCATTCGGAACCGGCGATGCGGTGACCTTCAGTGACACGGGCTCCAACAGTACCAGCGTCACCCTCACGGGCTCGTTGCAGGCGAATTCGGTGACATTCTCCGGCACGAAAAACTACACCCTTGCCGGAACCGGTGCTTTGGATGGGACGATGTCGCTACTCAAGAGCGGGACCTCCACCCTCACCGTTAGCCAGGCGAACACGTTCTCGGGTGATACCGCCATCAACGGTGGAG
>JBIIAI010000159.1:0-7021 GCA_044239965.1 Akkermansiaceae bacterium
ATCTCGGTGGGGGTGATGATGTTTTTTGTGCAATGCGGTGTGCTATCGGGTGCCGTGATCGGCACAAGTCTTGGCGCCGCGATTTCCCTTATGCGTGACGACTCATGGTGGAATGTGCACATCACGCTGCCAAGTGCGATCATCTGCGCTGTGCTTGGTGCTGCAGCATCATGGGGTACTGTTCATCTGTGGCTGCGTTTGTTGAAGAAGCTTCATAGCTGGTGGGTGAGTCGGAAGGTGAATGGGTGAATGGGAAATTGTGGGCCTTGGGGCTCGACGCACAAAGTCGGCGCGCAAAATATTCCTGCCCGCCGACTTTTTATTATATGTTAGGGCTATTTGACAAAAGTCAGTGTGCCATCTTTGACTCCGACTTCGATCACGTCGCCGTCGATGAAGTGGCCATCGAGGACTTGGATGCTAAGGGGATCGAGCAGGTGATGCTGGATCGCACGTTTCAAGGGACGGGCACCGTAGGTGGGATCGTAGCCTTGGTTGCCGAGGAATTCTTTGGCTTCGCTGCTGAGTGCGATGGCCAATCCTTGCTTGGCAAGGCGTTGACGCAGGCGACCTAGTTGGATGTCGACAATGCGGGTGATTTCACTGCGATCGAGTCGATCGAAGATGATGGTCTCATCGATGCGGTTGAGGAACTCCGGGCGGAAGTGACCGCGCAACGCGTCTAACACCTTTGCCTCGCGCTGCTCAGAATTTTCCTCGTTGAGGATATACTGCGAGCCAATGTTCGAGGTGAGGATGATGACGGTATTGCGGAAATCTACGGTGCGACCTTGGCCATCGGTGATGCGACCATCGTCGAGTACTTGTAGGAGCACGTTGAATACATCGCTATGGGCCTTTTCGATTTCATCGAACAGGATTACGCTGTAGGGCTTGCGACGCACGCGTTCGCTGAGTTGTCCGCCTTCATCGTAGCCGACATAGCCTGGAGGTGCGCCGATCAAACGAGCGACGCTGTGTTTTTCCATGTATTCCGACATGTCGATGCGGACCATGGCGTTTTCGTCGTCGAAGAGAAATTCCGCGAGTGCTTTCGATAGTTCTGTTTTGCCGACGCCAGTGGGGCCGAGGAAAATGAAGGAGCCTACGGGGCGGTTCTCATCTTGCAGACCAGAGCGGGCACGACGCACGGCATTGCTGACGGCGGAGATGGCTTTTTTCTGGCCGATCACGCGTTCACCGAGTCGATCTTCCATTTGCAGGAGTTTGGCGCGCTCGCCTTCTTGCAATCGGTTGACGGGAATGCCGGTCCAGGCGGAAACGACGCGGGCGATGTCATCTTCAGTGACTTCCTCCTTGAGGATGCCTCCGTTTTTCTGGAAGTCGGCGAGTTTCTCTTTTGCTGTCTCGAGGTCGCGTTGCTGTTGGGGTAGCTCGCCGTAGGTGATCTCCGAGGCACGGGTGAGATTGCCAATCCGCTGGGCCTGTTCGATTTGCGTCTTGAGCGTTTCGATTTTCTCTTGGGCACTGCGCACTTCATCGATGACGGCTTTTTCATTGCGCCATTGGGTGATCAGGGCGGAGCTTTGCTCCTTGAGGTTCGATTGCTCTTCTTTGACTTTGTCCAAACGCACGGCGGATGCCTTGTCGGTTTCTTTCTCTAACGCTTTTTTCTCCATCTCTAACTGCAAAACCTGACGTTCGATCTGATCGATCTCGGTGGGCATGGAATCGAGTTCGATCTTCAAGCGCGATGCGGCTTCGTCGATCAAATCGACAGCTTTGTCGGGCAGGAAACGATCGGAAATATAGCGGTCGGAGAGCATGGCGGCAGCAACTATGGCACCATCTTGGATGCGCACGCCGTGGTGAACTTCGTAGCGTTCCTTTAGGCCGCGCAGGATGGCGATGGTATCTTCGGCAGAGGGCTCACCGACGAGCACGGGTTGGAAACGTCGCTCGAGTGCGGCGTCTTTTTCAATGTGTTTGCGGTATTCATCGAGCGTGGTGGCGCCGATGGTCGAGAGCTCGCCGCGGGCGAGTTGGGGCTTGAGCAAATTGGAAGCATCGACAGCACCTTCGGCTGCACCTGCGCCGACGATGGTGTGGAGTTCATCGATGAACAAGATGATTTGTCCGTTTGAGTCGGTGACTTCTTTGAGGAAGGCCTTGAGTCGGTCTTCAAACTCGCCTCGATACTTGGCACCGGCGAGCATGCCGCCGAGGTCGAGGGTGATCACGCGTTTGTTTTTCATCGACTCGGGAACGTCGCCCGAAACGATGCGTCGGGCAAGACCTTCAACGATGGCAGTCTTGCCGACACCGGGTTCGCCGATGAGCACGGGGTTGTTTTTGGTGCGACGAGAGAGCACCTGCATGACGCGGCGGATTTCGTTATCGCGACCGATGACGGGATCGATTTTTCCTTCACGCGCGCGGGCAGTCAGGTCGGTGCCGTATTTTTCCAAGGTCTGATATTTGCCCTCCGGATTTTCATCGGTGACCTTTTGGCTACCGCGCACGGACTTGATAGACTCGAGCGCTTTCGCCTCGGTGAGGCCGCTGTCCTTGAGCAATTTTCCGGCAGGGGAATCTGACTTCAGAGCTCCTAACAGAAAGTGTTCGACGCTGAGGAAATCATCGCCTAACGATTCGCGCGCATCATCGGCGGATTCGAGATTGGCACGGAGCCCATAGCTGAGTTGCGGCTGCGAGGTGGAGCCCTGCACTTTGGGTTCCTTGTCGAGGTGTTCGATCACCGCTTGCTTCAAGCGCGGCACATCGAGGCCGGCCTTTTGCAGGATCGGGATGAGGATACCGCCTTCTTGTTCGAGCAAGGTTTGCAAAACGTGCCCGCTTTTGAGTTCGGCATGGCTGGATTTGGAAGCAAGTCGCTGAGCTTGTTGCAGCGCTTCCTGGAGTTTTTGCGTCATTTTATCGAGTCCCATAATCTTGATTCTTTCTATTGTTGGTAGTTACTATAATGGAGGAAAGGCGCAGGCGCTAGTCATGGATTGGCGATTGCTGCGCATTTTTTCGGTTAACAAGGATAAGATGTCATAGCAAAAAGTTTATTCAAATTATTTTCGTGAAAAATTTGCTATGACTTAAGGGCGGGAGTATCGCGGAGTTTTTTCTGAAAGCTTGTGAGCAAAGTCTGGATGCTGTATTGTGGAGGGCATGAGAGCGTTGGTGATTGTGTTGGATTCGGTAGGCTGTGGCGGAGCTGCGGATGCGGCTGCTTATGGTGATGAGGGTGCAGATACATTGGGGCATTTGTTTGCGAGGGAAAATTTGGAATTGCCGCATATGGCGAGCTTGGGGCTCTATGATGTGTTGCGGGGCATGGGTAAGAGCAACATTCCGTTTACGCCGATGATGCGAAGTGGTGCGGACGCCGTGGCGATGGCTGAAAAATCAGCAGGTAAGGATACGACGACCGGGCATTGGGAGTTGGCGGGCTTGATCATGGAGCAGCCGTTCGCCACTTTTGAGAAATTCCCAGACGATTTGGTGCGAGAGATCGAGTCTCGCGCCGGCGTGAAATTTTTGGGCAATGTTGTGGCATCGGGCACGGAAATTCTCAGCGCGCTGGGCGAAGAACATCTCGCGGCGGGGCGCCCGATTCTTTACACCAGTGCAGACTCTGTGTTGCAGATTGCCGCGCATGAGGATGAGAAAATTTTCGGGCTTGAAAAATTGTTAGGCCTTTGCCGGACGACACGAGCGGTGTTGGATGAGCGCAACATTGCGATTGGTCGAGTGATCGCTCGACCTTTTGTGGGCGATGCCGTGAGCAATTTTCAACGCACGTCGAATCGGCGCGATTACTCCTTGCTGCCGCCGCGCACGGTGTGGAATGAGTTGCGAGATGCAGGTGTGCAAGTGATCGGAGTGGGGAAAATTTCCGACATCTATGCGGGGCAGGGGATCAGTGAAAGTTATCCGACCAAATCGAATGCCGCGGGGATGGTGAAGATCGCGGAGTTGTGGAATGAGAAGCGGTCGGAACCGCATGTGATTGTGGCGAATCTTGTCGATTTTGACATGCTGTATGGTCATCGTCGCGATCCACAAGGTTATGCTCATGCCTTGCGAGACTTTGATGCGTGGTTAGGAAAATTTGTGCCCATGGTAGGTCGCGCCGATTTTCTCTGCATCACGGCCGACCATGGCAATGATCCGTATTTTTCTGGCACCGATCATACGCGTGAGAAAGTTCCTTTGCTGACTTTGCATGCGCCAACACCTTTATGGCCGAGCGATGATTTTACGCAAGTCGCACACTTGCTGAGGCGCTATTTTTCCGCAAAACACGCAAGTTTTCCTCCTGTCGTTGCGTAATTGTATGCATGAAGATTTTGTGCTTTGTGTTTTTGCTAGGAATCTCAGGCCGTGTGCTATCGGAAGAAACACCGAGCAAAACTCGTGAAGAGGCTGTGCAGACTTTGGATCGAATCGCTCGTCCCGTGATGCAATCACTTGCGGAGGGAAAGCTGAAGGAAAAACTTCCGTTAGGTCCTGGGGAAGGAGATCGCGCAAGTTATACTCATCTTGAGGCATTTGGTCGCACGCTTTCTGGCATTGCTCCGTGGTTGGCACTGGGGCCTGACGAGACGAGAGAGGGAAAAATGCGCGCTCGTTATGCGGAATGGGCGCGCAAAGGATTGGTGATGGCGACAGATCCGCGTTCGCCGGACCGTATGAATTTTTCGAAAGGTGGGCAGCCTTTAGTCGATGCTGCTTTTTTGTCGTTAGGTCTATTGCGTGCTCCAGATGTTTTGTGGAAGCCATTGAAAGAAGAGGAGCGCCAGCTGGTGATTGGCGCATTGAAAGAAACGCGAGCAATTAAGCCGGGAGAAAACAATTGGTTGCTGTTCACGGCTTTGGTGGAGTCTGCCATTTGGAAATTTACTGGCGAATGTGAAATGGCTGGGATTGAGAAAGCATTGGCGAGTCATGAAAAATGGTATGTGGGTGATGGCACTTATGGAGATGGTCCGCAATATCATTGGGATTACTACAACAGTTTTGTGATTCAGCCCGCTTTGATTGCGGTGCTAGAAGTTTGTCAGGAAAAACAATCTCCATTGGCGAAATCCTTACCTAAGGTGTTAGCGAGGGCGCAACGCTACGCCGAAGTGCAAGAGCGAATGATTTCACCCGAAGGAACATTCCCTGTCGTGGGGCGGTCCAGTGCTTATCGCTTTGGAGCATTTCAAACCTTGTCGTTGATGGCTTTACGCCGGGACTTGCCGAAAAGTGTTAGCCCAGCTTCCGTGCGCAGTGGCTTGCAAGCTGTGATTCAGCGGATGACTGCGGCACCAGGCACGTTCGATGAAAATGGATGGCTGCGTGTCGGTGTAGCAGGATACCAGCCGGCAGTCCGCGAGGGGTATATCTCTACGGGAAGTTTGTATTTGTGCCTGAATGGCATGCTCCATTTAGGCTTGCCTGCAAGTGATCCACTCTGGACTGATGCCGCGCAACCATGGACACAAAAACGTTTGTGGGCGGGAGAAAATGTTCCAGCTGATCACGCTCGCTAATCAGGTTTGAGGGAGTCCTGCATCCAGCGTGCATAGTCGGTATCGATGTGTTTGATTTCTGTGGCGATGATTTCCGGAACCTCGTAGGGGTGACTGCTGCGGATGAGCGTGCGAACTTGTTCGAACAACGGTGCGCTGGTTTTGATGTGTGCTAGATTTTCGAGAGATGATTCCAATTTTCCCTGCCAATGATACTGGGATTCGACATCGGGAACCAAGGTCACGCATGCCGCCAATTTCGCTTCCAAGAGTTCCTTCGCCGCAGCACGTGCCGACGCGGCATCCGGAAACGAACATGTTACCAAAATGGGCTGAAATTCATCTGACATACTCAACAAAGATAGCAGAAAATGTTCACATGCCAAAACGAAAACGACTGAAATAGCGCGGGCTGTTTGGCGGTGGTGTGATGCGGAACGTGAGTCGATCTACGCCTGCTGGGCTGGTGAGTCGATCATTGGAAATCAGCATGTAATTGGCGTTGCTCCAGTCGATGAGATTGGTTGAGCCTTCAGGAATTATGTTTGCCTGTTGTGCATTGACTTTGCGTGTGATCGACATCAGAAATGTTCCTGCTGGTTCTTTGAGGAATGTCGGACGCAGCGATTGCTCCGTCGTTTGTGGGTTGCCGCCGAGATAGTATTCGAGCATCGTCGACAATCCATCGCCATCGAGATCTTGATCATCGGTATGATTGCCATTGGCAATTTTCCACGCGGTATAGGTCATGGTTCCATCAATGCCAGGATTGCCGCCATTGTTCGTAGCACTCGCTCTCCAGCTCAAAGGATCACTGAGATTCGGCAGGGAAAATGGTGATATCAGTTCTAACGAATGCCCATCGCCATCGGCGATCGTGGGCCAGGGAATTGCATCGTCGTAAGTAAAATTGAGCAACAGTGAACCATCGGCACGACGCATTTCGATGACCTCGCCGGCATTGTCGAGTTGACCGAGAAATGGTCCGACAACGTTGATGCCGCTACCAAATGTGGTTGCAAATGCTGTAAGATCTTTGGCAATTACAAGCTTGCTTCCTGCGCCTAACAGAGTGCCGCCTGGAATAGTATAGGTGATTCCGAGAGTGAAGCTGACATTGCTCATATCAAGCGTGTTGCTCGAAATGTTGGTCAGCTCCACATACTCCGTCGTTTCAATGGATCCCGGTGGATTGTAATAGATTTCAGAAACCACAAGGTTGCTTGCACTAGGCAAAACGATGCCGCCGGTGTTGGTCACTGTAATCGAATCAGTGCCGATGATTTGCCCGGAATAATTGACGGCTTCTAACGAAATGAGATTCGCGCCTACGCCCAAGGGCACGGAGATTTGCCATGTGTTGTTGCTGGTCCATGTGACATTCAAAGGCACGCTGGAACCGACGATGCGGATGTCTTTCACATCGACCCAACCTTGACCTGCAAGCGTTACGGGGCTGACAGCGGAAGAAAAATTAGCGCCTCCATTGGTTGTGATGGCGAAGGACGTGGCAGGAATGTCGGTATTGATCG
>JBIIAI010000040.1:0-23175 GCA_044239965.1 Akkermansiaceae bacterium
GTGACGCATTAGGGCAACCAACCAAAGACTTGGAACAGTTTGACCATCAAATAACCAACGATGGCGGCGGCGGGCAGGGTCAAGACCCAGGCCCAAATGATGCGCTCGATCAACGAGAGATTCAGTGCGTTGAATCGCTTGGCGCAGCCCACGCCCATGATCGCGGTGGTGATGCTGTGCGTGGTGGAAACGGTCATGCCCAAGCTACCAGTGACTGCCAGCAAGGTGGCGGCAGTGGTTTCGGCAGCGAAGCCGTGCACGGGGTGAAGCTTGACCATTTTATGACCGAGAGTTTTGATGATTTTCCAGCCACCCGCAGCAGTGCCAGCGGCCATGGTCAGAGCGCAGATGATTTTGATCCACGAGGGAACATCAGGCGAGAGACCATCGACTTTTTTAGCTGCCGTGGCGAGGGTGGGCTTGCCAGCAGCAGTGGCGGCATCCATTTCCTGTTGCAGCGTTTTTTTCCAATCGGTGAATTTTGCGGCAACCATTTTGCCGATCAAGGGAATCTTGGGCAGCAGTCGTTCCGATTCGTGCGCTAGCAGATCGTCGTGCGTTTTCTTCGCCGCAGCCATGGTGCGCACTGCATCAGACTCTTTGCCTGCCGCGGTGTATGCGGTGGAGGCAAGGGTGAAAAATGCTTCGCGAAATTCTCCGTTCTTGAGCATCGCGGCCTCGGATTCGAGAATCGCTGCCGCTTCGCTGATCTTGGCGGCAGCGGGTTCCTTTTCCTGCAAGATCATGATGGCTTCCTCAGCGTGCTGGGTTTTGTCCATTTTCAGGAAGGAGCACCAGTTCGGCAGAGTTTGGAAACTACCCGCTGCGGTCGCGGTGACGAGAGCAAGTGTGATCACGCCCATGGTTTTTTGGGCATCGGCGAGGCCGTGAGCGAAGCCCATGTAGGCGGCACTAACAATCTGAGCTTTGCCAAAAAAGCGATTGATGAAGCGGGGGCGGGCATTGCGCAGAATGAGGTAGAAAAAGCCCATGATGATGAATCCGCCGACGAATCCAATGATCGGCGAGGTGATCATCGGCATGATGACTTTGTGCAGCACACCTTCCATCACCATCTTGCCGTCTTTCATTTTCTCTACCGACCAAATGATGGCCTTGGGATTGTTGTGGGCACTGGCAAAAGCAGCACCGCAAATGCCGCCGACGAGCGCGTGGGTGGAGCTCGATGGCAATCCGAACCACCAAGTGATGAGGTTCCAGGTGATGCCGCCGAGCAAGGCGCAGGCGATGACCAAAGGCGAGATGAATTGTGAATCGACAAGTCCCGAGGACACGGTTTTCGCCACGGCATGACCCGCCATGGCACCAATCAGGTTGGTAATCGCCGCGAGTGCGATCGCTTGACGGGGCGTTAGCACCTTCGTGCCGACAACCGTAGCGATGGAGTTGGCGGTATCGTGAAAGCCGTTGATATACTCAAAGGCCAGCGCCACGAAGATGACGAAAAAAATGATCCAGAGGCTCATGGTGCGGGGATCAGGAGTTTTTCAAAACGATTTGTGTGACCACATTCCCAGCATCGCGGCAGCGGTCGATGACTTTTTCGAGCAAATCATAAAGATCGCGCATCGCCATGGCCTTGATCGGCTCGACATTGCCACTGTAAATTTCCTTCAAATAACCAAGCACAAGCTGATCGGCACGACCTTCGAGCTCCTGAAGCTGGTCGTTTTCGTTTTTTACATCTTCCAGTTTGGGACTCTTGGAAATCATCGCGACCATGCGGCAAACGACCTTCGCCGACTCTTTGGCGATGCTCATTTGTGGCGCGAAATCCGATGCCGTCACGTGTTGATGCATGATCTCGAAGCGCTCGCCGAACTTCTCCACTGTCTTGGGAATGCGATAAAGAGCGTGGGAAAGGGTCTCGATGTCCTCGCGGTCAAGAGTCGTAACAAAGGTGCGAACGAGTTCCTCGCTGATCAGCTCAGCGGTGCGTTTTTCATGACGACGGGCCACGGCGAGCTCAGAAAGCGAGACTTGGCCATTGTTCGAGTTGAGCAGGCGATCGAGTGCCTCAATGCTCTCGTACGCGGACTTGGCGCTGGCGTCGAGGAGTTCAAAGAATCGGTCGGATTTTCCAAATATTTTCGCTAAAGAGATCACGAGCCCAAATGTGACGATTTCGTCACACAGGGCAAGAAGATTTCCGAAGGAAATGTCACAATAACTGTCAGCAAATCGTGTGAAGCAGTCAAAGGATCCATTTTTTGTTAAGCGATGCCTGAGATTTTTCCTATTTGATTGCACTTTATGCTGTTTTGTGCATGATGAGAAAAACTCAGTAACACGTATGAAATCTCTGCTTTTTGCTCGCTCGAACACGTTCATTTGCCGCTTGGGTCTCTATGCCATGGCGTCATTTCCTTTTTTCGCCCAAGCATAGTCGCCGGGAACGGGTAGCCCGAACGCGATCGATGGCTTGAGTGTTGATGCGAGCAATCGTCGCGATGTGCTCGCATTTTATCAATGCATCTACAACGCCTCGGAGGGGTATGCGGCCAACATGAGCTGGACTGGAAATGTCGGATCTTGTGTGGCTGGGACTACCAGCTCGACCTTCAAAGATGATGTTCGTCGCCGGATCAATTTTTTCCGCGCCTTAGTGGGGGAAACTGGGACGATCACCTTTGATGCAACAAAGTCAGCGAAATCTCAGGAATCCGCGTTGATCATGGCCTCGAATGATAATCTTGAGCATAATCCACCAACCAACTGGTCGTGTTACACCGCAAATGGTTCTCAAGCCGCAGGTGCAGGTAACATCGCTTTGGGAAATTATGGCCCTGCCGCGGTGAATGCTTATATGCGTGACGATGGAGGTGGCAATGAACCAGTGGGACATCGTCGCTGGTTGCTCTATTCGCGCGCTCAGGAGATGGGCACGGGAGATATCCCGGTTACTCTAGGGAAAAGCTCTGCCAATACCATTTGGGTGATTGGTGATTTCAAATCGGCACCTCCCGCTCGCTTCACTGCATGGCCAAACGAGGGATATGTCCCCTTCTCGTTGGTGCCAGCAAGTTGGTCCTTATCCTACCCTGGAGCTGGATTTGGCTCGGCAACCGTGACTGCTTCGCAAGCAGGAAATCCCGTGACAACCACAGTGATCTCACGCACGCAGAATGGCTATGGTGATAACACCATCGTATGGACCATGTCGGGTGTGCCGAGCTCCGTTACCAATGATTTGCCTTACCAAATAACCGTTTCCGGGATCACTGGCGGTGGGCCCACGAGCAAAACCTACACGGTGACTTTGTTCGACCCCAACATTCTGGGTGAAAATGTTACGATCTCTGGAACAAGCACGCCACCAACAGCAGGACAGAGTTATTCTTTTAACAGCATCGCTCAGGCTGACTCCTACGAATTGGTGGTATCAACAGAAAGTGCTACCACGTGGACCGAGGGTGCCGAAGACTCACCTACGCCACAAATCACAGAATCCGTCAGTGCAGGATTAACCCTTCGCCAAACAGGCTTAAAACGTACCGGGTCAAAGGCCTTTCAGCTGGCATTCCCCTCCAATGTTTTTTCGGATCAAAGTTTTGTCGTGACACGCAGTGCGATGATATCTGGGACAAGTAAGTTGGAATACTTTTATCGCGGACGTTGGGCTTCATCGTTGAATACACTACAAACACAAATCTCTACTGACAATGGCAGCACCTGGACTACTTTGATTACACGCAATGGAGTAGGTCTCAGTTCGTCCAATTGGCATGCCAATTGGATCAGCCACAGTCTCGATCTCTCCAGCTACGTAGGTCAGGCGGCGCAGATCCGTTTTTTGCTAAAAGCCAATGGTCCCGTAGCTTTTGGTACCGATGCAAACTATGGCTTTTTCATCGATGACATCACCATCGCCAACAGTTCCGAGTTGATCACGCCCACCGTAACTACTCTGCCATCGACGGCAACATCTTTTACTTTGAATGCGACCACAGCTGGCGCGGCTCTGGTGAATGGCACGCAGTATTTCATGCACATCCGTCCCAATGTCGGCTGCAAGTGGTTTGGCTACGGCACTCTCAAAGCGGTAACGGCGACGGCACCCACCGGCTACGCCGCATGGATTGCCAATTATCCCGGGGCGTCTGTTGCGCCAGGATTCCAGCAAGATCCTGATGGCGATGGCATCGCGAATGGCGTTGAATATGTACTTGGCAACAATCCGAGTACATCAAGCACAGGGCTCTACCAAGTAAGCAGCACGGGCACGAGTGTGAAATTTCGCCACACCCAGACCAACGTCCTCGCAACGAATGTCTCCATCTTCTACCAATGGTCCACCGATCTGCAAAATTGGCATGCCAGTGGCGCAACGAATGCCGGCGGAACCAGTGCATCAATCTCAACCTCGACCGTGGTCAATACCTCCGCGCCCTCTCTCGATGTGATCGAGGTGACGACGACGATCACTGGTGGACCAAGTAAGCGACTTTATGCACGCATGGTCACGACCGTACACTAACGGCTCTCGTTATTTTTCTATGAGATTGCGAATACGGATGTTGCGATACCAAGCTTCTGATTGGTGATCAGTGAGCATGATGCGACCCTTGCCCGGCGCGAACTCAGGTTTGTTCTTGAATTTGCTCGCAGCAACTAATGTTTTCCATTCAGGAGATTTGGTGTCAGCGGAGACGACCAGTTTGCCATTGAGGTGGTGCTCCAGCACGCCCTTGCGGCTAATAATGCGGCTGATGTTCCATTCGCCCGCTTTTTTCATGGGCTTGTCCGTTGGCGCGGCCTTGATGTCGTAAAAACTTGCGGTGGCATGATTGCTGCCGATTTTTCCATCGGGGCTCACGCCATCGTCGATCATTTGATACTCGATGCCGAGCCAGTCGTTACCCATTTTTGTGACCCAATACTTGAGCCCGTTGTTCGCACCGGGGGCGATTTTCCATTCCCATTCGAGCTCGAACTCGCTAAATTCTTCGGTGCTGATCAAATTGCCGCCTTGTCCCTTGAGGTGGATGATGCCCTCCTCGACCTGCCAACCCTTGCCAGGTTCTTTGCCATCAAGCGCTGTCCATCCACTCATGGTTTTGCCGTTGAAAAGAGATTGCCAGCTGGGCTCAGCGGCATGCACCGCAGGAGAACTCAAACTAATGGCGGCGGCGATGGTCAGCAAAAATGCTGGTTTCTTCAAGAAATTGGTCATGCTTCTCTTCTACGTGCGAATTTTTCCTTGTCGATCAAAGATCACGTCTTGCGCAGGAAAAAATCTGTGGCATAGCTGTGAAATCAAATGACCGATACCACCGAGACACCTTCACGCGCCTTCATGCCCTATCCGGTTTCGACCTTGAGTCCGCCGATCGTTCCGAATGATTTGAGCAGCTTCAAGTCTCGCGGAATCAGCGAGGTGCAACGCGATTTACAACAAAAACTCCGTGAAATCCGCGAGCAATATCTGCAAGCGATCGATCATTTTAACTGGAATAAGCTGGTCTACGAGGCATCGATCCAGTTCGAGCCAGTCGTCGGCCAAACTTACTACCTCTACGCAATGTCTCGCGGCAATGTGCTCTCGATGATCGCCCCACACGAGTGGCCGATGCGCCATCTTGCCACAGTGAGGCTCAACATTGATCGCCAATGGAAAGTCGAAGCCCTCGGCGCCACGGTGGACTCCCATGAACTCTTCGGCACCGTTGAAACAGCGGGCTCCTCGATGTGAACGGGCTCCCTTTATAGCGAAGAAAAACCGAGAAATCTTTATCCAAAGACGCTCGCCGCGTGAAAGCTAATGGCAAAGAGAATGAGCATCAGGCCGCCTAAGGCGAGCAGGCTGTTCATGCCTTTTCCCGCGGGCTCGGTAAAGACGCGAAAGAGCAGAAACATTCCCAAGGTCAACAATGGCACTGAGGCGAGCGTGAGCCACGGTAGGCCGTGCTTCAGCCAAAGCAACCCACAGAAGGCTGCGACTTTCACCTCAAGCCAGACCAAGAAACGGGCACCACGATCGCCGAGTCGCACGGCCATGGTGTTTTTGCCAGTGCTGGCATCTTCTTCGCGATCGCGGAGGTTATTGATCGAGATCAACACCGCTGAAAGCAAACCAATCTGAAATCCTAACAGCATTGCTTCCTCTCGCCATTGGTTCATTTGAATCAACACAGTACCACCCACGGCGATGATGCCAAAAAACGCGACGACAAAAATTTCGCCCATGCCTCGATAGGCTAACGGAAATGGTCCACCCGTGTAGCCGTAGGCCAAATACAAAGAGGGCAGACCGATGGCGATGATCGGCCAACCAACGGCTTGGTAGAGTACCACGCCACAGAGTGTTGCGAGAAAAAGAAACACTCCCGCCGCGATGAATACTGCACGGCGAGAGATCAATCCACTCGAGGTCACCCGAGTCGGGCCGAGACGTTTCTCCGTATCGGCACCTTTCTGGGCGTCGATGGCATCATTGAAAAAATTCGTAGCAATCTGAATGCAAATCGCGCCCGCAAGAGTACAAAATGCCAGCCACGGGTTCCAGCTTCCTTGCAATTTCCACGATAACACACATCCCGCCCAGACCGGTACGATGGCGGCAGGCAGGGTCTTCGGTCGAGCAGCGAGGAGCCAGTTTTTCATGAGTGGAGTGGTTGAAAAGGCATTTTTAACGACGGATGGAAGGCTGGATTATGGAAGAATTATTTTTTTGGCTGCGACTCCGATAACGATACCCGCCATCATGAATAAAATGCCTCGAATCATATTTTTTCTAACGAATTACCAATCACCACGAACTCAAATCTCCCTTCTTATGTCTTATGTCTTTTAGCGCAGCGATCTTGTTTCTCAATCACGGCACCCGGGGGAACTTGGTGAAGTCGGGCTTGCGTTTGTCGAGGAATGCTTGTTTGCCTTCTTTGCCTTCCTCGCTCATGTAGTAAAGAAGCGTGGCATTGCCGGCGAGATCGAGCAGACCCATTTGGCCATCGCAATCGGCATTGAGGGCGGACTTGAGGCAGCGCAGCGCGAGCGGTGAATGGGCGAGCATCTCGCGGCACCATTGCAGGGTTTCTTTTTCCAAATCGGCAAGTGGCACCACGGTGTTAACGAGTCCCATATCGAGCGCTTGCTGAGCATCGTATTGACGGCAGAGATACCAAATCTCACGAGCTTTTTTCTGACCAACGATGCGCGCGAGGTAGCTGGAACCAAGGCCGCCATCGAAAGAGCCAACTTTGGGTCCCGTTTGGCCAAAACGAGCGTTATCGGCAGCGATGGTGAGATCACAAACGATGTGCAGCACGTGACCGCCACCAATCGCATATCCAGCGACCATGGCCACGACGGGCTTGGGCAAGCCGCGGATTTTTTTCTGCAAATCCAATACGTTCAAGCGAGGCACGCCGTCATCACCGACGTAACCAGCATGGCCGCGGACTTTTTGGTCACCTCCCGAGCAAAAGGCGAGATCACCTTCACCAGTGAGAATGATCACGCCAACCTTCGGGTCTTGGTGTGCGAGCTCGAAGGCTTGGAGCATTTCCATCACCGTCTTAGGCCGAAAGGCATTGCGCACTTCCGGGCGATTGATCGTAATTTTAGCGATCTGTCCCTCATCAATGGTCTCGTATCGGATGTCTTCGAATTCAGCAGCAGTAGTCCACATGGCGCGAGCAATGTGTACGATGTGCAGTGTTTTGGCAACTGCACTTTGATTCAAGAACAACGAAACGCTAGCCGCTCTCTAGAGTTGATAATTTCTTCCGGGCTCGGGCACGATGGCCTCGGTGCTAGGAAGTTTCTCTTTGAGCTGCGCGGCGAACCAAGCAACTGCATCGTCGTCACCGTGAACCAAGAACGTTTTCTTCGGTTTTACCGCGAGGATGTAGTCGAGCAATTCCTCGCGCGTGGCGTGACCCGAGAAATCGAAATTTTCGACGTCGCAGAGCAAGGGCACGGCGGGGAGTCGATCATCGAGTTTGATCAAATCTCCACGGCTTGCTCCTTTGATGCGGGCACCAGGCGTGGCGGAATCGGTATAGCCGACGAAGTAGATCGCGTTTTTGCGATTTTCCATAAAGCCCTGCGCGGCGAAGGTGTTAGAGACGGTGTTTTCGGACATCATGCCGCTGGAGAGGGCATAGATGCAGCCAGGATTGAGCGGAATCGGTCCGCGGCGTTTGCGATTGCCGATCTCGAGGTGCATGTCTTCGAGGATCTCAAAGTCGGGAAAGTTGCGACGCGAGCCTTTGATGTGTCGGTCGTAGATCATCGTCATCTTGGTGCTGAGTCCGCCGATGTAGACGGGGGTCTTGCGTGGGATGAGTTTCTTTTTCTTGAACTGGTGAATCATGGTCAGCAGCTCTTGGGTCTTGCCGATGGCGAAAACGGGCACGAGAATCGAGCCGCGGCGTTCGATCACGGCGCGCATCATTTCGGCAAGCTTGGCTTCCTCGGATTCGCGCGAGTAGTCAGCGCGACGCTCTTGGGCACCACGGGTGGTCTCAATGATAAGCGCATCGACGGGATCCTTTGGCATGACGGCACCCTTGAGCAAGGTGTGGCCGGAAAAATTGAGGTCGCCGGTGTAGAGGATTTTTTTTCCTTCTGCTTCCATGGTGATGCCCACGGAGCCAAGGATGTGTCCAGCATCGTGAAACGTGCCGCGCACGGTGCCGGCTTCGTCCATATCGAATGGGCGCTCGTAGCCACGTTGTTCAAATCGTGGCTCAAGCTCTTCCAGTTCCTCGTGGGTGAAAAACGGATACTCGGTGATGCCGAGTTCGATGCGCTTGCTGCTCATCACGTTGACCGAGTTATGAAGCATCGCCTTTGCCAAATCGGCAGTAGCGGGGGTCATGTAAATCGGTGCACGCGGGTGGCGACGCAGCAATAAGGGCACGGTGCCCGTGTGATCAAGGTGAGCATGGGTAAGCACGGCGGCATCCACGCTGCCGTCTTCTACGTATTCAAAATGTGGCGTCGCCTCCTCGCCCTCGTGCTTCGGGTGCATGCCCGAATCCAATACGATTTTTGCTTTTCCTGTATCGATCAGGTAGGAGTTGGCACCGATTCCTGCGTGCCTGCACAAACTTTTAAAAATCATTCTTACAAATCCAATCTCGGCACGACCATGGAGCACGGGAGATGGCTTGTCAATCATGGAAAACAGGCGCTACGGGAATTACTTTCATCACGCACTGCTATCAGTACAAGAAAAATTTTCATAATTCCAATTGTACCAAAATTTGGCACGGCATCCGCTATACTCTATGTGTCGCTGTTGGTTTTGGGTTTCCTCGGCGTACACCAAAAGGGGCGGCGGATCGATCGAGTATCACAAGGATTCGCCGCCCTCTTTTTTTGTTTTCTGATGCGATGATCAGAAGTCGAACTGATCGATGTTTTCTTTGGTGAAAACGAAGGGCTTGCCGAGCAAGACGTTGTCGCCTTGGATTTCGAGCTTGCCGAGTTTTCCGGCATCGAATTCGGTAGCTCCTGCTTGGAGTTTGCCTTCGGCGAGAGCTGCGGCCACTTGCACGGTGAGGTAGCCGAGGTCTTCGACTTTCCAGAGCACGACGGCCTGGGTGACACCTTCTTTGACGTAAGCTTTGTTTTCGCTTGGGAGGCCAAGGCCGAGAACTTTGACTTGGCCTGCTTTGCCGGCTTGTTTGACGGCTTCAGCAGCTCCGGGAACGCCTGGTGAGCAGACGGCGATGACGGCTTTCAAGTTAGGATAGGCGCTGAGTAAGTTGGTGGTTTCCTGCTGGGCTTTGTCTTTTTGGTCGTCGCAGGGCTTCACCTCGACCAATTTCATATTCGGATATTTCGCCGCTTGGCGCTCTTTGATGTATTTGATCCACTCGTTGGTATTGGCGGCGGTCAGTGTGGCGGTGATGATGGCAAATTCGCCTTCGCCTCCCGTGAGCTCAGCCGCGGTGTCCATCAATTGGTCGCCGATGCCTTGTTCCGTGGCTTGATTGACGAAAAACGAACGAGCATCAGGCTGCGCATCGGCATCGTAGGTAACGACTTTGATCCCTGCCTGCTGGGCTTTTTTCAGAGCGGTGGAAATGCCATCTTTGTTTTCGCAGGCGGCGGCGATTACGTCCACGCCGAGGGAGATCCAGTTCTCGACGATTTCATTTTGCTTTGCAGGGTCGGTATTGGTCGGGCCATCAAACAATAGCTCGGCACCGAGATCGGCTGCGGCGAGGCGTGCGCCTTTTTCACAAGTGACGAAATACTGATTGCCCTTGCTCTTGGGAAGCAGGCCGATGGTGAGTTTTTCACCGCCACCCGAAGATGTTTCGGATTTACAGCCGACCATGGAAACGGCGGCGATGCAGGTGAGGAAAAGCGGAAGAATGCGTGGGATGGTTTTCATTCAGGTTGATGGAGTTGGATTGGTTGTCGTGACGAGAGATTGGCGGCGGGCGCGGCGAGTGGCAAGTGATTTCAGCAACACTCCGGCAGCTAGGGCAAGGAGGAGCAGTAGGCCGGTGAGCATGCCAGAAAGTTCGCGGGCGACGCTGGATACTGGTTGGTCAAAAATTTGATGTGCGGTGATGCGGCTCAGTCCATTGTTAAGAATGGCGATCGCCACATAGCCGAGCAAGGTGCCTGAGATGCTCCCTGATCCGCCGAAAATGCTGGTGCCGCCGAGAACGACAGCGGTGATCGCGAGCAATTCGTAGCCGATGCCGACGTTGGCGCGTGCTTCACCGAGGCGCGCCACGAGAATCACCGCAGCCAATCCCGCGATGGCTCCTGCCAAGATGTAGGCCATGCCCGTATTGCGCTCGACGGAAATCCCCGCGTATCGTGCGCCCTGCGGTGCAAAACCGATGGCTTGCAGGGATCGACCCCACACCGTGCGGTGCACCAAAAGCCAGACGAGCAAAGTGACGAGGAAAAACACCCACAATTGCGCGGGCAGGCCGAGCACATTGGCATTGCCGAGATTCAAGAAGCCCTGCGGAAATCCTGAGTAAGCTTCCGAGCCCTTGGTCAGCGCTTCGGCCAATCCACGGAAAAGCGAAAACGTGCCGAGCGTGACGATCAAGGGCGGTAAATTCATGCGCGTAATCAAAAACGCATTTCCCATGCCGCCAAAAGCTCCCAGAGAAATGGCAGCCACTGCCGCGAGCCACGGTGAGACGTCGTATTGCTTGACCAGCAGGCCAAAAACTACGGCGCAGAGTCCCATCATCGAACCTAACGAAAGATCGATGCCGCCCGTCAAAATCACCGGAGTCATCACCAGTGCGAGCAGGCCGATTTCCACAGAGTGCCGGAAGATGTTGGAGACATTGCTTTCGGCGAGGAAATTTCTGCCAAGATTCTGGAAGAGCAAAATTTCGACTAAAATGACCGCCAATAGCACGGTCTCATGCTTCGCGAGCAAGGCGGTCCATTTCGGTTGATTCGTTGGTTGCGACATCGTAAATTTACCCGTTATTCGATTGTTTTTTCTGATTCCAACCATCGGCCACCACGGCCAAGATGATCACCAAGCCCTGAATCGCTTTTTCCCAGTATGGTGGCTGGTGAAAATGCGTCAGCGCAGGGTTGACGTTGGCGAGCAAAAATAAGCCCGGCAACACGCCCCAGAGAGTTCCTCGGCCACCGCGGATCGCAATGCCGCCGACCACCGCCGCAGCGATCGCCTTGAGCTCCATGCCGTCACCACAGCTCGGCTGAATCTGTGGCGATTGCACCAAGTTCATCACCGCAGCCAGTGCCGCCAAGACGCCCATGCTGACAAATACGCCAAAGGTCGTGCGCTGCGGGTTGATGCCCGCCAATCGCGCCGCCTCGGCATCACTGCCCACCGCATAAATCGCACGACCCGCCGCGATGTTCTTCATCACCCAAGCCAACAAAATCAACAACAGCGCCGTCGCCCCAATGACAATCGCCTGTCCCGATTCTTGGCTTTGTCCAAACCACTGAATGCCCTCGGGCAAATTCAACAAACGGCCTTGTTGCCACAAACGCAGCGCTTCTTGCCAAGTGACCATCGTTGCCAAGGTCACCACGATGCTCGGCAAGCCCAAATACGCGACCAGCAGGCCATTCAAGGCTCCCATCAAGGCTCCCGCCGCAATGGCAGCGAGGATCGCCACACCCAGGGGTAAGCCCGATGCCGCAACGAGCCCGGCGATCACCGCGCACATGCTGAATTGCGCACCGATCGAGATATCGATTTGCCGTGAAATGATCACCATTGCCACACCCAGCGCCACGACCATGGCGGGCATCTGCGAGGTCACCCGTGAAAGCAAGGGCTGCCACTGGAAAAAGTGCGGTGCCACAATCAACAACGACAACATCAGCAATCCAAAGGCCGCCGCCACACTCCATTCGCGCGAATACTTTTTCATCGTGTTCCCTCCTGACCTTTTTCGCTATCACTGTGCGAGTGCCCGAGCGCCGCGGCCATGATGCTCGCAGCCTCGGCTTTTTCGCCATCTACCATCGCCACGAGTCGTCCGCCGCGCATCACAGCGACACGATCACTCATGCCTAACACTTCTGGCAAATCACTGGAAATCATCAATACCGCCAAGCCATCTTTCGCGAGGCGGCGAATGATTTTATGAATTTCACTCTTGGCTCCCACATCCACGCCCTGAGTCGGTTCATCGAGAATCAACAAGCGCGGTTTTGTTGCCAGCCATCGAGCCACACTGACTTTTTGCTGGTTGCCACCGCTCAAGGAACCACCGGGTGCCTCGGGACCGAAGGCCTTGATGCCGAGATCGCGGATCATCTGCACGGCCAAATTTTGCTCCGCCTGCTTGCGCAAGAAATGGCGCGGAAAAATGCGGCGGTGAATCGCCATCGTGATGTTGTGCGCGATCGGCAGATCCAAAATCACGCCATGCTTGCGCCGATCTTCCGGCACATACGCTATGCCTTGGGCGATCGCATCCTGCGGATTGCCAATGCTGATGGTTTTTCCTTCCAAGCGAATGCTGCCACTGCTGGCCGGTGTGATCCCGAACAAAATGCGTGCCAGTTCCGTGCGCCCTGCGCCGACCAGACCTGCCATGCCAAGAATTTCTCCCGCCCGCACCGTGAGTGAAACATCGGCGATGCCGCTCGCGGCACAACTCACGTTCTGCATTTCCAAAACCACATCGCCCGGGGCGCTTTCGGCTGGCGGATAAATGGCGCTCACCTCGCGGCCGACCATCAATTGAATCATCTGCGCTTCCGTCAAGCTGCCCACAGGATGGGTGCCCACGCTTTCGCCATCGCGCAATACCGTCACACGATCCGCCAACGCGAAAATTTCTTCCAAGCGATGCGAAATATACACGACGCCCACGCCCGAATCGCGCAAATCGCGCACCACCGCATAAAGCAAATGCTGCTCCTTTTGCGTCAGCGAGGCCGTTGGCTCATCCATGATCACGATGCGTGCTCCAGAGCCCAGCGCGCAGGCGATTTCCACCAACTGCTGCTCCGGCATCGAGAGGCTTGCTACCTCGGCATCGGGCGAAATTTCGGCACCGATCCGCTCAAGCAGTTTCGCTGCGACTTCGCGCTGCTTGCTCCAATCGACCTTGGCAAACGCGGCCGATTTTTTCAATCGTAAGCCAATGTTTTCCGAGACACTCAGATCAGGAAACAACGCAGGCTGTTGGTAAATGCAGGCGATGCCCCATTCTTGCGCTTTGGACGGAGTCAGTGCCGCAACTGCTTGCCCTGCTACCGTCAATGTGCCCGAATCCGGTGCATGCGCTCCCGTGATGACCTTAATCAAGGTCGACTTGCCCGCGCCGTTTTCGCCAAGCAATGCGTGAACTTCGCCCGCCTTCAACTCAAAGGAAACGCCCTTCAGCGCGCGTACCGCACCAAAGGATTTTTTGATTTCCGAAAGTTCTAACAGCTTCTCCACGTCACTCATCGCGTTGAGGTTTATGCATAGCTTGATCCTGTGCTCATGCCAAGATCAATGCGGCGTTGGCTGCGCTCCGCGGCGACCTTTGCCTCGTAACCACTAGCGCGATGCGCCTCAAGCGGATCAACGGGGAGCTCATGCGAGGTCCGCCATGCGGCGATGGCTTCGGTCACATCGGTATTGAAGGCTTTCTTCAAGCACAATTCTGCATCGATGATCCGGCCTGCGGCTTGATGTTTCACTAGCGCCTCGTGATCGACCAAAGCGGCTTTCGCGTAGAGCTCTTGCGCGGTGGTCACCGTCTGGATCATCGCCTCGATCTTCGGTTTGAGATTGTGCGATTGATCGATCATGTATTCGATCTGCGGATACACGCCGCCGCGCTCCCATGCATAGAAATGGATTTCGTGGAAAATACGGAAAATTTGATACGGATCGATCGAGCCGAGCGTGAGGTCATCATCGGCGTAACGACGATCATTGAAGTGGAAACCACCGAGCATGTTTTCATCGAGCAGCCATGCGACGATTTGCTCGATGTTTTGCGAAAGATAATGGTGCCCCGTGTCAACCAGCACCTTCGCGCGGGGACCGGCGATTTTTGACATCATATACGCCATGCCCCAGTCCGCCAAATCCGTTTGATAAAAGGCCGGCTCGAAGGGTTTGTATTCGACTAAAAGCACTTGGTCGTTGTCTAAACGATCGTGAGCCTCGCGCAGCGCATATTCAAAACGATGCTTGCGGGCGCGGATCGAATCCTGACCTGGGTAGTTTGTGCCATCGGCGAACCACAGTGACACCGCACGGCTGTGCAGCTCCTTGCCGAGGTCGATGCAGTCACAAATGTGCTTCGTCGCCCGTGCGCGGATTTCTTCATCAGGATTTGCGACTGAGCCCAGCTTGTATTCTTGATCTTGGAAAACATTCGGATTGATCGAGCCGATGCGCACCCCGTGTTGTGCTGCCAAGGCTGCTACTTCTGATGCTTTGCTGAGATCAGGGAAGTCCCACAGCACGTGTGTTGCCACCGTGGGGCAGCAACCCGTGAGGCGATGGACCTGTCCGGCGTCCGCCAATTTATCAGCCATATCGATCGCTGCTGCTGGTTGGTGAAATTTACCAAAGCGAGTGCCCGTATCGGAATAGCCCCAAGAAGGAGTCTCAATGAAAAAGTGTTCCAGCGCGTGGTGAACCAGTGATGCAGTCGATGTCATGATGAAAAGTCGCGCCATTGGCAGCGCGGGGCGGCAGCATGATACGTTTCCTATGTTTGGCAAGATGAAAATGCGTTGCGGTGAAAATCGTGATGTTATTTTCGCGATTTTGCTTTTTTTTCTTGAAAAGTGAGGAAATAACGACTAAGCGAACAATGTCCTACGGCAGTTCTGCTGTAGTCGCTTCATGGGTCTACTCGCTGTTGGCCTCGGGAGTGTTAATCAAAACAGCGTTTTTTACTAAAGTTACTATTATGGATATCTATGTGGGCAACCTGCCCTTCTCCGCTACTGAGGAAGAAATTACCGACCTCTTCAGCCCTCACGGCACCGTGGAACGTGTCAAAATCGTCACGGATCGTGAAACAGGACGCCCTCGTGGCTTCGCGTTTGTAACCATGGCTGAAGTAGCCGGAGCAAATGCAGCGATTGCGGCACTCAACGACCAAGACTACCAAGGTCGCGCCCTGCGCATCAATGCAGCTGAAGCTCGTGAACCCCGCACTGGCGGTGGTGGCGGCGGCGGTGGCTACAAAGGCGGCGGCGGTGGCGGCGGCTACAAAGGTGGCGGCGGTGGCGGCTACAAAGGCGGCGGCGGTGGCGGCGGCTACAAAGGTGGCGGCGGCGGCGGTGGTGATCGTCGTGGCGGTGGCGGCTACAAAGGCGGCGGCGGTGATCGTCGCGGCGGTGGCGGTTACGGCGGCGGCGGTGGTGGTGGCGACTGGGGTTAATCCTCATTCCCCTGCTCATCAGCTAAGCCCTGCAGATCGTTATTGACTGCACCACACAGCAACAACATTTTTCCAAAACCACGCCCCATTCCCTGGGCGTGGTTTTTTGTTTGGCTCCTTGGCCCGCGGAAGCGCAGATTCCCCACGCAACAAGCCTATCGCACGGAGCGAAGGGCATGTCCCAAACACAACACCGCCGCGCGAGCGCAACCAAGGAAGTAAAGCCAAGCGCACTGGATCCCATTCCATGATCCGATTGATCATGAGTGAACCGTTCACGGTAAAATTTCCGTGATTTTTTCATGCACGCTGAACTCATGACAATGTGTCTCCACTTCGTTAATCTCTCTTTATAAAAATTCCATAAAAAAACCCATTTTTGGCTTGCGTGAGTGGTCGGATTCTCCTAGCTTCGCGCCCCGCAACCTCAATTTTTCCATCTTATGTCCAAGCACAACAGTCTCAAATCAGCATCCACCGTGGGTGGCAAGCGTTCCGTTCTTAAGCGTTTCGAGCGCGTGAAGCTCATGAAAGAGCGTGGCCAATGGAAACAAGGTCGCAGCCCCATCGGTCTGCCTAAGACGAAACACGAAGCATAAGAATTGTCGCCGTTGCGCGACTTCTTTATGCCTTCTATGACTTCTCAAGAGCGTGGGTCTGCAAAGATCCGCGCATTTTTCTTGGCATCCATCGATCTCTCCACTCACCTACCGCACCAGCGGTTCACTTTTTTCCCAACTTCATTTCATGGAACCAGAAACACGATTGAACAAATATCTTGCCGCCTGTGGTGTGGCTTCACGCCGCGGCTGTGATGATCTCATCCTCGCAGGTCACGTTGAAGTCAACGGCCACCCCTGCCTCAAGCCAGGCACGCGGATCAAGGAAGGCGATCACGTTCGCGTCGATGGCAAACGCATGACGCTGCGCCGCTCTACGACGATTTTGTTCAACAAACCACGTGGGCTTGTCTGCACCCGTGAGGATGAATTCAACCGCGACACCATTTACGCCTTACTCCCCGGCTCCTTGCAGCACCTGCATCACGTGGGACGTCTCGATGTCGATTCGGAAGGCCTGCTGATCCTCACCAACGATGGTGACCTGACGCAGCAATTGATGCATCCAAGTAATAAGGTCGAGAAAGAATATCTCGTCACTAGCAACCAACCTTACACCCAAGATCACCTCGATCTCCTGCTCTCTGGCGTCTACACCAAAGAAGGCAAACTCAGCGCCAAATCTCTTCGTCGTTTGAGTGCACGCCGACTCGCCGTAGTTCTGGATCAAGGAGCGAAGCGCCAAATTCGCGTGATGCTCGATACCCTCGGCTATCAAGTGATCAAGCTAGTACGTGTGCGCATCGGTTCGCTCTGGGGAGGCGACCTCGAGGTCGGACGCCATGTTTTGTTAGGCCCTGAGGAAATCGCCAAAGCCAGCACCAACCCCGATCAGCCAGCACCCAAGTCGGTACTGCGCGACGATATCAAATCGATTCAAGCTGCGAAAAAACTCGCTCGCAAGACCCCTGTGGTTCCTTACTCAAAAGAGCGGGAAAAACAAATCGCTAAGAAAAAAGCAACACGCCGACCCGCTACGAAAAAAGCTGCTTCTTGGCGCAAAGAAAACGAACCGCCGCGCCGCGAACGCAAGCGTTATTAATTCCTGGTAACTTTATCGCCGCAAAATTCGCAAAAGGGATCGTCAATGCGCCTTTGCAAGCTGTTTATCTTCGGCTCACAAGATGAACGAAAACCGTCAATGGCAAGCCGAGCAAAAGCACAGCCAAGGGCAAGCCGACGCCACCGAGCAAAAGCATGAGATTTACTCTGGGCGATGAGGGCACTTTTGCAATCTCTGGAGCTTCGTGAAGCTGTATGATGTTTTGAGGTTGTTTGAGATTGATTTCATCCGTGGCAAACTTCTGCTTCATCTCCTGTAGCATTTTCTCTTGAGTTGCTAACTTCTGCCTTGCAGTCTCGATCTGCGTGCGCAAGACAAGACTGTCATGACTCGTGACCTCTGTCGCGGGATTCGCAGCCTCATCTCCCACCTGCGCCTGCAACTCTTGCGCATACTTGCTGAGGCTACTTTGGATTTTCTCGGATAACTCGCGAATGCGTTTTTTTTGCGCAACGTGATTCGGGTGAACATCGCCTAACCCATTTTTTTGCATTTGATCCAAGTCCTCCCCTACTTTGAGATATTCTTGGTAAATGGCCTTCACGGGATTTTCCCCGTCCAGCATCATCGCGGCAAGTAGCATACGCTCGTCATCATTTTTCGCTTGCTGAAGTAGAGTGAGATGCTTCTTCAAACGCAATGTCTCGTTCGATGGATCGGCTTCGGCGACAACTTTACCAGCAGATGCCATTTTTGACTCAAGTTGTTGAAGTTGCTGGCGTTCATTTTCGACGACAGCGGTCTGAGCTATGATGGCGTCTTCCAACGTTTGAATCGCTCCATCTGTAAGCTTGCTCTCTGCTTCCAAACGTCTTTCTTTATAGCTTTCATATACTGCTTGCGCGATATCGCGTGCATCTTCTGGACCAGTGTGCATCACATTGATCGCGATGAGATCCGTGCCGCGGATGTTTTGCGCCTCGACTATGCTCGATAACTGCACGATCGCATCCTCGACACTGGTATTCCAGCGGTTCGCCAAGTTGAGCTTCTCCGCGACCATGGCCAATGTCGCCTGCGAGCGGATGACCTCAAACTGCGTGGCGAAAAACTGTGGGGTCATTTGTGACTGTAAAAGGTCCCCACTAGGAGTCATCGCTAGACGATGCGACGGATTCACCTGCACCACGGCACGCGACTCATACTTTCTCGGCATTACGTATGCAATCATACCGGCCAGCAAAAAACCCAGCGGGATTGCGATCAGCGTCAGTGTGAGCAGCTTTTTCCCGAATCGCTCGCCGTAAGAAGGTGTTGCATTGAGCGCCGTAGCATAGTGGTTTGCCATAAATCAAGCCTAGCAAAAAACGACAGCCAATGGAATGAGAAAATGAAACACATTTTCCACGCTCTGCCATCGGCAAGGCGTTGAGTGTGATTCCGCTGAATGTGAATTGACCAACGCGTGCGAAACTACTAGCGTAGCGTCGTGACGGAAAAACCCCATCAATCCGAAAAATCCCCCGAACGCGAAGCTGGCTGCATGGAGCGATTGGTCGCACTCTCAGTCGTCTTGCTCATCAGCGGGTTGGCCTATGCGCTCTTCTTGATTTTCAGTCCGCAAAACATGAAAGACATTGCCGTCTCGGATCAGCCAGCGCGCGACTTGAAAACAGTGTTTCAGAAGTCGATCGAAGGCTCCTACGAGCTGACCATTTCGGAGGAAGAAATCAATGCCTACATCGCGCAGACTCTTGCCATGCAACAGAAAGGACTCTGCGAGAAATTTGCGAGTCTTGAAAAAGTGCTTGTGCGCTTGGAAAAAGATCGTGCCGAGGTGACTATGGTGCGCAAAGTAGCAGGGCTTGATTTGACGATCTCGATGTGGTGCAAGGTCAGTCAAACCGAAAATGAACGTGGTGAAATCCAAACGCATGTCGATTTTGATGGAGGTCCTTTGAGTTTCGCACCGGGCATTGCTCGTGGCGGGCGCTTTGGCAAACTCGTGGTGCCGCAAGGTTTTCTTTTGCTGGTGCGATCCAGCTTCGAGGCGCTTGCCGCCCAATATCCCGAGGAATTGCGCTTAGGCTTTGAAGAAATGGTCCGCATTCGCATGGAAGACGGAGCTCTCGTGCTGGATCCGCGTCATCAACCAAGTTCTAGCACATTGGGTTTTTGATTTTGCTTTTCAGGAGATTTTCGCAAATCCATGTTGTTTAGCGAATGGATATCTGCCTGATTAGGGCTGTATTTTGACGACGGATTGAACTGATTTTACGGATCTTGTGAATCTTGAAAATCTTTTCATCTTGTAACAAATTCTCGGCCATTCCTCATACGGGTCTTTTCGATCCCGTCTGCTTTGTATCATGCCATATCAATTGCTAGGCATCAACAATTGCATTAACCAAGATTGTCTTCGCCGTTGCGATCTTCAATCGACTTGGTTTTTGTGGTGCCGAGTGTAGGAATCACTTTGCGCATGATTTTCATCAGACCGCTGTCTTGTTGTTCCGCTTGTTGCTCGGCATCGCGCATGGCGCGTTCCCAGGCTGCGGCGAATCCAGGTGCTTGTTCACGCATGGCGCGCACGGCGGCTTCGGTGATTTGCAAATGACGCATTTCGGCCTTGCCGGGCTTTTGCTGCACGGCGGCGAGATTGATGCGCAGGGTCTCGTTTTGCGAACGCAGTTGTTCGAGTTCTTTCTGCAGCGTGTCGTTGCCCGAGGCATTGATCTTAAGTTGAGTATTCAAGTGGACTTGCAGGTCGCGCATTTCCTGCTCCAACTTTTGCTTTTCTTTTTTCCACATGAGTTGGCAGGCGAACTTGCTTTTCCACGCCAATGCTGCGACGACGAGGCCCACGATCAAACCCAGAACGAAGGGATTGGAAAACATGTTTTTGAAAAATTCCGTCATAGCAATTAAGTTCGACTGATGCGCTGCGAACGCATGAGGATACTGCCGCAGTTTTTACCGCATGTCCAGCACAGGCTTTGGCCCTATTAAAAAGGTGCTTCGTCATCATCCCAACTGTGGCCTACTTTCCATTCCTCGACCATGTCGGAGGGGAAGTCGTTAAGAAAGCGCGAGGGTTGTTGCATGATGTCGCCCGTATAGGACTTCGGGTTGATCATCGGATAGAGGAGGTAGAGCTGATCTTTGGCGCGGGTGATGGCAACGTAAAACAAGCGCCGTTCTTCTTCGAGCATGGCATTGTCATCCGACTCTAAGACACGACCATTCGGAAACTGGCCTTCGGCAAGCCAGACGAGGAAGATGACTTTCCACTCCAGACCCTTGGCTTGGTGAATGGAAGATAAGGTGACCTTCGGCTCATCATCTTGTTGCTTTTTCTGCGTCGGATCACCGTCGGTATCGGTGTTACTTAGTAGAGAAAGTTGTTCGAGAAATAGCATCACGTCATCGAAGCCGTTGCCGAATTCCATGAGTTTTTCGACATCGTTTTTGCGTTGCTCATAGTTGTCGAAGGTGGCCTTGAGGTATTCATCATACATGCCTTCGAGGATGCTGTAGACCATGTCGGACGGCCGCGCGAAGCCCCCTTCACGGCGGAGCATTTCATCAAGGATGTAGCCCATCTGTTGCCAATCGGGCTCGGCTTTTTTCGGTGGCTTGATGTTGGCGAAGATCGAGGAAAATGTCTCGGGCGTCTCGACGCGATCGGCCCAACCGCTCTTTTGCCAACCGGCCCACATTTTGTCCGCCGAACCTGGACCGATGCCGGGCATCAGCTGGACCATGCGCTTGAAGGCGACTTCATCGCGGCGATTGGTGACAAAGCGCATGAACGCACTGACGTCTTTGATGTGAGCTTGCTCGAAGAAGCGCACACCGCTGGTGATCGCGAAGGGGATGCCGCGCAAGGTCATTTCCATTTGCACTTCCATGCTCTGAAAGTGGGCGCGGTAGAGCACGGCGATTTCATCGAGCTCGATGCCTTCTTGTTGCAATTCGAGAATGCGCTGACCGACGAAGGATGCCTGCATGTGCGGGTCCTCCACGGCAACGAGTGCCGGTTTCATCTCGGCGGGCACACGCGCGGCTTTGAGGTTTTTATCAAAGCGTTCGGTGTTGGCGCGGATTGCTTCGTTTGAGAGGTCGAGAATTTCCGGAACGCTGCGGTAGTTGGTCTCGATGGCAAAGGTGCGGCATTCCTCACGCTTGAGCGGAAAGGTGAGAATGTTTTGCATGTCGGCACCGCGCCAGGAGTAGATCGATTGCGCATCATCGCCGACAACCATGAGGCTGTTGCTTTCGCCTTCGAGAAGCTCGATCAGCTCGCACTGCACTTGGTTGGTGTCCTGAAACTCATCGACGAGAATGTGGCGAAATTTTTTCCGATAGAGTGCGAGCAGATCCTCTCGGCTCTTGAGTAGCTCCACGGTTTTGACGAGGAGGTCATCGAAGTCCATGCAGTTGGTCTGCTGTTTTTTCTCGATGTATTTCAGACGGATTTCCTCCATCGGGATGAGAAATTCCTCGAAGTATTCATAACGCTCGGCGAGGACTTCTTCGAGCGATTGCCCGGTGTTGACGACGAGGCTAAACATCGAGGCTAACACATCCGCCTTGGGAAAACGTTTTTTTCCCGTATCGAGTTTCATCGCGGTGACGATGGTGTTGAGCATCGATTTCTGGTCATCGCGATCCAAAATGGTTAGAGCGCGGGTGTAGCCAATTTCTTCGGCATGGCGGCGCAGGATTTTTGATCCGATCGAGTGGAAGGTGCCAGCCCAGAGGTCGGAAATGTCCTGTGTTACCAGCTCGCGAACCCGAGTGCTCATCTCTCGCGCGGCTTTGTTGGTGAAGGTGAGGAGGAGAATGTTACGAGCTTCGACCTCATGATCGAGCAGCCATGCGACGCGATAGGTCAGCGTGCGTGTTTTGCCTGAACCAGCGCCGGCGATGACGAGAGCGCGACCGGGAGGTGAGCTCACAGCGGCATATTGCTCATCGTTGAGTTCCTTGCGATAGTCGATCCCCGAGGCTAAGCTGCGGGGGGGTTTTTGAATCTGATACTCGCGCGCCATGAAGATTACGAGTGGTGCTCACGGTCCTCCGCATCGGCTTCTTCGACGGAAGCACCCGCATCGACGCGTTTGCTAAAGGAAACAAAACGGCTGAGTTCAGAGCGAACAACGGGGAGGAGGAGATAGACGCCGATCAGGTTCGGGATACTCATGGCGAATAGCGAGGCATCCGAAAAATCCGTAGCATTGTTCATGGAGGCTGCGGAGCCAACGATGATGATCAGGCAGAAAACCACCTTGTAGATCCAAGCGGTGATCGCTTTTTTGCCAAAGAGGTATTGCCATGCTTGGAGGCCGTAGTAGCTCCAGGTGATCAGGGTGGAAAACGCGAAAAGGAAAACGCAGAGGAATAGCACGTATTTGAATGAGCTATGGATCGTCTCGAAGGCTGCGGAAGTCATTGCGATGCCATCCTTGGTGCCAGCACCTGCTGTGCCTAACACATAGGAGTGACCATTGATGACGTAGTTGCCGGTATTGCCATCGAAGTTCATCGTCACACACAGCACCAAAGCCGTCATGGTGCAGATGACAACCGTATCGAGAAATGGCTCTAACAGAGCGACGACACCTTCGGAAGCGGGGCGGCGGGTTTTCGCTGCGGCGTGGGCAATGGGTGCGGAGCCGATGCCCGCCTCGTTCGAGAACGTGGC
>JBIIAI010000041.1:0-23080 GCA_044239965.1 Akkermansiaceae bacterium
GCACGATGACCACGGTGCAAGATTGGCCTGGCCGATTGGGATTCTGGGATGTCGGAGTTCCGCCATCGGGCCCGATGGATTCGCTGGCATTCCGTTTGGCCAATCGAATCGTCGGCAACAACAAACAAGCAGCAGGTCTGGAGTGCACCATGGTAGGACCGTGCCTGCGTTTTGGGATCGATACCGTGATCGCCATCACTGGCGCTGATATGGGCGCGCGATTGGATGGCGCATTGATTCCTCTCGGTGAAGCCGTGTCAGTGAAAGCCGGTCAGTTGTTAGACATGGGCAAAGGAGTCGATGGTTGCCGTGCCTATCTTGCGATCGCTGGTGGCGTGGATGTCCCCGAATATCTCGGCAGCAAGTCGACCTTCACACTCGGGAAATTTGGTGGTCACGGTGGTCGTGCCTTAGTGGCTGGCGATGTGTTAGAAATTCATCATGCTGTCGCACAGATGCCTGAGCTAATCCAGCGCGAACCATTGATTCTGGGATCTATTTACGAAATTGGTGTGCTCTACGGTCCGCATGGAGCGCCCGAATTTTTCACCGAGCAAGACATCGAGATGTTTTTCGCGACCGAGTGGGAAGTGCATTTCAACTCGGCACGAACTGGTGTGCGCTTGATCGGACCACGTCCAAACTGGGCGCGCAAAGATGGCGGCGAAGCGGGGCTTCATCCCTCGAACATTCACGACAATGCCTACGCTGTGGGAGCTATAGATTTCACTGGTGACATGCCGGTGATTCTTGGTCCCGACGGGCCTAGCCTCGGTGGCTTTGTTTGCCCTGTGACGATCATCGAAGCTGAGCTTTGGAAAGTCGGACAACTCAAGCCGGGAGACAAAGTGAAATTTGTGCCTGTGGGGATGACTGCCGCTCGTCAGCAAGCTGAACGAGTCGAAACATGGCTCGAACATGGCGGCGAGTATCCGCTTTTACCCCTTGGCGAAAAAGAAGAGATCATCGTTGGTCGCAGTGCCTGTGAGGGAGAAGATGTCATCATCCGGCGTACTGGCGATGAGTATGTGTTGTTAGAGATTGGGCAATTGGTGCTAGATCTGCGCCTGCGCTTTTTGGTTCACCTGCTTTATGAATGGTTGAAACAGGAGGAGCGCATTGGATTTGTGGATGTGACGCCGGGCATCCGTTCTCTGCAAGTGCACTATGACCCGTGGAAAACAACCGAGAAAGAAGTGGTGGATTTATTGTTACATGGTTTATCCGAGTTGCCTGCTTTGGCGGATGCTGAGGTCGAGAGTCGCGTGGTGCATCTGCCCCTAGCTTGGGATGATCCTAGCACGCAAGTGGCGATTGAACGCTACATGAAAGGTGTGCGAGCCGATGCTCCGTGGTGTCCCAGCAACATAGAATTTATTCGTCGCATCAATGGTCTGGCATCGGTGGACGAGGTGAAGGAAATTGTTTATTCCGCACAATACTTGGTGATGGGTTTGGGCGATGTCTATCTAGGTGCTCCTGTGGCAACTCCACTCGATCCACGGCATCGCTTGGTAACGACAAAATACAATCCAGCACGTACTTGGACGCCTGAGAATGCGGTGGGAATCGGTGGGGCTTACCTTTGCATATACGGCATGGAAGGCCCTGGCGGCTATCAGTTTGTCGGACGCACCACACCGATCTGGAATAAATTCCGCGTCACGGATGTGTTTCAGAAACCGTGGCTGTTGCGATTTTTTGACCGATTGCAATGGGAAGAGGTATCTTCTGAAGATTTGTTAGATCTACGCCGCGAGATTTTGACAGGTGAGTATTCACCGAAGATCGAAGTAGAGCGATTCAAGTTGGGTGACTACCTCAAGTTTTTGGAGCAAGAGGAAGATTCGATCACGGAATTCCGCCATAGACAACGTCAGGCATTTTCCGAAGAACGGCAGCGCTGGGAAGCCGCAGGACTGAACGTAGTCGATGTGGAAGAAGCGGTGGCAGCGCGTGAAGAGATCGACTTGCCTGCGGGTTGTGAATTTGTCGAATCTCCGATGATGGGCAGTGTCTGGAAACTCAATGTTGCGGAAGGAGATCGTGTCGAAACTCGTGCAACAGGATTGATTCTCGAAGCCATGAAAATGGAAATGGATGTTTCATTTGCGAAGTCTGGGACAGTCGTGAAAGTGTTAGTCGCACCGGGAGCGATGGTGAAAGCGGGCGATGCGCTGTTGATTTTAAAAACGGAATGATATGAAAACGATTGAGGATTTTCGAAATGCTTATGCCGCAGGAAAGAAGCCTGAGGATGTTTTGCGGAGCGTGTGGGAATCGATCCGCGATGAGGAAGACCAAGCGATTTTCATTTCTAAGGCTTCGTGGGAAATGGTATCTGCGAGATTAGATGCAATTTCTGGTAAGGAAGATTTGCCACTGTGGGGAATTCCGTTTGTGGCGAAAGACAACATTGATCTGTTAGGATTGCCGACAACGGCGGCTTGTCCTGCATTTTCCTATGATCCTACCGAATCAGCAATGGTAGTTCAGTTGCTAGAAGATGCGGGGGCGATCTGCTTGGGAAAAACGAATTTGGATCAATTCGCTACGGGGCTCGTTGGCGTGAGGACACCGTATGGCGTGCCGAAGAATGCATTCGATCCTGCATATCTGCCCGGTGGATCAAGCTGCGGATCAGCGATTGCTGTGGCCAAAGGACTGGTGCCATTTTCGTTAGGAACTGACACCGCGGGTTCGGGTCGCGTGCCGGCTGCATTCAATGAGTTGATTGGCTTGAAACCGTCGTTAGGGTATATTTCTACGCGAGGTGTTGTCGATGCGTGCAAGTCGCTCGACTGTGTTTCGGTCTTTGCGCATTCATGCGATGACGCGGATCAAGTGCTGCGCGTGGCGGCTCAATCGGATGCAGATGAGGCATGGAGTCGGAAGACCCCAGAGAAGTGGAAGCGTTTTTCTGGCAAAATCAAGATGGGCGTGCCACGTGACGAGGATCTCGCGTTTTTTGGCTGGGATTCTGCGCACGAGCTTTTCGATGATGCGGTGCGCACGTTTGAGGGATTGGATATTGAATGTATCACCATTGATTTTTCTCCCTTCCTTGCTGCGGCAAAATTGCTCTACGAAGGCCCCTGGGTAACCGAGCGATACGTAGGATTACTTGATTTCATCGAGTCAAATGAACAAGCGATCTTTCCCGTGACGAGGCAAATCATTGCCACAGGTAAAGATCCGTTAGCGAGTGATTTCTTTAAGGCTCGTTATCAGTTGGCGGAGTGCAAACTGCTGGCAGATCGTGAGTTGGCAAAGGTCGACTTCATCATCGCTCCCACCACGCCGCGGAATTTTACTGTGCAGGAAGTGCTCGATGAACCCGTGAAACTGAATTCGATTTTGGGAACCTATACGAACTTCATGAATCTTCTCGATTACGCGGCCTTGGCATTGCCTGCAGGGAGATATGAGGGCCGATTGCCATGGGGCGTCACGATTTTCTCTCATGCGGGCATGGATCGAGCGTTGTTAGAGTTAGGTGCAACATATGAAGTTTCGATGGGACGCAGTGAAACATCCGATTTTTCATCAGAAGGGTTTGATCAAGTGGCCGTTGTTGTTTGTGGTGCACACATGGAAGGAATGGCGCTCAACTGGCAGCTCACAGCACGAGGCGGGAGTCTTTTCGCGAAAAGCAAAACTGCCGATTGCTATCGGATGTATGTTGTGCCGGCAGGAGATGGTATGCCTGAACGACCAGCATTGGTGCGAGTGTCTGCTGATAAAGGAGTCGGCATCGAATGTGAAATCTGGTTGTTATCGACGGAAGCATTTGGAGATTTTACGAGCAAAATCCCTGCGCCACTGGGCATCGGCAAAGTGGTCTTGAAAGATGGTTCCGTGTGCAGCGGTTTCATCGCAGAAGCGATCGCGATGGATGGCGCGCGGGATATCTCTGATTATGGCGGATGGCGCGGCTACTGTGCGTCCAAGTGCTGAAAGAGCTTTCGTTTTTGTTAGTCGCTTATGGCTGCTTCGTTTCGCGTTCCTGAATGGCGTGTGCGGCACGACCACGCATAGAGGGCGATGGCAGTCCAGATGAAGGCGAAGGAAATGATGCGCTCGCGACTCAAGGGCTCGTGAAAGACTTTCCAGCCAATGAGAAATTGCAATGTTGGTCCGAGAAATTGCAACACGCCGAGCGTTGTTAGTGAAATGTTGCGCGCAGCGTAGCCAAAGAGGAGCAAGGGTGTGGCGGTGGCGATGCCTGTGACGATCAAGAGTATCGATTGCAGAGTATTATGTTGTAGCGTTGCAGTGAGTGAGGGATTTGTGCACAGCAACCATGTCAAAGCGATCGGAGCGAGGAGTAAGGTTTCGAGGCTGAGTCCCTGCAAGGAGGGCAGGGGGGATTTTTTCCGAACCACTGCATAAAGTGAGAACGAAAGTGCGAGAGTGATGGCAATCCAGGGAAAGCCGTGAACGCCTTGGAATTGAAATGCCACTCCTGTGAGTGCGATGGCGATGGAAATTTTTTGCAAGCCGGTGTGTCGTTCGCCAAAGAGAAAATAGCCGAAGAGCATGTTGCAAAAGGGATTGAGGTAGTAACCTAGTGCTCCTTCCAAGATTCGTTCATGCAAGGTAGCCCAGACGTAGAGCAGCCAGTTGCCGGCGAGTAGGAGGCCAGAAAGCAAATGCCATAAGGCAATGCGCGGCTGTTTCAATTGTGCGAGTGTGCTTTTGGCATTTTTCTGGAAAAGAAGGACCAACCAGAGAAAACACAGCGACCAGATCGTGCGATGGGCGATTATGCTCGCGGCCGGAAGATCGTGAAACATTTTCCAGAACAAAGGCAGCACGCCCCAAAGAAAAAATGCGCCCAGAGCACAGAGAATTCCTGATGTGGAGCGCGTTGATGTGGAAGAAGGCACGGGCAATTCAAGCCTAATGGCTGTGAAATTACAAGTGTTCGCTCGGTTATATGAACCGATGTTGCGCCTGCACACTTGCGGCATTGCTTTTGCTGATGCCAAAGTCCAAGGCGATGCTGGGCCATTCGGCTAGGGCGGATTCGACTTGTTCGATGATCTCGCGTGGCTGGCGAATGTCTTGCTCGGTTGCAAGTTTGAGCAGATCTTTTTTGCTGATGTTGCTTGCTTTACCCAGCACGCGGGCAGCACGAAAGCCCGATGCCAGTGGGTAGCCGGCGAGTGTGACATCGAAGGCTGGTGCTACCGTCCAGGTCCCTGCGTGGTCCATCAGAAAGGCGTGATTCCGACCATGATCGTCATCGTTTGCTGCCATCACATGAAATACAGCACGACGAAATATTTCCTCGGCGGCCTGCTGGTTCTGCGTCAAGCTGCGGGCAACGGCGATGAGGTCTCCGTATTCCAAGCCATCGCGCAATGGTGTGTGGGTCAGACCGGAGTAAGAGTGCAGATGGAGACGCTGTTGGTTGGAATCGCGATCAAAACGGCGGCTTGCGAAATGGGCTACACCATCGTGTTCGAGCAAGCGGGTTTCTGCGATGTCAATGCCGGCACGTTGAGCCATCGCCGCGTAAGCAGCCTCGATCCGCCCATCTTGGAGCACGGGTTCCATCTCAAATTTCACCAACCAGTGACCGTAACCCTCGGGCGCGCAGTCATCGAGGGAGATGTCGTCAAAATTAGGAGAAATCGCCAGCAGAGCCTTCGGTTGTGCTCCGCCTGGAGACATGCCGGAGCGCATCAAGGCCTTGAGCACCGTGGCCGAATCTCCACGCAACATCTCGCGCGCGGCCTCGACCAGTTCGCTGAGTTCGAGAAACAATTGATCGGCAAAGGTATCTTCGTCGAGGCTGGGCAAAAACTGCAATGCGCCCATTTTGCGACTCCCCTGGCAGGCTAGTTTGCGTAGCGTGCTGACGCGGTTCCATGGGATGCCACGTTCTTCAAAAAACTTCTGCATCAATCGTTCGCCCCACCAATCGGGGAGCGCATCCTGAAAGAGTCCGTGCAGTTCGCCAAAATGCGGAGTGCTGCTGCGGACAGCACCGCTGGTGGTGTTGGGCAAATAGATCGGCGAAAGTTCGCGATTTCCTGCTTGCCAACTTTCGTCGTATTCGAAATAGATCGCGCCGCGCAAATCTTGGTAGAGTCGCCCGATGCGCTGCGGATGGTTTCCCGCCCAATGGACTTCAAGATCCATGTGTCAGACCTTTTTCGGTGATGAAAAGTGGCGATGCTGGAGGTGTAGGAGTGGACGTCGAGCGTGGTCGGCGTGGTGCCCGTTGGCGTTCGCTGCGTTTGATGGCCTCGATCGATTCCATCACCAAGGGCTGGGAAAACAACTCGCGCAGTTCCCCCTCGACTCCGAGGATCAATGCCACACGGATGAGCCGAGAAAACGAAGCCTGACCTTTGCTTTCGAGCATTTTTAGGGTCGATAGCGATACCCCGGCGCGGCTGGCCAGTTCCTCCTGCGTCCAACCCTTCGCAAGGCGAAAACTGCGAAGCCGATGCCCGACTTCACGCGCGATGCTTGATGGATTCCGTTGCGTAAAAGATGCTATTGTGTCCACAAACGAAGAATTTAGCGATAATAGCTGAAAAAGCAACGATTATTTTTTGAGTTTTGGGGGTGCAGTTTGGTAATTTAAGATTTAAGTGACCAGTGACCAGTGACCAGTGACCAGTGACCAGTGACCTCAATGTCCCACGGGGCACTGGTTGATTTTTTGGAAAAAGTCGTTGCCTTTGTTATCGACGAGAATGAACGCGGGGAAATTTTCCACCGTGATTTTCCATACGGCTTCCATGCCGAGTTCGGGATAGTCGACGACTTCTTGCGAGCGAATGTGATCTTGGGCCAGCAGCGCGGCTGGGCCACCCGCAGAACCAAGGTAGAAGCCGCCGTGCTGGTGGCAGGCATCGGTTACGGCTTGCGAGCGATTGCCCTTGGCTAGCATGACCATCGAGCCGCCGTGTGATTGGAAAAGATCGACGTAGGAGTCCATGCGACCAGCCGTGGTCGGGCCAAACGAGCCACTGGCCATTCCTTCGGGAGTTTTGGCGGGGCCGGCATAGTAGATCGGGAATTGCTTGAAATAATCGGGCAGATCGCCGTGCTCTTCGAGATATTCTTTCATCTTGGCGTGGGCCATGTCGCGAGCGACGATGATGGTGCCGCTGAGCGAAACCGGAGTCGTGACGGGATACTTGCTGAGTGTGGCGAGGGTGTTCTCCATGCCCAGATCGAGGTTGATCTCTACACCCTTGAATTTCCAGTCGCGGTAGGCCTCAGGGATGAATCGGCCGGGATTTTTTTCGAGTTTTTCGAGGAAAATCCCGTCTTTGGTGATCTTGGCTTTGGCTTGTCGATCTGCCGAGCAGGAAACACCAACGCCGACGGGGCAGGAGGCGCCGTGACGCGGCAGTCGCACCACTCGGACATCGAGAGCGAAGTATTTCCCTCCAAATTGCGCACCGATGCCGATGTTGCGAGCCATTTCAAGCAATTCTGCTTCGAGTTCGACATCGCGAAATGCTTGGCCGTGACCGTTTCCTGAGGTGGGCAGGGCATCGAGGTATTTGGTTGAAGCGAGTTTTACCGTCTTCAAGCAAGCTTCCGCCGAGGTGCCGCCGATCACAAAAACGAGGTGATAGGGGGGGCATGCTGCGGTGCCGAGGTACTTCATTTTCTCCAAGCAAAATTCTTTGAGGCGCTTGGGATTCAGCAAGGCCTTGGTTTCTTGGAACAGGAAAGTTTTGTTCGCTGAGCCGCCGCCTTTGCTGACAAAGAGGAATTTGTATTCGCTGCCCTCGGTGGCATAGAGATCGATCTGCGCGGGCAGGTTGGTCTTGGTGTTGACCTCATCGAACATGTTCAGCGCGGACGTTTGCGAGTAGCGAAGATTTTCCTGGGTGTAGGTTTGATATACGCCCTGCGAGAGTTTTTCGGCATCATTGCAGCCGGTCCAGACTTGTTGGCCTTTTTTGCCCATGATGGTGGCGGTGCCGGTGTCTTGGCAGAAAGGCAAAATGCCGTGGGCGGCGATCTCGGCATTGCGCAGCATCATCAGCGCGACCATGCGGTCATTTTCCGTGGCCGTCGGGTCATCAAGGATCGCGGCAACTTGCGCAAGGTGCGCGGGCCGAAGCGTGAAATTGATCGCGCGGAATGCCTCGTTTGCTAGCAAGGTCAAGGCCTCGGGCTCGATGCGCAGAACGGGTTGTCCGTGAAATTCGGTGACCGAGACATGATCAGGGCTCAGCAGTTCATACTCTGTGGTATCGGGACCAGTGGCGTAGATGTCTTGGTAGAAAAAAGGCGAATCGGACATGCAGAGAGCATAGCAGGGCAGGGTGCGAATGCCAAGGAGAAGCGTAAAAAAATGCTGGAATTCAAGTGAGGCTACGAAATGTCAATCTTACCACAATTCGAATGATATATCGCCATGGTATTTCCCATCTCGATAAAGGATCCCGTGTATTTCGGGAGAGTTTCTGTAATCATAGTCAGGAGTGAAATATAATCCTGAGAATGAAAGTGTTCTGCCTGAAGAGTGAATTATGCCTGTGACTCTTCCATCTTGGTGAATCTGATAATTTAGCAGCGCCCCAATCTCGTTTTTCAGCTTTACTTTCGCCTCTTGGGGGATTGCATCAAAGTTCACGTATTCTTGTTTGGGTAAAAAACTGAGAAAGCAACTCAGATAATTTTCATTTTCATAAGGATAGAAAAATGGAGCGGAGTATGGTGTTATGGGAACTTCGCTTACTTGTGTGGTATATTGGCTAGAAGCTATCGATTTTTCAGATTTCCTATAGCGTTTTAAATGAGCTGAATTTTGATAGAATTCATATGATAAGCAAAAGTTTTTTGTTGAATGATAGAAAATCAACGAGCCATCGCTTAGTGGAGTAAGCTTTCTTCGGAGATTCTTTTTCTTGAAGTGTTGGAGCGTAATCGTGGCGTCACCATCGTAACCGTAGTTCAGAAATCCTCCATAGAAGCCAGAGTGGCTGGTGAGGCCTTTTGTTCCCAGATACGGCGTTAAAAACCAATCGCGAACCAAGTTCACGGCAAATTTTTTACCTTGAAGTGACTGAAGCTGGACCGCACTAGGGTCTCTGTAATGAATTCTTGGTGGGTAAATTGTTGTAATAGGATCGGGAATTTGCCAATCATCCTTCGTTCCAAAAATGGGGATCAAAAACGGTTTCATAGTATAGGGATCGATGCTTTTTTGTAGATGAACTCGAGTGATTTTCTGGCTTCGCGAAGCATTTAAGTCGAGCTCTGTTGCTCCGTTTTCATCGAAGCGCCCTTTGCCTCGCGAAGTTGTGCTACCAAATTTGATTTGATAGCTAAAACTTTGATCGAAGTTTTGCTGTAAAAGAAAATGACCCGATTCGCTTGCTAGATAGCTAGATTGTCCCAGTAAGCTTTCGAAAGTGCGCGCTTCAGTATCGTCCTTATGCGGATTGATTGCAGTAACATTTGCCCATTTTTCCATGATCACTTGCCCCTGTTCATCGATCGCGACAATTACTATAAAGCGATTAGTACTTTCCTGTGGCGGAAGAAGGAATGTTGGTTCGCTACTTTCAGTAAGAAGAACTTTTTCGTAGGTGCCGTTTTTAGCTATATAAATATATACTAAAAATTTACTCGTTATATTCATTTTTGGAATGATTGGTTTCAATTTCACAAGAATAGGTTCATTTACTAGAGGAAGGGTGGAACCGTCTGCATGGCTGAAAGTAACGTTCTGCTCATATTGAGATACGTAGCCAAAGAGTTTGATCTTTGATAAAATGACATTCGAGCATCGATCAGTAAAAACCAATTCTGCCGTATGTTCACCAAAGTTTTTCGGTGTATATTCTACTACAATCGATTGGGTTGCATTGGGTTTCCAGCGATCCCACTTCGTTTCGCCGATTATATTGAAATGGTTTGCATGGGGGCCGAGAATTTCAGCGCGGATTTGTGCAGAGCCGATTGTTGAGTTGAGTTTAGCCAAATAAGTATTCTGATAGGTACTTGTATGAAAATAGCTAATTCTATCATAATCCGATGATTCATATTGAACATGTAGGGTCTTTTCGAGTGGGTAAGAGTGCACATATTGATCTGCGCCATTGATAAAGCCTGTAAAAAGCAAGCGGTTGCCGTGAGAAGATATTGAAGATACGCTTATAAGCGGTTTTCCGATTGGTGAAATCATTAATTCGTTGTCGCTTGATCCGCTAAAGTCATTATGGTGAATACTTCCGCCATAGCTAATGTAGTAAATGTTACCTGCGATCACAATTGGCGGATCATTTAATATGACATACATCTTCAACGGTAAGCTCTCAGCCGCTCTAGGAATGACTAGCATAGAACTACTAGCTACGAAAATTACACCTTTCCGATGGATGTAAATTTTAGGCTTAATATTAAACTGAACACTATTCCATGAGTTCTCGGCAGGGCTGCGCCAACGATAGATTCGGTAATGAGTAGGACTCTCGTTTTTGGTAATGAGTATGTAGAACCAGCCCTGTAATTCCTTGACGCCTTCAATGCGTTCGGAATCATTTAGATAAATGCCTGTATAAATGTAATCATTTTTGCGGTTGACCATATAGACCTCGTTCCTATGCAATGTAGCAAGCATACCACGATATTTCGTGCTGCTCGGGTCATCCCACGTGACTTCGATTTTTTCATCGAGGTTTTTTTCCTTTCCCAGTTCCTTGCGGGCTTGATCGAAAGAAATGGCTTCCAAAGGGGTATGATCGCGTGCAGTGAACTGTTCATCAGAGGAATCAACTGTTGTGAATTTATAGTATGAATAATATTGATCAGTGGTCGATCTGTTGTAATAAAGGTGGTCTTTGGTTTTTATGGTGTGAAAATAGGAACCACTATATGCTCTTGAGTTTATGGTAGAGTATGATAATAGTTTTTTGTTTTCATCAGTGAATCCACTATTTAGATAGTATGCAACATCCTTGTCGTAGGAGGGATATACCCCCGTGGTTGAAGCAATGACCAGCAATTGATCATTCCATTTCTCGAGGCGGATTGCTTCTGGCACGATGGAAACGATGCCGATTTCCTGATCTGCTTCAATCCGCATGAGTTGATTGGCATTAGTTTTCGCGCCGAATTGCAAATAGAATAAGTGTCCATTGATTTTCTCTAGGTGATGTTGCGATCTGACAATCACCCTGGGATCTACGCTGATGGTGCCTTGGACCGTGCCATCGCTCCGCCAGAGGCTATAAGAACTGTTTGAATTGGCGGCGACAAAGTACAAAGCTCCCGCATTGAATGATAATGGGCGAGGATAAATTGTCGTAACTGCGTCGGGAAATTCTAGAACGAGTTCAGGGTTCCCTGTTGATTGATTCAATCGCCAGAGCCCATTTTTTCCATTTTCCATGCCAGCGATATAGTAGGAACTACCGTTCCACGTTTCACCGTCTGTTGCAGTTGCGAGCGCAGCACTATGAAACTCGGCTAGGTCACCAGCAACCCCTGAAGTTTTCCAGATCTTCGGTCGCTCGATACTGTTAGAATAGTATCCCCGAAATGCGTAGCCGTTTGCTAGATAAAGACTTTCACCTAAGACAGTCCAGATTTGTGTTTCATAAGCAGAGTTGATCCGATATGTGCCGATGGTGTCGACTGTGCTTGTTTGAGGATTGAACATGTATAATGCGGCCATGGCATGATACATGTACCCAGTATTTGTTAGAGCGTTAAAGAATATTTTTTCACCAACTGCGCGGGTTTGTAGGACTTTGCCGATATTGAGTTCCTGAAGTATGGTTAGCTGGTCATTCTTGTCTATTCGGCATATCGTCTGTTTGCCCAGATGATTGTTCACGATAAAATACAAATAATTTTGTGTGGCCGTGAAATTCCTTGGATCTGAATTGGCACTTTGAGGCGCAATGTCTGCGATCATTTTAGTCCCATCATCCGAACCATCGCTCATCCACAGTTCATTACCAAAGATGGCGGATTGCCCCGCGTAGTAGATTTTATTATTCCAAGAAATGCTTGAGTTTAAATTCACATGTGAGCGGGTATCTGAAATGTATGTTCCACCATGATGCAGCAGCAGTTGATCACACTCCGCGCTATGAGCTTTTGAAGATGCAATAAGAAGAAGTAGTGGGGTTTGCAGCAATGAAAGCCACCTTGTGACCACTTTGAAAATGCGTTTGTTCATAAAATTTTCACTTTGTATGACGTGCGGTTGTTAGGGTAGTGGATCGCGCTATGTAGTTCAAGCAAAGATATCTTTGATTTGGCGAGGCGCGGGAAGCTGCGCGGCTGAGGTGCGGAAAGGATTTTTGAGTGGTGTTGATTTTTTTTCATAGTTGGCAAGGCGATTGCTTAGGAGATGGAGAGTATTGATTTTGATAGAAAAAACTACCTGTGAGCACATTATTTGATGGATACAAACCTTGGGCCGGCTTCGATGAAATGTTCGAGCCGGATGGCAGCGTGCGGCCTTGCTGTAAGAGTCTTTTGGAGGTCTTTCAGGGACTGACGCAGAAAGAGTTTGAGGAGCGCAAGGCGGCCTCAGACATGTACTTCTTGCGGCAGGGCATTACCTTCAATGTCTACCACGACGACAAAGGTACCGAGCGGATCTTTCCTTTTGATCCCGTGCCACGTGTTCTTACGGCTGCCGAATGGGAAAAACTCGAAGCGGGATTGACCCAGCGGATCATTGCGCTGAATCTCTTCCTGCACGACATTTATCACGATCAGCACATTCTCAACGATGGCACGATTCCGCGGATGTATGTGGATGAGGCGAAAAATTTCCGCAAAGCCTTCTGCGGTATGGATGTGCCGAAGGACATTTACATTCACATTTGCGGATCTGACTTGGTGCGCGGTGGTGATGGGAATTTCTACGTGCTAGAAGACAATGGTCGCTGTCCCTCGGGGGCTTCGTATTTGCTAGAAAATCGCAATGCTCTTAAGCGCTCATTTCCTTCTCTTTTCGAGACCTCCGACGTGCGCCCGCTTGATGACTATCCGCGCGAGTTGCTGCGGATGTTGCGCTACATTTCGCCCGTGCGCGAAGGTGATCCAGTTTGTGTGTTGTTAACGCCAGGGTGTCACAATAGTGCGTACTTTGAGCATTGCTACCTTGCTCGTGAAATGGGCATACCGATTGTCGAAGGGCGCGACCTAGTGGTGATCGATCAGTTTGTGTTCATGCGCACCACGCGTGGCTTGCAACGGGTGGATGTGATTTATCGTCGCATCGATGACGATTTCATCGATCCGATCATTTTCCGTAAGGACTCGGTACTCGGCGTGCCGGGCCTGATGAATGCTTACCAAGCAGGAAATGTGGCGCTCGCCAATGCTGTGGGCACGGGAGTGGCAGACGACAAGGTGATGTATACCTTTGTGCCGAAAATGATCGAATACTACCTCGGCCAAGATCCGATTTTGCCGAATGTAGAAACCTATCTAGCCTCAGAGGAAAAAGATCTTTCGTTCATCCTCGATCACTTGCCCGAGTTGGTGGTAAAGGCCGCCAATGAGTCTGGTGGCTACGGTATGCTGATGGGGCCTTCCGCAAGCAAAAAGGAAATTGCCGAATTTCGAGATAAGCTCATCGAGGATCCGCGCAACTACATCGCGCAGCCCGTGGTATCGCTTTCGCAATCGCCTACATGGACCGGCGATGAAATGTCGGGCCGCCATGTCGACCTCCGTCCGTACATCATTTACGGTGAGGATGTGAAAATCGTGCCCGGTGGCCTCACGCGAGTGGCCTTGACCAAAGGATCGCTGGTAGTGAACTCGTCACAGGGTGGAGGTAGCAAGGACACCTGGGTGCTGAGAAGCTAAGGGTGGTGGATGTTGGATGAATTTTTGATGGAATGGAAACGGATTGAATTATGTTATCAAGAGTAGCAAATACCCTGTATTGGATGGTGCGATATGTCGAACGGGCCGACAACTTGGCGCGATTGATTGATGTGAATGAGCAGTTACTGTTGGACTGGGAACGTCTGGACAGCGAGCGTTTGCGCGAGTTTTGGATGCCAATCGTCTGGAGTGCTGGTGACGATGCTCTTTACAGTGAATTGTATGGCAGCGGCCACAGTGCCGATGTGATTCGCTTTCTCACCGATGACCGGCGCAACCCAAACAGCATTGTCTCTTGTGTGGTGCAAGCACGTGAAAATGCCCGCACGGTGCGCGATCAGCTATCGGACGAGCTCTGGGAAGAGCTGAATTCCCTGTATCTCTATGTGAACTCACGCGAGGGCGAAAAAATGCTGCGCGATGATCCGCCGCGTTTCTACGAACTCATTCGTCGCTCGGTTTTCACCTTCCAAGGCATTGCGGCAGCGACGATTGATCGAGGTATTATCTGGGATTTCATGGACATGGGGCGGCACATTGAGCGCGCCGACAAAACGACGCGTTTTCTTGATATTTCGACATTTTTGCCACCGTCCGCACCTGTGGCGATGCACTGGAATGCGATTGTGCGCTCCTGCGGTGCTATGGGAGCTTATCGCGCGAAGCACTCGGGCATGGTTGAGCCGAAAAAAGTTGTCGATCTGCTGATCTACTCACGCACATTTCCTCGTAGCGTGCGCTATTGCATTGAGCGGGTGAATACATGTCTGCACTCCATTTCGGGCAAACGCATGGGTGATTACAGCGACTCTGCCGAGCGCACTTCAGGCCGATTGTTAGGCCAACTCAACTATGGAGACGTCGATGAATTCCTTGCAGGTGGCCTGCATGAAGGACTCGATCATTTGCAATCACAATTCAACCAAATCGGTGAAGCTGTATTTGAGACCTATGTGCTCATGCCGCATGTCATCGAAAGCTCTGCGCCGATTCCCCAAAGCGCCACCACGATGCGTGCTTGGAAATATCAACAGGAGCAACAACAGCAATGAGCTTGTTGCACGAGCCGGAGGACTATGATAAAAACGAGGCTTGCCAGTACGGAGGTGCTCCGTCATCAATGCGCGGCGCAATGGTCGGGACCAAATTACAAGTCACACACAAAACGAGCTTCCACTATGGAGCGCCGGTTGTCGATAGCGTGAATACCTTGCATTTGGAGCCTCGGACTTTTCCATTTCAGAAGACCATCAGTGCGACAGTTCGGGTCATGCCACCCACGCGCCTTCGGCGTTTCAGTGATTTGTTTCAGAACATCACACATCATTTTGAGATTCTCAAAGCACATAAGCGCTTGGAGATCGATAGTCGATTGCGCGTGCACAATCTACCGCTTGTGATTCCAGATCGCAGTTTGCAGGCTGGTCATGCAGATCTCGAAGATCCCTCGACACGCGAGCGCACTTGGCAATTTTTACAAGATAGTCATCTCGTGCAGCATCTTCCTGAGTTGTGGCGACTGGCGATTGATCTCTCGCAAGGTACCAGCTCGATCCATGAGCAAGCGATGATTTTCATGGGCTGGATTCATCAAAATTTTCAGTATAGTCCTGGTTCGACGATGGTCAGCACGCGCATGGAGCAGGCCTTTCAGATGCGTTCGGGCGTGTGCCAAGATTTCACCCACGTGATGCTCGGTTTGTGCCGTTCCGTAGGTATTCCAGCACGCTATGCATCAGGTTACCTCTACAATGGGCCTACAGATTTGTTAGTCGGAGCTCAGGCATCGCATGCATGGTGTGAAGTCTATTTGCCCTACCTGGGCTGGATTGGTTATGATCCGACCAACAACACACTCGCCGATGAACGCTATGTCAAAATCGCGGTAGGCCGTGATTATGACGACGTAGCTCCTGTGAAAGGGGCTTATCGTGGCACGGCGCATGCCGTAATGGAAGTCTCCGTCGCGGTCGAAAAACTGGCGCTTTGATTTCGCTACTATGTTTATCGTAATTAGTTTTTTCCTAAGCCCCTAAGATCAAAGGTAATGGATGACTCTGGCGCTTTGGTTGGATTGCTGCGATAAACTTCGTTGCGTTGCGCATCTAGAATCACCACTTGGAAGCCGTTGATGCGTGTATTGATCTCGACGTTGTTATACTCTTTGCGATTCCAGACGATGACATTTTTAATGATGTGTTCGCCGAGCAAATCAACCTCCCACCACGCGAGTGTTTCATTTCCTTTCGTATGAACGATGCTTTTCTCGGCGATGGTTTGGGCTGTGTTGCCATCATTGCCGTGTTCGGGGTTGCCGCCATAGTCCACACTGGATGAACTAGCTTTCCCTTTGCGAGCGAGATTGGTAGATCCTGAAAAAACGAGGCATTCGGCAAAGTTCAAGATCTTGCCTGTGCTGCTTTCTAGGCGCACGTAGCGGCCTTTGGGGGAGCGACCAAGATTTTCCTCCATGGTGTTGGATGATTCTGCTGTTGTTGCTTGGGCATTCGGTTTTGCAGTGGCGGACCCATTATCGCGATTTAGCATGATCACCAGCAGCGTGATGACGGCCATTACCACGGCAATAATCGCGATGACTCCTCCCGATTTTTTGGGAGCGGCGCTCTTGAGTGCAACGGGCTTTTTCACGGTTGCGGGCGAGTAAGCAACAGCAGCCGTGACAGTCCGCGTTTGCAAAACCGGTTTGGTTACTGGTTTTACGATGGCGGTGGGCACTGCACGACCCGTCGCGACTAACAAGCTTTGCTGAGCCTCATCTACGGATGCCGGACGCGCTGATGGATCACGATTGAGCAATTTCATCACCCAGTCACAAAGGCTTTGGGGCAGGTCGGCACGGTATTGATCTAATGGCACAGGCGTGTGCTGCAAGTGCGAATTGGCAATCTCTTGGGGAGTAGCGCCGGGGAAGGGGAGTTCGCCAGTGAGACAGTAAAAAAGCGTAACCCCGAGCGAGTAAAGATCGCTGCGGATGTCAACCGCTTGTCTCATAAGAACCTCGGGCGCCGTGGTTGTGACATCATGGCCGGTGACAGGAGTGCCGGGAGTTTCATCGACGATTGGATGGAGCAGCATTGCTAATCCTGGCTCAATGATGGTAGTATTGAGAGCCATCATCGTGTCGCGTTTGACGATGAGTCTTGCTGGACAGATATCGCCATGGATCAAGCGAACTTGCGAGAGCGCTCCAAGAGCTGCGAGTGTGTGCTCGGCTACGTTGACGGCATCTTCTTGTGTCATGACACCATGGAACCTCAGCCAGTCGACGAGCGCCTCGCCTTCCATCTGAAAGTAGGCCGCATAGTGACCGTAATCATCCTTGCCAAGTTCAATGATAGGACAAAGGTTGATGTGACGCAGGTTGGGTAGAATGCTTTGCAATTTCTCAAACCACTTATGATGCAGTTGCAGCGGTGAGCCTTCATCAGGGAGGCGCATCATGCGTAAGGTCATCCAATTGGTATTATCCACTGCCTCGAAGCGTAGACCAGCGGGAGTTTGAATACGACCTTTGATGGCGAACCGTTGCACAGACAAAATATGAAAATTTTCCCCAGCGATGGAAAGGAAAAAAAGCGTATGAAGTCAGGAGAAGCGAGCCGATGCTCCAGAACTCTGGATTATTTCCTCCGAGCGCGGTATTTTAGCGGTGTCTCGCCGGTATGGAGTCGGAATTGGCGGGTGAAGGCGCTCTGGTCGGAAAACCCGTGCTGCTTGGCGATGGCGGCGATATCGAGTTTGGTGCTGAGGAGCGCATTACTGGCTGATTGAATGCGGGTGCGCATAATGAAGTGACCGACAGAGGTGCCGAAGACCTTCTGGTAGAGGCGATTGAGCTGTCGCGGTGATATGTCCTCGATTTTCGCCATGTCTTCTGGCGTTACGCCCTCACTGTGATGCTGTTGGATGTGGGCGATCGAGCGGCTAATGCGTTGAATTTCCGCAGGCGGGTTTTCCAAATTTTGATAGGGACGCACAATCCCGATCAGCCCAATCACTTGCTGCTTTTCGTCAAAAAGCGGCACCTTCGTGGTCATGTAGAGAGTGTGACCATTGTTGGGAGAAAAGAGACTTTCCACCTTGTTGATGATTGGTTTTCCGGATGTCATCACTTCCATGTCGTCCTTGCGGATTTCAGCTACGGTCTTAGGTGGATGGATGTCACTATCGGTGCGGCCGATGATTTCTGACTCATCAGTCATATCGAGACGGCGCAGGATGCCTGGTCCAGCTGCAATGAAGCGGCCATCGAGATCCTTCATGAAAAAGTGCACGTCGGGGATTTGTGCAAACAGATAAACAAATGGATGCGATGAGGCAATCTGAGCGAGAAATTGTTCCCGCACATTACTCGTGGCATGAATCCGTCGTTTGTGTTTCATCGTTCAGTATTCGGGGATCGTGGGATCGACGTCGCGCGACCATGCAGAAATGCCGCCTGCTAGGGAAAAAACATTGCTGATTCCGTGCTCGCGGAGCCAGCGGGTCACGTGCAAGGAGCGGATGCCATGATGGCAGTAGATGATTAAATCAGGGCCAGCGAGTGATAATAAGTGCGGCGCGATTTCCGGCATGCGTGAAAGCGGAAAATGCCGAGCCCCTTCGATGCGGTTGAAATTCCATTCATCGGATTCACGGCAGTCGATCAATGTGAATGCCGACTTTTTCTCGCGCATGCCGGAAAGCTCGCGTGCGGATATCTCTTCGCTTTCAGACGGGTCTAAGCTCATCACTCGACAATCACAGGGGTTCCCAAATTGGCGTTTTCGAAAAATTTCTCGGCGATGGCATCAGGCATGCGGATGCATCCGTGCGATGCCGCATAGCCGGGAAGATAGCCCGTGTGCATGCCGATCGCGCCATTGAAGCGTAGGAAGTTTTTCATGGGAGCGGGATAGTAGACACAGCCGGGAGGGACTTTATCGACGCGGATGTCCACGTTATCATTGACCATTTGGCCCGTAGCTTTGTCTTTGAAAACTCCATACAAGCTGGAGAAGTGATCTTTGTTTTTTTGTGTAACCTTGTAATTACCCGCTGGGGTGTTGTTTCCTTCTTTCCCCGTGGATATGCGGGATACCCCGACGAGCTTGCCGCCTTTGTAAAAAAAGGCTTTTTGCTGCGTCCGATTGATTTTGATCAGCGGCGTGCCCGATACATCATCGCCATCCCAATAGGAAACATCATCGGGAATCGCTGGTGCTGGTCCAGTTCCGTGAGAGCTATATTGAAGCGGTCCCAATCCAGCGAGGTAGTTGCCACGAGGATTGGGCGGTTGTTGGTTGGTAAAACAAGAACTGCAAGCGAGGCACAAAGCGATAACAGGAATGAAGCGCGTCATAAGTCGGGAAATCTGCTCACTGCTACTAGCAAATCGAGCCAGAGTCAAGTGAGCAAATGAACCAATGATCATCGCACATTTTGACTTGTGTTTTCCGCTTTTCTCTCACAACTTGCCCCTGCACGTGCCCGTAGCTCAGTTGGATAGAGCTCCCGCCTTCTAAGCGGATTGTCGCAGGTTCGAATCCTGCCGGGCACGCTTTTTTCCTCTTCGATTTTCCTTTATCTCCATGGCAACGAATCCCAATTACAGCGGCTTGTTTATCGTATTGGAAGGGATCGATGGCACGGGGAAATCGACACAGACACAACGACTCGCCAGCTATTTTTCGGCGCTTGGCTGGGAAGTAGTGCTCAGTCGCGAGCCTACGGATGGGCCGTGGGGAAAAAAATTGCGCGAATCTGCAACTACCGGACGCCTCGAGCCTGAGCAGGAGCTAGAGTATTTTTTGCTTGATCGAAAAGAGCATGTGGAAAATCTCATTCTCCCGTCTCTTAAGGACGGTAAGGTCGTCATTCTCGATCGCTATTACTTTTCGACTATGGCCTACCAAGGCTGTCGTGGCTTTGATCCCGTGGAAATCCGCCGTCGCAATGAAGAATTCGCCCCACGTCCCGATCATTTGTTCATTCTCGATATCGATGTAGAAACGGCATTGCAACGCATCGGCCATCGTGGCGATACGGCAAATCATTTTGAGAAAACAGATTCTCTCCAGCGCTGCCGGGACATTTTCCTGACCCTCGCGGGTGAATCCTTTGTTCATGTGATCCCTGCACATGGCACTCCTGACGAGATTACCCTACAACTCATCGATTTTCTCGAAGCGGAGAAATAATTCCCATCCCCGCTGCGTATGCATCCGGGTTATGAAAAAAATCCTCGCATTTCTCGGTTCCCTGAGTCTGCTCTGTCAGGCGGAAACTCCCACGCCACAGGCCCAGGCCATTGCCGAAATCACAGCTGCCGCTGATCAATTGATCGCAAGCCTCAAGCCCGAACAAAAATCCAAAGCGTTGTTCCCTTTTTCCAGCGATGAGCGCGAGAACTGGAAGTTTACCCCACAAGCTCGCAAAGGCTTGCCCATCGAGGCCATGGACGATGCTCAGCGCACTCTTGCCAAGAAGCTTCTCGCCAGTGTGCTGAGTGAAAAAGGCCTGCTTAAGGCGGATACCATCATTCAACTGGAACAATTGCTCGGAGAAATGGAAAAAGACCCCGTTCGCCGCAATCACCAAGCCTATTTCACGTCGATCTTTGGCACGCCATCGGCCGAGAAAACCTGGGCCTATCGCTTCGAAGGTCACCATCTCGCAGTTAATGTGACCTTGCTCGATGGTAAAAAAATCGTCGCAGCTCCGACGTTCATGGGCGCTAGCCCGGCTCATGTGAAAGACGGCCGACTCAAAGGCACGCACCCACTCGCCGCCGAGGAAAATCTTGCCCGCACGCTCGCCGTGTCGCTGCAATCACAGCAGAAAAAAGTCATCTACACCGATAAGGCTCCTGGCGACATTCTCACCGCCGAAAATCGCATCGCTCAACAACTCGAACCCGTCGGCCTCACTGCCGATCAATTCAGCAAAGAGCAACAAGAAGTGCTCATGTCGATTATCTCCGAATATGCTCACCGTCACCGCGCTGCTGTGGCCGATGCCGAACTCGCAAAAATCAAAGCGCTGGATCTCACGAAAATCCGTTTCGGCTGGGCCGGCAGTCTTGCCGTTGGCGAGGCCTACTACTACCGCATTCAAACTCCTGAGGTCTTGATCGAAGCCGCAAACTCCCAAAACAACGCCAATCACATTCACACGGTTTGGCGTGATCAGAAAGACGACTTCGCTCGCGATTCCCTCGGCGAGCACTACAAAGATCTTGATCACAAGCACTAACCCAGTAAACACCTTGCGATGGCCATCAAGCGCTACCTCGGCATTCTCGCCGCCTTGATCTTGCTGGCCGTGCTCTTGGCCCTATTTTCTCAGCCAAGCCCCGTGGAGCCCATCGACGATTCCGTTTTACGAGCGATCACACCTGCCGAGACATCTCCGCCTGTGCAGCCCTTGCCTGGCGATCAGATTTTGGCCAACTACGGCACCGCGACGTCCACCGCCAAACAGGATCTCGATGCGCTTGCGCACACGCTGGCAAATTACTCGATTTTAGTCAAAGGCCCTACGCCACTGCCGCTCGGTGCCAATGAAGAAGTAGCAGCAGCCTTGCTCGGCAAAAACCGCATTCGCATGCCGTTCATCTCGGAAAAATGTCCCGCGCTCAACGACTCCGGACAGCTCGTCGATCGCTGGGGCACGCCTCTCTTTTTCCACGCAGAGAGCGCGGATCGGCTCGACCTCCGCAGCGCTGGCCCAGATCAACAAATGTGGACTGCTGATGACATTCATCGCTTGCATGATGGATCTTTCTTGTCAGCTGAAAAACTCAATCCGCCCAGCCTCCATCAGCGTAGCAGTCTTGACAATCATCGGCCCTCGCCCTAATTTTGTTAGTTGCGATTTCCGATCTTTTCCCCATCCTCATGGCTCTTGGTGTAGCAGCCACATTGCTCCTTGCTGTAGCAATCGGGTTTCGTGCACGCCGCCATCTGCCCGAGAGCACTCTCGCGCCGTGGTGGAAAAAGTCCTGCCATCTTGATCAAAGATGGTGCATCCGATCGTTGCACTCTCCGATCTCTTGATTCAACTTCAAATAACATTTCATGTCCTCGATCATCGACCTCCGCAGCGATACCATTACGCGCCCAAGCTCCGCCATGCGCCAGGCCATGGCTCATGCCGAAGTCGGCGATGATATGTTTGGTGAAGACCCCACGGTGGCAATGTTAGAATCGCGAGTGGCAGATTTGTTAGGAAAAGAGGCTGCTCTTTTTACTCCCTCAGGCATCATGGCAAATCAACTGGCCTTGCGTGCACATACCGAGCCTGGCGACGAGGTGATCATTGATGGCAATGCTCACATTTATTATTACGAGAGTGGGGGACCCGCTGCCATTTCAGGTGTCATGTGCCGTTGTTTGCCTGGCTTGCGCGGTATCTTTACCGCTGAGCAAATGGAAGCAGTATTGCGTCCTGTTGATCAACATTATGCGCCCACAAAGCTGGTCTGTCTTGAAAACACGCACAACCGTGGCGGTGGAAAAATTTGGCCTCAGCAGGAGGTGAAAGAAATCGCTCGTCTTGCACGCGAGCGCGGTATCCGCATGCATCTCGATGGCGCACGCTTATGGAATGCCGCAGCTGCCACAGGCCGATCCGAGCGCGAGCTTGCAGAGGAGTTTGATTCCGTAGCCGTATGTTTTTCCAAAGGTCTTGGCGCACCCGTAGGCTCCGCTCTTTGTGGATCGCGTGAGTTCATTCAACGGGCCCGACGTTTTCGAAAAATGCTCGGTGGAGGCATGCGTCAAGCGGGTATCATCGCCGCAGGTGCACTGCATGCCCTGGATCATCATCGCCAACGTTTAGTTGATGATCATCACAATGCCCGCCTTCTTGCCGAAGGACTATCGAAGTTGCCGGGGATCGATATTGATCCTTCCTCGGTGGAAACCAACATCGTAGTCGTTCGTTTGCTCTCAATTTCTGCGGAACGTTGTGCTCAAGAACTCCACGCTGCGGGGTTGAGACTTTTCCCAACGGGGCGAGATACGATTCGCGCAGTGACAAGCATGGAGGTGACTACAGCTGATGTATTGCGCGCGATTACGATCTTTGAGCAGGCAATGACGCGAATCCACATCCCCCGAAAGTAGTAGAAAATACTTCGTGCATTCATTCTTATTTACGTTAGCGTTGCTCTCATGCGTCACGTTCTAACCTTGTTGTGCATCACTACTTTTGCTAACGCTCAATTCAGCAT
>JBIIAI010000055.1:0-18497 GCA_044239965.1 Akkermansiaceae bacterium
CGAGGATGATGTAGCGGGGAAGGGTGTTGTTATCGCTGCTGCGTTTGATTTTTCCGGGGAGGACAGTGAACATGAAATCGTAGCCATATTGGGTGCCGGCCTCGAACATTTCATCGGTGTGGAATCCACCGGGGTAGCAGTAGGTGTTGACGGGTTGTTTGAAGTTTTTTTCGAGAAATGCTTTTGATTGCCCCATTTCGCGCTCGAGGAATGAAGCGTAGGTCTGTGGGCCTTTGAGTTTTTGAGACTTGACGGTGCCGGGGTAGGGGTGGCTGGTGCTGTGGCTTCCGACATAGCCGCCATTTTTTTGCATTTCTTGAATCATCTCAAAGCTCATTGATCGGCCTTGGGCGTTGACGTATTTGGTGTAAAGAAAAACGGTGAATGGGTAACCAAATTCTTTGAGAATCGGGTAGGCATCGGTGTAGACGGATTTCCAGCCATCATCGATGGTGATGACAACAGAGCGCGGTGGGATGGTCTTTTCCCCACGTTTCCATGCTTGGAAGTCTTGCATGCTGATGACGCTGAGGCCTTGGTCCTTGAGTGCTTGCATTTGCTTACGGAATTTATCCGTGTTGATGCGCATCTCGGTTTCTTTGAGTGTTTTGGAAAAATCGTGGTAGCCGAGGATGGCAACGCGAACTCCATCGTCGGGGATTTTTTCGGGTTCGGGTGCTACGGGCAATGCTTTGGGTGCGTCATCGGTGTTCACGTTCTCCGCTGGTTGTTGGGCAGAGAGGGGCAGTGAAGAAAAGATCAAGCAAGTGAGGGTGACGAGCAGCGAACGCATGGCGCAGTCTAGCATGGGCGCGGCTGGCTGGGAAGTTGAATTTTGAATGATCCACTGTTGGCGATGAAAGCAGTGGTGACGATGGACGATTTTTCTCAGATGGGTTGTTGAAATGTTTCGCCGCTTGGGCTTGTATTTGGTGCATGCGTTTTTTGATCATTGCGGGAGTGTTGATGTTGCCAGTTGCTGCGAAGCATGAGGGCACGAAGGAGTATGAGCAAATCACGGGCGCGGCCTACTCAAAGTCGCGGGTCAAGGTGTTAAATGAAAAAATCACTTATGGTTGGAGTGCTGATGAGAAGCAGTTTTTCTATCAAACGGAGGATGCTCAAGGTAAGGCGATCGTGACGCGTCTGGATCTGACTACGAATCAAGAGAGTGTGGTGCAAGAGGCGGTGCCTAAGTTGCCAGAGGAGCGGAGTGATCGGCAAATCGGTCGCCCTGGCTACGAGAGCAATCGTTCCAGCGACGGCAAGTGGGAGGTGATCTTGCGCGAGGGCGAGGTGGTATTGAAGGACCTGAAAGCGGAAACCGAGAAGGTCTTGGCGAAATCTGATGAGGCGGGGGTATTTCGAGGCGTGGCGTATTGGTCCCCAGATTCGCGATTTTTTCAATTGTGGAAAGCGAAGGAGGTGGCACCTCGGAAGGTGACGTATGTGAGGTCATCACCCGAGAAGCAATTGCAGCCTGAGACATTTACGGTGGACTATCCGAAGCCGGGCGATGAGATTACGGTATCGGTGCCATGGATTTTTGCGGTGGATGGGAGTGCACCTTTGGCGGCTGATCAGACTTTGATTCCGAATCCATTTTCGGTGAATCGTGTGGCGTGGCGAGGCGACTCTCAGCGCTTGACCTACGAGTATATTGAACGTGGTTTTGGCAAGTATTATGTGGTCGAGATGAATGCAGTCAATCAATCACAGCGGGTATTGATCGGCGAGGAGAGCAAGACTTTCATCTATGTGTATGGCTATGGCTATCGGCGTGATCTCAAGGGAGGTGATGAAATTCTATGGCTCTCGGAGCGCGATGGATGGAATCATTTGTATTTGTATGATGGTCTAACAGGAAAAGTGAAAAAGCAACTGACCAAGGGCGAGTGGTTGGTGAAAAAAGTGCTGCATGTTGACGAAAAAAATCGCACGGTGTTGGTGGAGGCCTGTGGGTGTTATCCACATCAGGACCCTTACTTTGAGCATTACGTCATGGTGCATCTGGATTCGGGGAAAGCGGTGCCCTTGACAAGTGCTGATGGTGCGCATGAGCGTCCGGTTTTTTCGGCGCAGGGGAATTACTATGTTTGTCGTTGGTCACGCATTGATTCGCCACCGGTGCATGAACTGCGACGCACGGCGGATGGGAAGTTGGTAAAGACCTTGGCTGTTGCGGATGCGACGGAATTGAAAAAACAGTGGCAATTGCCCGTGCCCTTTGCTGCCAAGGATCGCGATGGGAATTTCGATATTTTCGGCACGATCATTTTTCCGCCAGACTATGATCCTGCGAAAAAGTATCCTGTGGTGGAATACATTTACGCAGGACCGCAGGATGCATTTGTGCGCAAGAGCTGGAGCCCATGGATGGCACCGCAGAGTGAAGTGGCCGCACATGGTTTCATCACAGTGCAAATCGATGGGCGTGGAACGGCGCATCGTGGCAAGAAGTTTCATGACGAGTGCTACAAGAACCTCAAGGACGCGGGATTCCCCGATCGCATCGCTTGGATGAAGGCGGCTGCGGCAAAATATCCGGCGATGGATCTGACACGGGTGGGGATTTTCGGAGGTTCAGCAGGTGGTCAAAATGCGTTAGGCGCGCTGTTGTTTCATGGTGATTTTTACAAAGCGGCGGCGGCAGATTGTGGCTGTCATGACAATCGTATGGATAAAATTTGGTGGAATGAGCAGTGGATGGATTGGCCAGTAGGACCAGAATATGCGGATAACTCGAACGTAACGCACGCTGCGCGCTTGCAGGGTGCGTTGTTACTGACAGTAGGAGAGCTGGATACCAATGTGGATCCGGCATCGACGATGCAGGTTGCCAATGCTCTGATGAAAGCGGACAAAGATTACGAAATGATCGTGGTGCCAGGTGGTGGTCATGGTTGCGGCGAATCTCGTTCGATGCAACGCAAGCGAGTGGATTTCTTCCGCGAGCATTTGATGAATCCGTAAAGTGCAATGATTATGATGTATCGATTTTTTCAACGTTTCAGTGAATGGTTTCCAGTATGGATCGTGCTGGGTTGTCTGTGGGCATGGCTGGCTCCGCAGCAGTGGACGTGGTTTCAGCCGTGGATCGCGAGGGGACTTGGTGTGATTATGTTAGGCATGGGGCTGACTCTGCGCTTTGCGGATTTTGTGGAAGTCGCCAAGCAACCACGGATGATTCTGTTAGGTGTGGCGGCACAATTTTTGATCATGCCCTTGGCTGCTTTGGTATCAGGGATGGCGTTTGGTTTGCCGAAGGAGTTGGCTCTTGGCCTGATCTTGGTGGGTTGTTGCCCGGGAGGCACGGCATCGAATGTCATTTGTTATCTCGCGCGCGCGAACGTGGCGTTGAGCGTTTTGTTGACCATGTGCTCGACGTTTCTAGCGGTGGCAATGACGCCGCTATTGACGAAATGGTTGGCAGGGCAGGCGATGAATGTGAATGCGTGGGATTTGTTTGGCTCGATGATTGAGATCGTGTTGATTCCTTTGCTGTTAGGATTGGTGATCAATCACTTGGTGGAAAAAAATCGTTATCGCGATGCCGTGCGAGAGGCTGTTGGTTCGGTGGGACCAATGGTGAGTGTGATATTGATTGTGCTGGTGGTGGGGAGCATTGTGGCGGGAGGAAAAGCATCCATCGCTCAGGCGGGTTGGACTTTGTTTGCGGCGGTGTTTGCCTTGCACGGGATCGGATTTGGCTTGGGCTATGTAGTAGCAAAACTTTGCGGTTGTGACGTGGCGCAATGCCGCACGGTATCAGTGGAAGTGGGGATGCAGAATAGTGGGCTGGGTGCGGCTCTTGCGAAGACGCATTTTGCGGCGATGCCGCTGGCTCCGATTCCTGCTGCGATCTCCGCGGTGTTTCACTGCTTGATTGGCAGTTTTCTTGCCTGGTATTGGAGTCGCAGCGCGACTAGCAAAGCAGACCACGATCATTCATAAACTGAAGTAGTGCGTGGGCGGACTGCACTTGTTTTTCATCGGCACATTGGCGCATGATGTCATCAAAGGAATTGATGCCATTGCAGTTGAGCAATACTTTTCGATCAGAAGGAGCAATTTTGCAGGGGTTATGCATGGCATCGACAATGGACAATCCAGCCTTGAGGTAATGCTCATTTAACAGCGAGAGTCGTGGATGCTCGGGCATGGATTTCAGGCTGCGGTAGGGAATGCTACGCAGGCGTAGAATGCCGAGTTGGGCGAGCTGGAGTATGACGGTGACCGCTTGCTCGGGATCGCATGTTTGAATGTCTGCGAGGAGTTCGCGAATGGGGACACAGTCGGGCTGCACTTGATGAATGACTTCGGCGATGCGATCAGTGATCGGATTTCCTGTGGCGGGAATGGGCATGAGTAGCTCAATGCTATACGCGGAGACTTCTTCCCATGTTGGTTGCCAAAGATTAGCATCGGCACGACAGATCAAGCTGGTGCGAAAGGTGCGGCCAGTGAAAAAATCGGCGAGCTGCTGCTGGAGTAGAGGATCGTTTCGCAGATTAGGCAATAGCGATTTTGCACCCTCGGGGAGCATAGCGGGGTTGCTTAATGCGATGTCACTCTCGCTAACATATTTCAATCCGGCAGCTTGGCACCACTGCACAAATTGGCTGAAGTAACAAGGGTCATTGATGGGGCCGAGGTCGTCGAATTTGAGTTGTTGCTCACCTTTGGCCTTGGCGTCCTTGATGAGAGAGATGAGATATTTTCCGTAATCAGTATCGGTGCCTTCCATGGCTGATTCGATGAGCTCGAGAGCAAGTATGGATGAGTTTTTGCACGCAGGCATGTGGCGAAGGGCATTGGTCATCTCGCGAAGGGGCTGTCGCAGTGCCCAACCGGGTTGGGTATTGTAGCTGATCATCGCAACGCCATTGGGGGTCAGGGCGTGTTGGCAGATATCTAACAGCGCCGACTTAGCCTCATCATCGACCCAGGAAAAAAATCCGTGGGCAATGATGTAGTCGTATTGATGAGCTGAGGGGCGCCAGTTTTTGATATCGGCACAGAGGAAGTATGCGTTGGAGATTTTGGCTGCTTGGGCGATGGATTTTGCTTTCTCGATAGCATGATTACTGAGATCGATGGCGGTGATCGATGCATCAGGAAATGCCGCAGCGATTGGCAGAATGTGATGTCCGCTGGCGCAGCCAATTTCGAGAATCCGACTTGTCTGCACGGGTGGTGTGCGCAGTCCGCCAAAGATCGCAGAGGCGGCCATGATGCTGGGATGGCCTGTGGGATGGCTCATCGATGGATAATCTTCTCGATTGTAAATGGCGGCAACGGAATCGGTCATGAAATGGGTTTCTAAAGTTTGCGTACGGTAATGATATCCCACAAATCGCGATCGCGCGATGAAGAAAAATGCTCACGCCATTGCTGAAGTGCGGAGGCACCTAGGATGGCATCGCCGCCGCAAAGTGTCTCGTTTAGTCCGCTGGGGGTGCGGACTTCTTTGGCTGAGGGAAAATGTTCGCGGAAAAGTTTTCGGATCTGTGACTGAAGGTTGCGATGGCCTGCGCCACGAATGAGATTGGTGAGCAATAGTCCGTCTGGTGCGACGAGCTTTTTGAGGTCTAGCAGATTTTTTTCATTCCACGAGCCTGGGCGATAAACATCGTGCGAACCAGCGAGGTAGACATCATCTATGACGACGTCATAGGTTTTGCGGCATTGGTGAATCCACTGATAAGCATCGGCGATGTGAATGGTGCACTGGAGATCATCAAGGTGCATGTGCTTGCGTGCAAGATCGATGCATGGGCCATCGATATCAACGGCTGTGAGTGCGACATCGGGCAGAAGTCGGCGCAGGGCGCGAAAGGTTGTGCCGCCAGCGAGACCGAGCATTAAGATCGAGCGCGGCGGGCCAGCTGGACGTAGCAGGCAGGCGGCGATCATATTATCCCAAGCGAGGCCGGTGAGAAAGCGTTGGCGATGCCACCAAGCATGCACGGCTTGTTGCACGCGGAATTCTACTTGATGAGCGGATTTCCAAACCTCGATGCGTTGGTAGGGCGTCTCGGCGCGTTCAATGCAGTGCATGGCTCATCATCGCTTGATGCGGGGAGAATAGAAAAGAAAAAAGGGAGAAAAAAGGCACCATTCGTGAGGGAATGGTGCCTGAGAAAGAAAATCAGCAGCGCTGCTGTTACTCGATGACAGCGAGTGGCTTGGTGGTTTTCCAATTGCCACGGGTGAAATCAGGGAAGTCCTGCGGCATTCCGTCCTCTTTGACGGATTTTTCACTCAGTGGAGCCACGGATGACCAGTAACAACCTTCGTAAACGTTTTGGTCGAGAGGAAGACCATTGCGCAAGCACTCGATGATGCGGAATAGCATCAGGAAGTCCATGCCGCCGTGACCGCCCATTTTCTTGGCAAGTTCGCCCATGCGCTTGAAGAGCGGATGCTCATACTTCGCGGCGATGGCTTCGAATTCTTCGGAGTTCGTCCACTCGTGGTAGCTCTTGGTGACACCCTCGATGGCCATGCCGTTAGGGAAGCCTTTGAGTGTTCCTAAGGTGCCTTGAATCAAGTTGTGACGCGAGTATGGGCGTGGCGAGGTTTCATCCCATTGGATCATGATGGTGCGACCGAGGTGTGTTTTGACGATCGAGGTGCTGATGTCTGCGCATTGGTAGTCGAGAGTCTTGAACTCAGGCTTCGTCAAATTGTTCGACTTCTTAGCAAACAGATTGCGACCTTTCGCAGGAGAGCCAAAGGAAACAAGGCGGCGGAAGTTGTCTTCGCCGCGAGCGAGACTCATGTATTGAGCAACGGGACCGAGGCCGTGGCAAGGGTAAAGGTTACCATTGCGTTTGGCGTAATGAAGTGTGCGCCATGAACCAGTGCTATCTCCACCGTTCATTTGGCCGCGGAGTTCGTGAATGTAGGCAGCCTCACCATGCAATAGTTCGCCGATCACGCCTTGGCGCACCATGTTGAGATACAGCAGTTCTTCGCGACCATAGTTGACGTTTTCCATCAACATGCAATGGCGGCCTGTGGCTTCCGAGGTGTTGATGATGTCCCACATTTCTTCGATGGTAAGGGCGATAGGAATCTCGACAAAAGCATGGGCACCTGCCTTCATGGCGGCTACTGCTTGTGGGCCGTGTAGCTCCCATGGGGTGGCGATAAAACAAGCGTCCGGCTTGGTTTCGGCGAGCATTTTCTGCCATGCGTTTTCCTCACCGAAATAGATTTTGGGCGTGTGTCCCTTGCCTTTGACGTTGTTTTCTGAGCCTTTGGCACGGCCTTCATTGAGATCGCAAATGCCGACAACTTCTACGCCCTCGATGGTGGCGAGTTGGGAAATGTGACCTGATCCACGAGCTCCGACGCCGATGATGGCGACCTTGACCTTTTCCAGCTTCGGCGCAGCAAAGTCGCCCATGTATTTCGCTCCCGATGGTCGAGCTGGGGCGTTGGTTTGAGCCTGCATCAAGGCGGGAATGGCGGCCATGCCTGCACCCACACCGGTGAGGGTTTTCAGGAAATTACGACGTTGGTTGCTGATGTTTTGGTCTTTCATGATTCGAGAAGGCTAGATTTTGCGTAGCTGCAAACTGCTACGAAGAGTGTTACAGGTTTCTTACAAAGGGCAAGTGGGAAAATGTGAAAATATTCACGGGATCTCAGACCAGTGCGAGCTATGAATGACCCAGCCTTTGTCGGTTTTGCGCCAGTGAGTCGTCACGTGGTAGCTGTCATTGAGGGAGGGAATCCAGCGCTTGATGTTGAGTTTTACGTCGGCATCGAAGCTGAGCGTTGCTTGATTTTTATCCCCATCGTAGGAGATTTTGTTGGTGCGAACGATGTTGATTTCGCGTGCATATTCAGCGAGCCCTGCATAGCCGCTACTAAGATCTTCATGGGAAAAATTTCCGTTAGCTTCTTCGATGGGCGATGAGATTTCGGTTGCAACATCGAAGTATGAGGTAATCGATGAACTTTTGATCAAGCGTGTGGTTCGGGTGCTTTCGGGTGTGAAATTGAGATCCTCAATGAGATTGTCGAGCTTGCGCTTGAGCACTCGCTCTTGCTGGAAATACCAGAAAGAAAATAGACTGAGGGCGATGAGTGCGGTGGCGACAAAAGTGAGGATTTTTCTCATGAGCTTGGTTCGATGATGTAGAGATAACGGCGAGGTGCGTAGCCGCGTTGGAGGAGTTTTTTGACGGAAAAATGATTGCAGGAAACTTTCCAGGCGGGGAGGGGGCCTGCTTCGTAGGCCACTAGGTTACTACCATGCGTAAGCCACCGGTCAAACAAAATGACGTGACCCTTGGTGAGTAGAATATCCCCTGATTTGAGATCATCCCACGAGATCGGCGTTGTGATCGTTGGCATTTCTGCAGTAGAAACGGGCCTAGACAAACGCCAGCAGCGGGAGACGAAGCCAGAGCAATCGACCCCAGCGGCGTGTCTGCTCACTGCGGCGTCACCTGCTTGTTTTTTCGCCTGTGTTGCCACATCACCAGCGGCGTAGCCGTCGCGAATTTTGCCGAGAAAGGTGGATGGCGTATCAAAGCCACCCCATTGGTAAGGCATGCTGATTTGCTCTTGATCGGGGGACCAATAGCCTCGGCCTGGTCCAGGATTTTGAAGACTGCGATCTATTGTCTGCACGAAAATGCCGTCTGCATCGCTGCCATGCAGAATGTTTTTCGTGGATGGTTTCCAACGAACTTGGGTGTAGGCGTAGGCCGAGGCCAGTGCCTGTGTGCGGGTAACCTTGCTTGCTGGCCCGGGAACATAGGTCGCAAAACCATCGCCGTCACCACATTGGCATAGTAAAAAAGCGATCGTCAGTAGCGCGCAAATTTTTCTCATAAATCCGCACCTGATTTGAGTTTTTCCAGTAGTCCAGCACAAGCATCCTCGATGAGATCCGCGACGTGCTCGAAGCCTTGATCTCCACCATAATAAGGATCGGGCACATAGGTGTCCTTGTGACGCGTGGCGAAATCGGTGAGAAAACGGATCTTGTGGCGGAAAGGGGCGCAGGCGGGACGTTTTAACAATTCGCGCTCGTTGTCCTGATCCATGATGAGGATGTGATCAAAGATGGAAAAATCATCATCCACCACTGGACGTGAGCAACCAAAGATCGAGTAGCCTCGTTTTTCGAGAGTGCGGATCATCCGTCGATCGGGGGGATTTCCCTCATGATAGCCCGTAGTGCCGGCTGAGTCGATGAGAAATGAACTTCCAAGACCAGCTTGTTTAACTTGTTGGTGAAATATGATTTCGGCGGCAGGAGATCGGCAAATGTTGCCCATGCAGACAAAAAGCACTTTGGTGAGAGGGTGGTGCATGACACAGATTGAAAAAATCTCAGAAAATGACAAGCAACTTTTCCGCTCGGCGGTGTTACTACTCATGAATCCATAAAAAATCATGAATCAAAAGTTATTGTTTCCTGTCGTGACCTTACTGCTCGGTGGCAGTGCCGGTTTTCTTATCGGTAAGGGCGGCAAATCTGATCCGAGCTCTGCGGAGATCACTGCAGAGAGCCTCAGCCGCAGCAGTCGCGCAGCTAGCACGAGCGACTCTGTCGCAGCAAAAGGTTCTGCTTCACGTCCTCGTTCTGTCGATGAAATCTATCAAACTCCCGGTCAGATTCAGCGCATGCAGTCGTTGCTCGATTACTATTCCTCATTGAGCCCTGAGCAACTTGAGGAAGAAGCCAAGAAGCTCGATGGCATTCCGATGCCCGAGCGCATCATGGCATCCTACGTTTTGTTCGCGAAGTGGGCCGAGACCGATCCACAAAGTGCGATGGCATTTTCTGATAAAATGGGCTTCACTGGCATGTTTGTTAAACCTACGATCATGCAGAGTTGGGCGAGTGTTGATCCAGTAGCAGCCTCGAAGTTCTACTCGGAAAACCCTTCGCAATTCGCGATGATGGGCATGTTTGGTGGCCGTGGCGGCGGCGGTCCTATGGGCAACGGCGCAGCATCAATCATTGCTTCCGAGTGGGCGAAACAGAATCCCGAAGATGCGATGACTTGGGCAAAATCTCTGAACGGTGCGGAAAAGGGCAATGCTCTCAGTTCGATTGTTTCTCAAGTTGCCAAGACTGATCCAGAAAAAGCCATGCAGCTTGCTAGTTCGATGGAGGGCGATGATCAATCGCGCGCCAATCGCCAAATTGCTGAAGCACTGGGTGCCAAGAGCTGGGGCGATGCCGAAAAATTCATTGCTGGTCTTCCCGCTGATCAACAAGAGGACGCTCGTCGTCGGGCCTTCGACGGTCTTGCAGGTAAAGATCCTTTTGAGGCTGCCAAGCAATTGACTACCTTTGCTGATGATGAACAGCGCATGCGTGCCACCGCCACAGTAGCTGAGCAAATGTCTCGTGAAAATCCTCAAGAAGCCTTCAACTTGGTCGTATCTTCAGGTGTGACATCTGACGATGCCATGCGCAACGTGATGATGAATTATTCCCGCCAAGACAGCAAAGCCGCGTTGGCAGCCATCGAGCAAATTCCGGCTGGAGATATGCGCGACACAGCCGTCGGCACCTATGTTTTCGCAAATAATGGCACAGACAACTCACAAACCTTCGCGCTTGCCGAATCCATTACTGATGAAGGTGATCGCCAACGTGCGCTGATGGTTAGCTCCGCCAAATGGATGGCCGCAGATCCCGTAGCTGCCAAAGCGGCGATTCAACAATCGACATCCCTCAATGATGAAGCCAAAACTCGGATCATCGAGAGCGAAGGCAACATGCGCGGATGGGGTGGTCGCGGACGTGGTCGCTAAACAATTTCGATGGCAGGAGTGTAATCTCTTACATAACGCATGATGTAAGAAAGTTTCGTGAAAGCATGAGCGACATTCCTGCCAAAACTTACGGCCTCGCACGGGTGGAAATTCCATCCGTGAGCAGCTTCGGGTGGCAAGTGCGGATGCAACGGCGCGGTGAGAAATCATCGCGCTTTTTCAGTGACGCGAATTATGGAGGCCTTGCACATGCTTACGCAGCAGCACTTGCTTGGCGCGATTCCGTTTTGGCCGAGTGGCAAAGTAACGAACGTGCGAGGATTTGTGAAATTTCCTCCCGCAATGCATCAGGCGTGATCGGTGTCTCTCGCGTAGTCGTCCGTGCTGCTAATGGGGCCGAATATCAGTTTTGGCAGGCGACTTGGTGCCCCGCACCGGGAGTGCGGAAATCAGTGAAATTCTCGGTTAAAAAACACGGTGATCAAGTTGCTTTCCGCCTCGCCATCGAAGCGCGCAACAATGGCATCGGTTCTTGAGGCGATCACTTGAGAATTTCTAGCAGTTTTTCGCGATTCTCTTCGCTATTCAGTTGATTGAACAGCTCGGTGGCTTCACGTTGTTGGCGACTGCTGCGTTCGATTGCGAAAGCTGAAGTGTATAATGCATCGTCTGCGATTTTGTGTTTCCCGAAAAATTCATCAGGATTGATGCGATTGAGCGGATTGGCTCCGTAGCCAGCGCCAATGTCCACGCCATTTCCTTGACGTACTTCATAATGTAGATGGGCAATATATACCCCGCTCGCAGAGCCCACGGAACCGATGGCTTGACCGCGCCCGACGAGGCTGCCTAGCGCCACATCAATGCGATGCAGGTGCGCATACATCGTTTGCACCGCAGTTCCATCCATCAGTCGATGAGCGAGCACCACGATGTTTCCCCAGCCAGGCGACGGATTTCCCGCATAGACCACAAGACCGTCTGCGGCCGCATAGACGGGATCAGCAAGATCCGTGTTCATGCCGCCGATGCCATTGAGATCGGCTCCAAAATGATTTCCTCCACGCTGCTCATTCATCGCCCAAAAAGGTTGTGCGTCGTATGCAAAAGCACCATGCCGTGAGCCCATCGGTTGCTCCACGTGCTGCACCACGGGAGTGGCTAAGGTCTGCCAAACTGAGAATGAGGGGAAACGAAAATCCACCTCTCCCTGCGATGGCAGCGCCAGTGGTCGATTCGCATTTTGTGGCGTGTTCATTGAGAAATCCTTGAGGCTCATTTTCGATGTAGAAAAATGCAAGGTCATGCCTACCACGAGTCCTGCGAGGATTAACACAAAAAGAACCAGTGAAATGCGTTTCATGAGTGATGATTACGTAAGAGTTGTATCAGATGTTTCGGAGAAATCGTCATGGAGTTGCATCTACAATCCGTCGCTCCCACTGGTCGATGGTTTCGATGCGGGGGCATTGGCAGCAGACAAGGTTTAGGGCATTTTGTTCGATCCAAAAGATCGCGTCTTGGTGATGGCGTTTGCCGCAGTTGATCGCTTGTTGGAGGTCGAGGAAGCTGATGGCGAATCCTTTTTCACAGTGCGTCATATCTTTCGATCCGCCAGTGGCTTGGAAGTAGACAAGAGATTCGGCGTCTAGTTCAGTGCGCAATCGTTCCGTGGCGCGTTCGTTTTCTTCGTCGGTAGCTTCGTTGCCGTAGGGATTGCAGGCGGTGACAATGCCGAATGCTGCTGGCCAGCCACTGCTGGGCTTGGTCACTTGGAAATGGGCTTCGCGATAGAGCGGATTCAGACAGGGGCAGTGGTTCATACAAGTTCTTTGGTCGACTTTCTCGCTCGCCACAGCGTTTTTGTTAGGGAGATGACAGTGATCAGATAGACGGCTTGCCAGAAGATGTAGGCACCAGGAATGGCGCGGCTGATGTTTACGGGGAAGTCGGTAATCGTGAGATGATTCGCCGCACACAGCGCGGGTAAGCTCAACGGAGAAATGCCGCCGATCCACACAGCGAGCGGAGCGAGTCGATCAGAAGCCCCCATCAAGATGGATGCCACCATCAGCGGCAATACGAGCAGGAAGATGATGGAGAGAAAGACCGTGCGCCCGCCTTTTGCTTCTAACAACATCTGATGCAACAACGCACAGGTTACCATCGCAAGGATGAAAAATCCGGCTAGTGAGGGCAACGCAAAGTGTCCCGGGAACCACCGCGATTCAACAAGCATGTGCGAGAAGGCGAACCATCCTGCGCCGCCGATGATCCCCATCAGCAGCACAAAGCCAGTAGAGTTCGATTCATCGGCGAGCCTTGGCAAACGCTTGCGTCCGAATTTGTTTGCGCGTCTCCAGCCATTGATCTGTGTGCCGAAGTTGGGCGTGATGATGCCGCTGAGCACCCAAAGAAATAGCAAACTGAGTAAACCATAGACGAGAATCATTGCGATCGTTTCCCATGAAGATGGCTCCCATGACTTGCCGCGCATCATGTAGGAGAAGCGCGAGAATTGTTGGGTAGGGAAAAGTTTTCCGGAATCGATCAAAGGCAGTGCATTTCCTAACAAAAGAATTTGCACCCATGCATAAAATCCTACCGCCCAGATTTTGCCTAACAGATGTGCGTCGGCATCCTTCCAGCGTCGGCACAACATCACAAAAAACGTGATGATCAAGCAGGACTGCGAGAAGTAGGTGAAGACGGCTTCGGAGAAATCGAGATTGAAAAATTTCGCCTGCGAGAGCAATCGACGCCCCGTTTCCCATGTGTCACCAATATTGCTCGGGGTGAGGTAGCGCACGGATTCTTCGAAGGTCGGGGTGATGGTGAGATACTTGAAAAACACCAAGCCGAATTTTGCCGCTTGCGGAATCACGGTGTAGAGCGCGAAGATCAGGCCGATGGAAGTAAGGAAAGCCCAGCGTCGGTTCTTGACGATCGTACCTGTGAGTAATCCAGTTAGGTGATAAAGGATCGTAGTGCTGGCCATCACACCGTAGAGCGAGAGCCAGGTGTGTGATGGCACCTTGCCATAACAAATACCCCAGATGACGAAGGGCAAGGTGAAGGCGAACATTACATATTCACGAATCGGCAATCCGAAGAGGTAACCTAACACTTTTGCTGCAGGTGTCATCGGCAATAAGCGTTGGTAGTCGATCACTCCTTCATCACGCTCTGCTGTCATTCCTCCTGAGGCCTGCGCCGTACCTAATACAAAGAGGATGACACTTTGCAAAATCAGCAAGGGAATCAGTGGTGTGCGTTCTACATCGGACTCAGATAAATCAACCCGATTTTCACTGATCGTACGAATCATCTGAAACATAAAGCCCGCGATCATCACGGTGAGCAAGCAAGCGACGGAAACCGCTGTGGGACGGAGTCGGGAGCGGCAGTAACGCAAGAAAATGGGATTTTTCCAAAGTTCCCATGCTCGACAAATCTGTGGATGATTCATGACAAGCGACTCCTTTCTGCTACGCCGATGAGGATTTCTTCATAGGAACTGCGCTTCTCTGTGAAACTTCGCACACGCAGTCCGCGGCGCAGCATTTCTTCTAACAAATTGGCTTGCGCTTCGTCGTCGCCGAGGAAATCTAACGAAATCGATCCGCTATCAATGCGGGCATCGGCCACACCATTGAACTGTTGGATCCAATCGGGAACCGTTGTGAGCACATGCAATGGCACCACGGTGATGCTGCGCGAGTCATCGCCAAGTTGTTGGCGCACTTGATCTACGGTGCCCGATGCGAGCAATTTACCACGACTCATCACGCAAATGGATGTGCACATTTCCGCGAGCTCGGTGAGAATGTGCGAACTGATAAAAATCGTCGCGCCCTGCGATGCCAGTTTGCGCAAGGTGCTGCGCAGTTCGCGACGGGCGAGGGGATCGAGACCACTTGCGGGCTCATCGAGAATCAAAACTTTCGGTGAGTGTAACATGGTTTTTGCTAACACCAAGCGCTGCGTTTGACCGCGCGAGAGCTTGTGGCACCAGTGATTTTTGTGATCGGTGAGAGCGACTTCTTCCAAGCATTCATCCGCGCGTTCGGCGCATTGCTTGGCATTGCCGAGTCCATGGGCCCGTGCATAGAAACGCAGAAATTCGCCACACTTGAGATCGCGCGGCACCGGTGCGAGATCCGGCATGTAGCCGATGACGCGCCGGGCCGCTTCTTTGTCCTCTAGCACATCGACGCCGCTGAGAATGACTTCTCCGTAAGTCGGTTGCATGAGTGATGCGAGAACTTTAAAGGTGCTGGTCTTGCCGGCTCCGTTCGGGCCAACCAAGCCAAAGACTTCGCCAGCAGGGACTTTCAGCGTCAAATCATGGACAGCTGTGAAGTGTTCGTAATCGACACGCAGGTCGCGAATGTCGATCGCAGGGATTTCGTGAGAGGATGACATGAGAAAAAATGTTAGAAGCTGATGTCGTCGTCGGGATTCCAGTCGTTCGGAATGGTGAGTCCGATTTCCGCGGCATCTTGTTGTGCTTTTTCCAATTGTTCTCTGCGGTGCTCTTCGTAGGCTTGCACTTGTTCGGGGCGCAAAACGGACATCATCGCTTGCTTTTCCGTTGTGCCTTCGGCCAGAGGTGTCACCCCATCTTGCAAACCATCGAACTGCATTTGTTTGTCGTAGTAACGAGATGTCTGCGCCATGTTGAGAAACATTTGATGACGCTGTTGGTCATCGAGCTTCACGATATCATCGATGCGTTTGACTTTGCCATCGGCCTCGGTTTGAACCTGTTCTGCTTTTTCATTCAAGCGCTCGGTGAGAAACTGTTCGCGTTTTTCACCTTGTAACATCGCAGCCATGGTTTCATCGAGTCCGGCGTCACGATCCTGCGCCCGCTCGGCTTTCATGTATTCATTCATGCTCACATGATCGCTTTCCATCATGACTTGTAAGGCTTTTCGTTGCTCATCTCCTTGCAAGACTAAGTTGTCGACCAGTTGCTTTTGCTGCTCGGCGGTGAGGCCATACTTACGAGCATATTCGCCAGCACGAGTTTCGGCACTACGCTTGGTTTCGATCTTGCGCATGCGCTCGGTGAGTGGTGAAAGATCGCGCATGAGTGGTTTGAACGAATTAAAAATATCGTCCGGTGTGACTGGTCGGCCATCTTTGAGTGCCTGAGCAATGCTGCGTACATTGTCATGAGTGGTAGCACCAAAGCGTTTGCGTGGGCTTGTATCCTGCCACGAGCGCAATTCTGTTTCGGCTTTTTTCAAATCATTTTCGAGAATAGCAATGCGTTCTTCGGGCGAGCCTTCCTTTGGCGGTAGACTGCGTTGCAATAAAATCGCGCCCAGGGCGCCAACAAAAGTTCCAGTGGTCAGAGGCAGCAGCGAGCGAAGAGTCGAGTTCATAGGAGTGCAATGGATTCGTTCCAGTAACGGCAAAGGTAATGCAAGGCGCAAAGCTATCTGAGTCGTGCCTCCACCGCAATCATGCAAGTGTGAATTTTTGATGAAGCTAAATGGATGAGTGCAAAAAAAACCGCGCCGTGTGAAGGGCGCGGTTTTTGTTTTGTGTAGCTTGTGGCGTGCCGATCAATGTGGGCGGCGCTTGAGCTTAAGCTGGGCCATGGATTTGGCGATGATTGCTTGGAGGTGGGCGACTTCTTCGGCATCGATGCTGTGATCGATGTTTTTGAGTTGCTCCTCGGCGCGTTGCATCGCGGCCTCGGCTTTGGCCTCGTCGATCTGCTCGTCACCGAGGGCCATGTCGGTGAGGATGTTGACTTTCTCCTGGGTGACTTCCGCAAAGCCACTGCCGATGGCAATGGCGGTCACGACACCGTCTTTCTCATAGCGTAGCTCGCCTGGGGCGAGTGCTGAGACGAGGGCGCTGTGCGCAGGAAGGATGCCCATTTCACCGTCTGCTCCAGGGAGATAGACGTTGGTCACGGTGTCCGAGAAGATTTTTTTCTCGGGCGTTACGATTTCGAGGTGGAGAGGCATTGATGGAAAAAAGCTGAAATTAGGAAAACTGAAACGCTGAATTAATCATTAACTACGCGATACGGTGTCGATGCCACCTTTCATGTAGAAGTTACCTTCTGGTACGTCATCCCACTTGCCGTCGAGAATTTCGGCGAAGCCTTTGACGGTGTCTTCGAGCGAAACCAGAGCGCCGGGAACGTTGGTGAAAATTTCGGCAACGTGGAACGGCTGGGTGAGGAAACGCTGCAATTTACGGGCGCGGAACACGGTCAGTTTGTCTTCGTCGGACAGTTCGTCCATACCAAGAATCGCGATGATGTCTTGGAGGTCTTTGTAGCGTTGAAGAACTTGCTGAACGCCGCGAGCAACGCGGTAGTGTTCGGCTCCGACAACCTCGGGGGCAAGCGCCTTGGAGGTGGAAGCGAGCGGGTCCACAGCTGGGAACAGCGCTTGTTCTGCCAAGGAACGCTCAAGAACCACGGTGGCGTCAAGGTGAGCGAAGGTGTTAGCAGGAGCTGGGTCGGTCAAGTCGTCAGCAGGAACGTAAACGGCCTGAATCGAGGTGATCGAACCTTTGTTGGTGGAGGTAATCCGCTCTTGGAGTGTGGCCATTTCTTCGGAAAGAGTTGGCTGGTAACCTACAGCGGATGGAGTCCGTCCGAGCAGAGCGGATACTTCCGAACCGGCTTGGGAGAAACGGAAAACGTTGTCGACGAACAGAAGAACGTCTTGGTTGTCTTCGTCACGGAAATGCTCAGCCATGGTGAGGGCGGAGAGAGCAACGCGCAGACGAGCACCTGGAGGCTCGTTCATCTGGCCGTAGCAAAGAGCCACTTTCGAGCCTTCCGTAAGAACCGGATTGCCTTCGGGTGTGAGTTTCACGTGACCGTGTTCGTCTTTCTCGGTAGCGATAACGTTACCTTCGATCATTTCCCAATAGAGGTCGTTTCCTTCACGAGTCCTCTCACCGACACCTGCGAAAACGGAGTAACCACCGTGCGCTTTGGCGATGTTGTTGATGAGCTCCATGATCACAACGGTTTTGCCTACACCAGCACCACCGAACATGCCGCCTTTACCACCTTTGAGCAGTGGGCAGATCAGGTCGATGACTTTGATGCCAGTCACGAGAACTTCGGTATTGGCGCTTTGCTCAGTGAGCAGGGGAGCGGGACGGTGAATTGGCGAGCGACGGTTCGCGTCCTCAAGAGGCACGTTTTCATCGACGAGGTCACCAGTAACGTTGAAAATACGGCCGAGAACTTGCTTGCCGACTGGCACGGAAATGGGGACTCCCTTATCCGTGATCGCAAGACCACGCTTCAAACCATCAGTGGAGGACATAGCTACAGCACGCACCCAGCCATCGCCGAGGTGTTGCTGCACTTCCAGCACGAGGTATGTTTCAACACCATTGACGGTGTAGCGGACTTCCAGCGCATTGAAAATGGCGGGGAGGCTGCTGGCTTTGGAGAAGTCGGCATCGACAACGGCGCCGATGACTTGAACGATGGTTCCTTGGTTGCTCATAGTTAGAAGTGGTTAGTAGCTAGTGATCAGTGATCAGTTGTGTTGGTGGAGTAGTTGAGTGTTTGTGAGGTTTCATTTTGTGAGCACTGATCACTGATCACTGCTCACTCGTAACTTTTTATTCCATCGCCTTCATGGCGGTGGTGATTTCGAGGAGTTCGGAGGTGATCGCGGCCTGACGAGCTTTGTTGTATTCCAAGGTGAGTTCTTTGATGAACTTCTTGGCGTTGTCCGTAGCAGCTT
>JBIIAI010000043.1:0-22983 GCA_044239965.1 Akkermansiaceae bacterium
GCATCGAGATGCGGCGTGGCAATGTCCTTGCATCCATGGAAGCCGACATCGGCATAGCCCATGTCATCGCCAACGATGAGCAAAATGTTCGGCTTCTTGGATTCCTCCGCGCACAGGGAGATCGGAATCCATGCGAGTAGACAAAACAGACGGGATGCAATTTTCATAAGATGGGTTGGAGCAATTAGATTTCGCCTACCAAAACAAACACGACGAATTTGCATTCGTCGCGTTGTTTTTTCAGAATTTTTCAAAAAGCCTTGGCTCTTACTTGCCCCAGCGAGCGAGCAAGGTGGTTGCCATGTCGCTAGGTGTCTCGGCGACGGCGATGCCGCACTCGGCAAGAATGCGCTTCTTGGCCTCTGCGGTGTCTTCTTCGCCACCAACGATCGCACCGGCGTGGCCCATGCGGCGTCCTGGAGGAGCTGTGGCTCCGGCGATGAATCCAGCGATCGGCTTTTTGCAATGCTCTTTCGCCCAACGAGCGGCTTCGACTTCAGCGGTGCCACCGATTTCGCCGATCATGATGATCGCTTCGGTCTCGGGGTCGTTGTTGAACATCTCTAACACTTCTTGGTGATTGGTGCCATTGATCGGGTCGCCACCGATGCCGACGCAGGTGCTTTGGCCGTAGCCGAGTTGGGTCAATTGGAAAACAGCCTCGTAAGTGAGAGTGCCGGAACGCGATACCACGCCGACGTTGCCACGCTTGTGGATGTAACCAGGAGCGATGCCAATGCGGCAACCACCGTGAGATTTTTCGCCGTAGCCAGGAGTGACGAGACCAGGGCAGTTTGGACCAACGAGGCGCACGGGAAGTCCTTTGAGGGCTTCTTTGACGCGCATCATGTCCATGACAGGAATGCCTTCGGTGATGCAAACGATCAGTTCCACGCCAGCGTCGGCAGCTTCGAGAATAGCATCGGCAGCGAAGGGCGGCGGCACGAAAATCGCGGAAGCCGTGGCTCCCGTTTCGCGCACGGCATCAGCCACGCCGTTGAAAATCGGCACGGTGTTTTCGAACAATTGACCACCTTTTCCTGGAGTAACGCCCGCGACAACTTGGGTGCCGTAAGCGAGAGACAAGGAAGCGTGGCGGGCCCCAAAGCTGCCCGTGATGCCCTGAATGAGGACTTTGGTGTTTTCGTTAATGAGAATGGACATGGTTCTTAAGTGTCTAGTGTGAAGGTTTGAGTGATCAGTGTGTTAAAAAATGAGTTTTGAGAGAACTTCGGCTGGAATGAGTTGTTGCAAATGCGGATGTGACTCGAGCAATCGAGAGATATCAGCAAGATCTTTCTGGCGCTTACTGGGACGGCAGGATGAATCGGTAAATGCGGCAATTTTTCCTGCGAGAGTATCCTCTACGCTGGCAACGCGCATGAGCATACCGTGGACATCGGCGGGAACAGAACGGGATGGAAATTCTTGGTAAAATTCAGCAGTAGTGATTTGAATGCTGACTTTCGATTGACCTTTGAGGTTGACCGAATGTGTAAATTCTTCACGACTGAATCCCAGAGACTGGAACGCCTCTACTGCGGCCTCGAGTTGTTTCGTGACGATGACAAGATCGACATCCGCTGTTGCCATCGGTTCTTCCGCCCAGTGATTAACAGCTAGGCCGCCAATCATGCACCATGAGATTTCCCGCTCTTCCAACGACTGCACCAGAGCGGAAACATCTTTGCTTCCTCCCATGGTTTGCCAGTCGTAGAATTGCTTTTGCGTCATGGCCGAGAGATCTTCAGTTTACCAGCGCGACGATTTTTTGTGCAGCATCGGCCATGGTGCTGGCAGCGGTAATATTGATACCGCTGGCTGCCAAGGTGGCTTTGCCGGCCTCAACGTTGTTGCCTTCGAGACGAACGACCAACGGAATTGGCAGACCGGTTTCTTTCGCGGCTGCGACAACGCCTTCCGCAATCACGTTGCAGTCCATGATGCCACCGAAGATGTTGATCATGATGCCTTTGACGTTTGGATCGCCAAGAATGATTTTGAAGGCTGCGGAAACTTGTTCTTTGGATGCGCCACCGCCCACGTCGAGGAAGTTCGCAGGTTCACCACCGTAGTGTTGGATGATGTCCATGGTTGCCATGGCAAGACCGGCGCCGTTGACAAGGCAGGCAATGTTTCCATCGAGACCAATGTAGTTGAGGTCGTATTCGGATGCAGCCACTTCACGAGGATCTTCTTCCTCTTTGTCGCGCATGGCGACGATGTCAGGATGGCGATAGAGAGCGTTATCGTCGAAGCCGAACTTGGCATCGAGCGCGAGCACACGACCATCAGGAGTGGTGACAAGTGGATTGATTTCGAGCATCGAGCAATCGCACTGAATGAAAAGTTTGTAGAGATTGCCGAGAAGTTTCGCGAACTGCTTGGCATTGTCGCCTTCGAGTCCAAGGGCGGCAGTGATTTTCCGCACTTCGTAGGCTTGCAGGCCGAGCAGAGGATGAATGAACTGACGAACGATTTTTTCGGGCGTGTTGTGCGCGACGTCTTCGATGTTCATGCCGCCTTCAGTCGAAGCAACGATGACGGGACGGCAGGTAGCGCGATCCATCAAGATGGCGAGGTAATATTCGTGAGTGATATCGACTGCCTCGGCCACCATCACCTTGCGCACCAAACGACCGGCTTCACCCGTCTGCACGGTGACGAGTGTTTCGTTGAGCATTTTGCCTGCGAATTCGGCGGCTTGCTCGGGGGATTCGATCAAATGAACGCCACCTTGGAAGCCATTCTTGAAGTGACCTTTGCCACGACCACCGGCATGCACCTGGGCCTTGATGACAAGCTTAGCACCAGCAAACTCGCGGGCCGCAGCAGCCGCTTCTTCGGGTGTGGAGGCAACTTTTCCTTTCGGACTAGGGACTTGGAAGCGGTCAAACAGCTCTTTTGCCTGATATTCGTGGATATTCATAAAATTTTCGGTGCGCTTGCGCGCGAAAAACTAGGGAGACAGGCGGAATCGGTCAAGATTTGTCCGCGATTTTTGCGAAAAATTACCAAAATCAACGAAATCGGGCGTTTTCGACCCATTTCACGCATGACAGGATGCTGCGAGCAGAAGCACAAGCAATAGTTGCCTTTTTGGCATGTTTCGTGTTCACTCTTGTTCATCCACGATTATGCAACCACGTACCAAATTTATCTGCACCCTCGGCCCCGCAACAGAATCTGAAGAAACCATCGGCGCGCTGATGGACGTTGGCGCCGATGTATTTCGTCTCAACATGTCCCACGCCAAGCACGAGTGGGCACGGGAAATGGCTCGCCGAGTGCGCAAGCAAGCCAAAGATCGCAATGCTCACATTGCCGTACTTTTCGATCTCACGGGGCCCTCGATTCGCACGGGTGATCTCGCGCAACCTTATGAGCTCAAAGAAGGTGACCTTGTCGAATTTCGCAAAGTCGATGCTCCCGCCACCATTCCTCTTTCCACAACCGTCAACTATGGCGGCTTGATGGATGATGTCAGTGAGGGCAATACTCTCGTCGTCGACAATGGTGCGATGCTGATGTTGATCAAAAGCGTGCGACCCGACTCGATCACCTGCGAGGTAAAAACTCCCGGCAAGCTGGGCTCGCGCCGACACATCAATTTGCCGGGTGTACGCTTGAACTTGCCAGCCCTAACAGAAAAAGACCATATCGATCTCGCACTCGCCGTCGAATGTGAGGCAGATTTTGTAGCGGGCTCTTTCGTGCGCGATGCCGCCCACGTGCGCGAACTTCGCACTGCGATGGAAAAACTGGAAGGCAGCGCGCAGATTGTGGCGAAAATCGAGGACCAAGAAGCGATCCGCAACATCGACTCGATCATCCAAGCGACTGACGTCATCATGATCGCGCGTGGCGACCTAGGTGTCGAAGTCGAATTTGAAGAGCTGCCGATCCTACAACGCCGCATTGTTCGCCGTTGTCACGAGCTGGGACGTCGTGTGATCGTGGCGACGCAGTTGTTAGAATCGATGATCACCAATCCCACACCAACACGTGCCGAGGTGACCGATGTTTCCAATGCGACCTTTGAAGAAGCCGACGCCTTGATGCTCTCGGGCGAGACATCCGTCGGTGCCTATCCGATTCGCTGCATGGAAGCTTTTGTGCGTATCGCCTCACGCATCGAACGCAGCGGCGGCCTCGGCTATGCGGAACACGCGATCTTGCGCGATGAGCGTCAGAAAACATGTCGCGCCGCAGTAATCCTCGCCGACTCCCTGCCGGGTGCTTGTTTGATTGTGCTGACTCGTCGCGGCATCGTCGCCAACCACACCGCGCTGCTACGTCCGCGCACACCCCTCTATGCCTTTTCCCCCAAAGAACGCGTCTGCCGTCAACTTGCCCTATCGCGTGGCGTCACCGCATTTCAGTTAGCCTTTTCGCCAACCATCGACGAGACGATCCAACGCGCCGCGGAAATCCTTCGCGAAAACAACCTCGCGCAGCCCGGCACTCCGATCGTCATTGTATCCGACATGCTCTCCGACCACTTCACTGCCAACTCGATTCTCTTGTATCATGCGTAAGGATTAAGATCGGCTCAATTTGTCCGATCCTTCCGATCACTTCGCATCTCTCCATGTCCGATCTCTTCCATCAACCCAAGCCGCAGAATCCGCACAACGAGCCGCTCGCCTCGCGCATGCGGCCGCAGCATCTTGACGAGATTGCAGGCCAACAGCACATTCTTGCGCCGGGGAAATTGTTGCGCCGTGCCATCGAGTCCGATCGCTTCACGTCACTGATTTTTTACGGTCCTCCTGGCACGGGAAAAACGACGCTCGCCACCGTCATCGCACGCATGACGGGATCACGCTTCGAGTCTCTCAACGGCGTCGAATCGAATGTCGCCGAAATCCGCGCCAAGATCGATCAAGCCAAGCACTATCGCGACATTCGCAATCAAACCACCATCTTGTTCATCGATGAAATCCATCGCTTCAACAAATCGCAACAAGATGTGCTCCTGCCGCACATCGAACGCGGAGCCATTCGTTTCATCGGAGCCACCACGCACAATCCATTTTTTCACATCAATTCACCGCTGACATCGCGCTCGCAAATTTTTCAACTCGAACCCGTCAGCACCGCCGAACTGATGCCGGTGTTGCAACGAGCAATCAGCGAGCCTGAACGTGGACTCGGACATTTACCCCTGGTCATCGATGACAAAGCCCTGCATCACATTGCCGAAAAATCCGATGGCGATGTGCGCAAAGCACTCACCGCATTGGAACTGGCGATACTCACCACTCCTGCGGATGCCGAGGGCAACATTCATTTATCGTTAGAAGTCGCCGAGGAATCGATCCAGAAAAAATCCATCGCTTACGACGAGGACAATCACTACGATACCATTTCCGCATTCATCAAATCCATCCGCGGCTCCGATCCCGATGCCGCTTTGTATTGGCTCGCCAAAATGCTGCACGCCGGTGAAGACCCACGCTTTATTTCTCGTCGACTCGTCATCCTCGCCAGCGAAGATGTCGGCCTCGCCGACCCTGCCGCACTGCGCATCGCCATCGATGCTCATCACGCACTCGAATTCATCGGCATGCCCGAAGGTCGCATTCCCCTCGCCCATGCAGCAGTTTATCTTGCAGCTGCGCCCAAATCAAACTCCGCCTACATGGGACTTGGCATGGCCATGGCCGATGTCGCGCAAGGTCGAACGCTCGCTGTACCGCAACACCTTCGCACCAAGAGTCGAAAATCTCTTGCCTCACGCTCTGGCACAAAAGACTCGGAATTGGAGTATCTCTACAGCCACGACTACCCCGAGAACTACGTGCCCCAAGCTTATTTGCCCGAGGGCAAAAACTACTACAATCCTAGTAGTAATGGTCACGAACGAAAAATCAAAGAACGTCTCGATTTTCTCAGAGCCCAATTTGAATCCCATCAAAAATCGATTTCACCGAGCGAACTTCAGTAGAAGATCAATCAACATCATGAGTCGCTTTCACGAATCCGCTTCAACTCAGCCTTGAGCTCGGTGACTTTCTCGGGATGCTCGTCTGCGAGATTCTTTTTCTGGGCAATATCGTTTTTCAAATCATAAAGTTCCACGGCCTGCTTGTTATCAACAGGCATTTGATGTTTCGCAATCCAGTTTTTGGGCGCGGCCTGCCCCCCAAATCCATGAACGGCATCGATCAAAACCCAATCACCTTTGCGCACCGCGTAGTTTTTCGGATGCGTATTGTGCACCATCGAACTACGTGGTGGCGTTGGATCTTTGGCAGTAAAAAATGCGTGAAAACTCTGCGAATCAATCGCCGTTTTTGCAGGCAAGGAAAAATTTGTTAGACTCGCAAATGTCGCCATCAAATCAATTTGCGAAATCAAGACATCCGAGACCGAGCCCGGCTTGATCACTCCAGGCCAGCTTATCAGGAAAGGCACATGATGACCTCCTTCGTAAATATCGCGCTTCAAGCCGCGAAAAGGAGCCGCCGACCAGTGATCGAACTTTTCATCACGTGCGTAAGCATAGTGCTCCGGACCATTGTCAGCGCTGAAGACCACAATCGTATTTTCGGCAAATCCATTATCACGCAGGGCCTGCAAAATTTTTCCGCAACTGTCATCCGTCTGCACCACGAAATCGCCAAAGGCACCCGCTTTTGATTTGCCGTCAAATTCATCGTTCGGGATGATTGGAGCGTGCGGCGAGGGTAGCGGAAAAAACAGAAAAAACGGCTGCTCCTTGCCCTTGCGCGAGCGCACATATTCGACACCTTTCTGCGTCAACGTCGGCAACACTTGATACGGATCCCAGCCTTTTACGCCAGGGCCTGGACGGCACTCCCAATTCCCTTCTTTCGGCTGACCAGGAAATTTCTGATAGGTCATATCCGGAGCTTTCACCAATCGATCATTTTCAATCCATGCATAGGGAGGAAAATTGATGACGTTGTCGCCAAAATAATAATCGAACCCGTGATCCAAAGGACCGCCGAGAAAGGGTTTGGTCCAATCGTAGTCGGTATGCTTGATCGAATTTTTCGGCGCACCAGCCTTGCGGATGCCATCCCAATCAAAGCCCAAATGCCATTTGCCAATGACAGCTGTGGCATACCCTTGCTGGCGCAACATCAGCGGCAAGGTCAGTTGATTTTTCTGAAACATCGAGCCATCGAACGAATTCGCAATGTTATGAAATTCACGCCAATGATAACGCCCCGTGAGCATCGCATAGCGCGACGGCGTGCAGATTCCCGAAGAGCTGTGACCATTGGTAAAACGCATGCCCTCTTTGGCCAATTGATCGAGGTGGGGCGTGGGGATTTTCGATTGCGGATTGTTCGCCCCGAGATCGCCAAAGCCCATGTCATCGGCATAAAGAATGACAATATTTGGTTTCGCCGACACTTTAGCATGCAAGGGCAAACAGCACGCAATCAGTGAAAGGATAAGAATGATTTTCATAGAGCAATCATGCCACTACGCATCACCAGCCTGAGTTATTTCAGGAATGATCTCTAGCACCTATCACTAAGGTATTTACGCAAGGATTTGCTTGACCACCTTGGCAGGTTCCACGCCGACGAGTTTTTGGTCGAGACCCCGATACGGGAAAACAAAACGTTCGTGATTGAGTCCGAGTTGATTCAACATCGTCGCGTGAAGATCACGCAGATGCACAGGATCACGCGTGATGTTCCAGCCGAAGTCATCGGTCTCCCCATGCACACTTCCCGGCTTAATGCCACCACCAGCCAACCACACGGAGAAACAACGACCATGGTGATCGCGCCCTGATGAAGCAGCTCCAAGCTGACCTTGCGAGTAAACGGTACGACCAAATTCCGCGCCCCAGATGACGAGTGTATCATCCAACAAACCGCGACGTTTGAGGTCCATGATCAGCGCGGCACTGGGCTGATCGGTATCGCGGCACTGCGCGGGAAGCTGTCGGGCTAGAGCCACGTGTTGGTCCCAACCACGATGGAACAGCTGGATGAAACGCACTCCGCGTTCGGCGAGTCTACGCGCGAGAAGACAGTTTGCGGCATAGGTTCCAGGCTTACGCGATTCTTTGCCATAGAGTTCAAATGTCTCTGGGCTCTCGGTGGAGAGATCAGTGAGTTCGGGAACGGAGGCCTGCATGCGGAAGGCCATTTCGTATTGCTGAATCCGCGCAAAGGTTTCGGGATCACCACTGCGCTCGCCAAATTGTTGATTGAGTTGCGCAAGGGAGTCGAGCTGCACGCGTCGATGTTCGCGTTCAATGCCGCTCGGGTTATCGAGATAAAGAACGGGTTCAGCACCACCACGCAAAAGCACGCCTTGATGTTGAGAGGGCAAAAATCCGCTGCCCCAGAGGCGCGAGAAAATCGGTTGATCCGGATTTTTTCCCGTGCCCTGCGAGACTAAGACCATGAAGGCGGGAAGGTTGGCATTGTCAGTGCCGAGACCGTAGCTGATCCATGCTCCTGCTGAGGCATTGCCGAGTTGCATTGATCCCGTATTCGCTAAGGTGATCGCTGGGTCATGATTGATCGCCTCGGTATGCATCGAGCGCACCACGCAAATTTCGCCGGCGATTTTTTGCGTCCACGGCAAAAGATTGCTGATCCACACACCAGCAGGACCACAGGGTTTACCCTCTGCAAGAGGCTGCACGACAGGAAATGAAGACTGCCCCGAGGTCATGCCCGTCACGCGCTGATCGCCACGGACGGAAGGAGGCAAGTCTTTGCCGTGGTGCTTGTAGAGTGATGGCTTACCATCGAACAAATCGATGTGCGAAGGACCACCCGACTGGAATAAACAAATCACGCGTTTGGCTTTGGGCGCAAAGCTACGCATCACTTGTTGCGCGGCGGCGGCGGAGCACTCTTGATTCATCAATGAGGCGAGAGCCAACTGCCCAATGGCTGCGGAAGATGTGCCGAGAAATGCACGGCGTGTGGAGATAAACGGCGACATGATTACTGACGGGTGATGGTTTCGCTAAGGTTCAAAAGGAGTTGTGCAACAGCAGACCAAGCGGCCTGCGTTTCGACTGGAAATTCTGCATTGATCGGGCTCTCGCCGCTTTGCAAATACTGACGTGCGAGATCAGGATAACCGGAAAATTTTTCGTTTTCACGAGCCAGAGCCTCAGTGAGCACACGGGACTCCTCAGCATTTGGCTCACGAGCGGTGACGGCACGGAAACCATAGGCCAAACGTGCGCCATCATCACCGCCGCCTTCTTTGAGAATTCTCACTGCAAAATGCCGAGCGGCTTCGACAAACTGCGGGTCGTTGAGCAAGACCAGTGCCTGCAATGGTGTGTTCGTGGCGGTGCGACCGACGGTACAAACTTCACGATTCGGCGCATCGAAGGTTGCAAGGTTTGTCGGAGGCAAGGTGCGTTTCCAATAAGTATAGAGTGAGCGCCTATAGAGCTTTTCACCCTGATCTTGCACAAATGTCTGTGCCGTTGCTGGAGTGGAGCCATAGTGACTCACAGCACGCCAAAGATCGCCGGGTTGATAGGTTTTCACCGAAGGCCCACCGATACGATCAACCAGCAATCCCGAAACGGCGAGAGCTTGATCGCGAATCGACTCTGCACTCAAGCGGAAGCGCGGACCGCGAGCGAGCCACTCATTGAGAGGATCGCGCTCTAGCATTTCAGCTGTGGTATCAGAGCGTTGGCGATAAGTCTGCGAGGTGACGATGAGCTTCATCATCTGCTTCACATTCCATCCGCTTTCCATGAAATGCACAGCGAGCCAATCAAGCAATTCTGGATGTGTGGGCCATACCCCTTGAGATCCGAAGTCTGCCGTCGATGTGCTGAGGCCACGGCCAAAGGCAATCTCCCAGAATCGATTGACAGCAACGCGCGCTGTGAGTGGGTGATCACGACTGACAGTCCATTGGGCGAGATCAAGGCGAGTCGCGGGAGATTTTGCAAGTGCGGGTAGAAAGGTCGGTGTGCCAGGCTGCACTTCTTCCAGCGGAGAGCTGTATACGCCACGCTCGAGGATGTGAGTTTTGCGCGGTGTTTTTGACTCGTTCATCACCAAGATCGAATGCTTTTGTGTTAGAACAGTGAGGCGTTCCTTGAGATGCTCAACACGACTGCGCAAAGGGGCATAAGCCGCAGAAACATCACGAAAATAGTTGGCCAAACGTTGCTGTTGCTCGGCGCTGCGCAAACTCGGAGCTGCGTGAATGATCTCTAACACATCGGCGGGATGCTCGCTATCATCGGTCCTGCCGGTAAAGGCTACGATGCGGAATTTGCCAGGATTTTTTCCACCGCTATGATTAAAAACCAGCTCCGTGGTGAAGAACGGAAATTGCGAACGGAGAAGCGGCTCTGCGAACGTAAGCGTAAGATGTTGGGGCGCTGCGCCTGGTTGCGGACTCCAGCCCGTGGTGGTATCAGAACTCCATAAGGCCGATATAGGAAAGCCAGGTTGCTGGGTGCTAGCAGTGAGGCGCGCAATCGGTAATGGTGCATTCGGATCGACATTACCGGCTTGAAATCCAGTCGCACTGCTATTGATGGTGGTCATTATAAAACTCCCTTGATGATAACCCAAGGTGTTGCCGCTGTGAGCCGCAGGCTCGAAGATGATGCGCACGCCGTCGATTTTTTCCATCGATGCCGGTAGTTTCGTCGAAACGGTGTAAGCAGCAAAGTCACCTCCATGAATTTCGACTGCATGATCAGGCAAAATCTTATAACGATCCGGCGATCCGTTAGGCGTAGTGACGGCGAGTGTTTCGCAAGGTTGAGTGGAGAAATCTTTTCCGCGAAAGGCATGCTGAGCTCGCACTTCTTTTTCCCATGCTTGAAGGGCTTCGGGTTGAGGCTGAGCTAGGGCGACCTCGGCCTGCGCTAGTTCATTTTTCACTACTTCCACTTCTTGCGGAGTCGCCAAAGGGCTCATCGCATCCATGCTGGGTTGCGAATTCCGACCTCCGTCGCCATCGAGTCCGCGGTCATCGAGTCGATTGAAAAACGCAAACATCTGGAAGTAATCTTTTTGCGAGATCGGATCGTATTTGTGATCATGGCACTGTGCACAGGCCATGGTGATGCCGATCACTGCCTCACCGTAGGTCTTTACGCGATCGGCGGCATAGTTTGTGAGATTTTCCTCGGGAATGGTACCGCCTTCGTGGGTGATACTATGATTGCGCTGAAAAGCTGTAGCGATGTGATCGACCTCGGTGGCATTTGGCAACAAATCGCCGGCGAGTTGTTTCACCAAAAATTGATCATACGGCATGTTGTCCTGAAACGCCTTGATTACCCAATCACGCCACAACCACGCGTGGCGACCGCCATCGATCGAATAGCCATTGGTATCAGCATAACGCGAGGCGTCCAACCACGGCAATGCCATGGCTTCGCCAAAATGCGGCGAGGCTAATAAGCGATCGACCAGAAGATCATATGCCTGCGGGTTTTGATCTTGCACAAATGCCTGCACTTCTTGCGGCGATGGCGGCAGACCTGTTAGATCGAGGGTGACGCGTCGTATCAAGGTACCGCGATCCGCTTCCGAGGAAAAGCTAAGCTTTTTCTCCTGCATGGTCTTGGCAACGAAAGCATCGATGGGATGGGCAGCGCCAGCCACTACAGGAACTGCGGGCTTTTCTGGTTTTACAAATGCCCAGTGCCCTTCATACTTGGCACCTTGCTCAATCCAGCGGCGAATCACCTCACGCTGTTCGCTCGTGAGGGGCGCATGATGTTTCGGCGGCGGCATGATGTCATCGGGATCCGTGAGATTGATGCGACGCCACACCTCCGACTCATCTACCTTACCAGGGACAATCGCGACTTTGCCCGATTCACCTTTGCCATAGGCATTTTCCGCGATGTCCAACCGCAATTCAGCCGCTCGCGTCTTGGCGTCGAAGCCGTGGCACGCGAAACAATTTTGCGATAAAATGGGCCTGACATCGCGATTGAAGCGCACGGGAGTCTCGGCAGCATGTATTACTTGGGAAGTGAGGAGAATGGAGAGAAAAATTCGCATGAATCTGAAGGTAACTTCTCTCTATACGCCAATTAGGAAACTATTCTTACACACTAACCGAAAAAATATCACCTCTCTTATCCCGCATGCTCAAGGTGTATAAATCACCACTGGGCCGACCCCACTTCCCTGCACGCTGCGCAATTTTTTCACCGCACGGATCAGCGCCATGGCAGCATCTTGCGCCTCGCTCATCGTGTTCATCGTGGAAAAACTCACACGCAGACTACTTTTCGCCTGCGCTTCACTCAGCCCCATCGCCATCTGCACATGCGAGGGCTTCTGCTTTCCAGCCATGCAGGCAGATCCCGCAGAACAGGCCACGCCCATGTCATCGAGCAAAATCAACAGTCCCGCTGCCTCGCATCCCGCAAAGGAAAGATGACTGGTATTCGGCAATCTTTGATCCACATCACCATTCCGTGTGACGCCATCGAGCCCCTGCATCACACTCGCTTCAAACGCATCGCGCATCGCAACCACCTCAGACATCGCGCCTGCTGAGAGTTTTTTCGCCGACAACTTGACAGCAGCAGCCAGACCTACGATAGCCGCAACATTCTCCGTGCCGCTGCGCCGGCCCATTTCCTGTCCGCCACCGTAGAGCATCGGCACGAACTGGCAACCGCGTCGCACAAACAGCGCACCGCTGCCCTTGGGCCCGTGAAATTTATGCGCCGAGATCGCCATTGCATCCACGGCGCTCGATCCCACTTCGAGCGGAATTTTTCCTGCCGCCTGCACCGCATCACAAAAAAACGGCACACCTTGCGCATGAGCCATTTCCGCCGCGCCGCGCCAATCCATGATCACTCCCGTCTCATTGTTCGCCGCCATCACCGAGGCAAAAGCCGCGACCGTGAGTTTCGCCGCAAACTCTTCCTTTTTCAAGGCGCCCAAAGAATCCACACCACAACGAATCATCCGCCGCGGCATCCGCTCCCCACTTCGCAAAACCGCACTGTGCTCGACCTCCGATGTCAAAAAATGCCCTTCGCCTGCCACTGAATCCCAACCCGCCAGCAGTGCATTCACCGCTTCAGTTCCCCCACTCGTGAAAATCACCTCATCCTCCCGCGCACCCCACCATTCTGCCACAATGCCACGCGCTTCCTCCACCGCCGCCCGCGCCCGCTTGCCGCCCTGATGCGTGCTCGATGGATTGTGAAAATGCTCCCGCAGCCATGGCTCCATCGCCACCCACACCTCATCCGCCAACGGAGTCGTCGCATTTGCATCCAAATAAATCACAACCGAATCCTAAACCAATTCGTGGAAAAGATCAACATCCACCCGAAAAAACATCCACGCCAAATTTCGTGGTATGCTACAATTTTCTGCAATCGTGTATTGACGCTGCGCGGTTTCCCCTTATCATCCGCGCGCCGCGTGGACTGCCCTATGCTCTCCAGCACGGCCTTAACCATCCACGCTATCAATCATATGCCTAAATACGCCATCAACGGATTCGGACGCATCGGACGCAACGTTCTGCGCGCCATGAGCGACGAAGAACTTCGCAACGTCGTTGCCATCAACGACCTTACCGACAACCACACACTTGCTCACTTGCTGAAATACGACTCCACGCAAGGCAAATTCAACGGTGAAGTCACCTACGACGACAAATTCATCATCGTTCGTGGTCACAAAATCCACGCACTCGCTGAGCGCGATCCTTCCAAACTGCCATGGGCCGAACTCGGCGTTGACGTCGTTTTGGAATCCACAGGCTTCTTCACCGATCGTGACAAAGCAGCAGCTCACCTTACCGCTGGTGCCAAAAAAGTTCTCATCTCCGCACCTGCCACCAACCCAGACATCACCATCTGCATCGGCATCAACGACGACCTCTACGACGCTTCCAAGCATCACATCGTTTCGAACGCATCCTGCACCACCAACTGCCTTGCACCATTGGTCAAAGTTCTCAACGACAAATGGGGCATCGAGCGTGGTTTCATGACCACCATCCACTCCTACACCAACGACCAAAACATCCTCGACCTTCCTCACAAGGACCTGCGTCGTGGCCGTGCCGCTGCTGTGAACATCGTTCCCTCCGCTACCGGTGCTGCTCGTGCGATTGGCGAAGTCATTCCTTCCATGAAGGGCAAACTCAACGGCGGTGCGTTCCGCGTTCCAACTCCTACTGGCTCCTTCACCGACCTCGTCGTGGAACTCAAAGCCGGTGTGAGCGTGACCGTTGCCGAAATCAACGCCGCGTTCAAAGAAGCTGCCGAAGGCCCAATGAAAGGTGTCCTCGCTTATTGCGATGAGCCAATCGTTCTCCAAGACATCGTTTCTGATCCACACAGCTCCATCTATGACTCCGAACTCACACTCGTGATCTCCGGCAACATGGTCAAAGTGGGCTCATGGTACGACAACGAGTGGGGCTACTCCAATCGCGCTGGTGAAGCTCTGAAAATGCTCGGCACCAAAGCGTAATCGCTCGCTCAGGCAACCATTTCTCAAAAACCGACCAGTTCGCGCTGGTCGGTTTTTTTCTAGCGAAACTCCGCGCTCATGCTAACATTTTTTTATTTATGAACCAAGATTACACCCTTCACATCTACACCGGCGGCCTCGTTGAAACCAATGGCTACCTGCTCGCTTTCAACGATGGAACTAACATTCTTATCGATGCACCCGAGGGTGTAAGCTCATGGCTTCAGAAAAAAAATCTCCAACCAACCCACTTGCTGCTGACTCATCAGCACTACGATCACGTCATGGATGTCGCGGCCTTGCAGGCACTCGGAGTTCCCGTTTACGCACACTCTCCCTACTCAACTTTTCTCACGCTCGAAACCATGGCACGTGCCTGGGGCATGCCACAAGTATCTCCCTATCAGATCGATCACCTGCTTGCCGAGCAATCAGAGCTGGTCATCGGCGAAGCGCACTTTGCTCTTGCTCACGTGCCCGGCCACTCACCCGATTCCGTGACATTTTACCACGAGTCATCGAGCAGTCTATTTTCGGGAGACACCTTGTTTCAGCAATCCATCGGCCGGGCCGACATTCCCGGCCACGGCGATCCACGCTTGCTCATCGCAGGCATCCGCCAAAAACTTTTGACCCTCCCTGCCACAACCACCGTTTACCCAGGCCACGGTGCATCCACCACCATCCAGTCAGAAATGCAGCGCAATCCCTATCTTCGCTAAAATTTTCTCTCTACCGAAACGGTGCGAGTAAGGTAAACGGCCACAGTGGCACATTGCGCAACACCCAAAAACCTATAATGCACCAAACGATCGCCCAAGCATATTTCGGTGCGAGTATTGTTTGCGGTACGCTACCAAGTTTCCACTCAAGCACGATTTGGCGCAGAAAAAAAACTCCAAATCCAAGCACAATAAAAATCACCAAAGCATTCATCTGAAATGCGTCTGCAATACGCCCTTCAGCTAACATCATCATGCAGCGCCGTCCGCCACAACCAGGACAGTGCAAGCCCGTGAACTTGTGAAACATGCACGGGGGCATGAGCCCGAGCAGTTTCGACTGCAATAAAAATGCAGCAATTCCCGCCAAGAACACCAAGCTTCCCAGCAAGGTCCATGGCTTTGACATCACCGGACGCACCTCGTTCATCACTTCGGTTGCGCTTGCTCAGAAATCTTACGCTGGAGATCTTCCATCAGTTGCGGATGAGCTTTAAGATACATATTCATACCACCCACAATCAAGGACAGAACCAGACCAATGTAGCCAAGGATCAAGCCCGCTTTTGCCATGCCCGCGCCCTTGCGATTTTTCCCCGATGACATGTGCCCCGTCACAATCGCCAATAAAGCCAAGCAGAGCCCAACGACAAGAGATCCACAAAATAACAGACACAAAATCCCCGCAATCATCGAAACCAGCGCAAGAGGATTCCCCTTTTGAGCCTCTTCTTGACGCTGTGCTACCTCGGGAAAAACGGTCGGAGCAGATCCATATTCCGCCGAAGGTGAAACACTAGACATTGCCGAAGGAGTCGATTCCGCATAAGCAGAAACTCCCGCCAAGCTTGGAATACTCGCCAACTCCGCCACACGACCCGCCGGAGTCCAGTCACCCATCCCCTCTTTCCACACCAAATCTTTCGCAGTCAATTCACCGCGTTGCAACATTCCCTTCACACCAGCTTCATCCACTGGACCGAGCTGCTTGCCATTTTTTTCGTAATACCATTTCATAGCTCAAACTCTCAACCTACCTTACCAAAAAACATCATGGGAAGATGGTGGAATTGCTCGAGAAAATAGCAAAACATACAATCCCGATCACGAGCAGCTGGAACAACAATCCCAGATAACCCGTGATTAGGCCCGCGATTGCCATTCCCCTTCCCGCCATCGGCAGTTCCGATTCATTGATTTTTTTCAAGGCCATGTGCCCACAAATGATAGCTGGGATCGCCGCCACGGCATTAACATAGCACAGAATCAAACTCACAATGCCACAGACCATACTCGCGATTGCTAAACCTGAATTCGGCGCAGGTGCATACATCGACGGAGAAAAACTCGATGGCCCAAGATTCGTAGACTGGAATTCTGTTAGAGCCAAAGTGGAATATGGCTGCCAGTTGCTCATACCCTCACGCCAGACCAAGGTCTGCGCAGTGATCCGCCCCTGTGCCACCATTGCTTGCAAAGTCTGATCATCTACAGGTCCGAGTTGCCCGCCATTTTCTCCGTAATACCAGTCAGCCATAATTATATTCGTCGACACGTTTCTCCTGCCGACTGAAATAGTTTAGAAAACCACCTCCCACTTGACAATCATATTGTGAGCATTATCCACCCTCTAGAAATTCGGCATCTTAAACCATGGCCTTGTAGCACAACCATAGGCCGAATCCGAGCACCGCAAAACACACAGATGCCGCTGCTTTATCCGATAGGGAAGCTCGTGGGCGCATCGCACTTTCAGAGCGCGGAAACACCACCAGCGCGTAGAGCATACCTCCTAATAAACCACCAACGTGAGCGGCATTGTCGATGAAACGCATCCCCACCAATCCGATCACTGCTGTAGCAATCAAAGCAAACAACAAACGACGTCTCGAAGAACGAGGTACCAGACGCGCATGCCGCCACTCAAAAATTAGCAAAAATCCCAGCATTCCCATGATGCCTCCCGATGCACCTAAGGCGTATGCATGATCTTTAAGCGAAAACAACAAACTCGCCTCACCACCCAGCCATGCTGAGAAAAGGAACACCATCACCACGTGCGGCCAGCGCGCCAATGCCTCGATTCGTTTTCCAAGATACAACAATCCCAGTGCATTCATGAAAAAATGAATTTCATTTCCATGCAACAATGGAGCTGTGAGTAATCGCCAACGCTCCGTGTCGCCTAAGATGAGAGCAGCTTGCTCTGTTTTTCCCGTGAAGACTTGCAAGGCCCCTGCAACAGCAATGATGCCCATCAGCACCCGCGTTGCATAATTTTTTTGCCATGCTAACCACGTCTCGAATCGCGCGAGCTCTGCTGCCTCACGCATCGTCTCAGCCGTCCAGGATTTCACTTCCTGATAGCGCTTGCGACAATCATACCACGGCATCGCGAAAAACATCAGCAACATCAAGAAACCCATCACGGGAGCCATGCTATGCCATAGCATCCGCAGCAACACCGTCCATGGTGCACCGGGTGAAGCCCGATACAAATCAAACAGGGTGTAGCCCATAAAACCGACGAAAAGAAGGAGTCCAAATTTCAACTGTCCCGCCGCATGCTCGAGTTGACGAGCAGATGCCACTAATCTCGATTCCTTGAGCGCCTCTTGTAGACTGGGAATTGCCTCAGGAACTTCGAGATTCCCCCCCTGCGGAGTCCATACCAATCGAATCGATTCATTGACATCTTCACGCAGCAAATGAGCTAACTCTTCTTCACCAGACACTGCAATCGGCCCACGCAAATGCCCATCGTAGCCCCAACCTGCATTCGGGGCTTTCGGAAACAAATCGGGCCGTGCCCAAATAGGCCGGCCCGTGTTATCATCGATCACATTCACTCTGTGAGAGCGGCGCTCATTCGATTATTTGTCTGTACCCGCTGGTGGCGTAGCAGAATCAGTAGGAGGTGTAGCTGGCTCGGCCGGTGGAGTCACCGCTTCTGGCGCAGCTGCATCCGCAGGCTTATCACCTTCTGGGGCTGCAGGTTCTGTTGCTACCGGTTCTTCCGCAGGCACGGTGACTGGAGCGGTTGTCGCCGTTGCTGTTGGCTGAGGCGTGGACAATTCTTCACTGAGTGAAGTAGCAGGAGGAGTTTGCACTTCTTCAACCGCCGCAGCAGGAGCATCAGCCTTGGCTAGCGAATTGATTTTGCTCTTCCGCTGCATCAAGATCGCAAGGGTCAGAGTCAAAACGAAAAATAGCACCGCCATGTAAACCGTGCCTTTTTGCAAAACATTTGTTGTCCGCGCACCGAACAATTGATCAGTCGTGTTAGCACCAAATGCAGCTCCGAGGCCTTCTTGCTTCGGACGTTGCATCAAGACCAGAAGGATCATAAACAAACAAACGAAAACGTAAATCACCAACAACGCCGTGATGCTGACATTCAAATAGTTGATACCGAGAAGAGTCATGAGCGCGGAAATATGCAGAGCAACGCGCAACTTGTAAAGGGAAGTTTTCGAGAAATTCCGCGAAAGTTCATAAAATGGCCCTGACAATGATTTTTGCGGAAATTTTTTGCAATGAACCCATTTTCTCAAACAAAAACACTCACCAGAATCGCTCAAGCGTTGCAATCACCATTTGATTCAACCATTCATCAACCCGAACTATGATCGAAGTAGAAAACCTGACCAAGCATTTTGGATCAAAGTACGCCGTCAAGGACCTGTCATTCACCGTGAAACCAGGCGAAGTGCTTGGCTTTCTGGGTCCCAACGGAGCCGGCAAATCGACAACCATGCGCATGATCACCGGATTTATCACTCCCAGCTCGGGCGATGCCCGTGTCTGCGGCCACTCCATCACCGATGCCCCCTACCTCGCCAAAGCGCAGATTGGCTACCTGCCTGAATCCGCGCCGCTTTATAATGACATGACGGTCACCGGATTTCTCAATTTCTGTGCTGATGTGCGCAACCTGAGTGGAGCTGCGAAAAAAAGCGCTGTCGAGAAAGCCATCGAAACTTGCTTCCTCGAAAGCGTCGCCAAGCAGTCCATCGATACCCTCTCGAAGGGCTACCGCCACCGTACCTGCTTGGCTCAAGCCCTCCTCCACGATCCCGCCGTGTTAATTCTCGATGAACCCACCGACGGTCTCGACCCCAACCAAAAACACGAAGTCCGCCAATTGATCAAACGCCTCGGCGAGACCAAGACCATTTTGTTTTCCACTCACATCCTCGAAGAAGTCGATGCCTCATGCACCCGCGCTGTCATTGTTGACCGCGGAGTGATTGTGGCCGATGGCACGCCCGCTGAGCTCAAAAAACAAAGCCCCACCGGATCTCTGCACGATCTCTTCCGAACCTTGACCACTCATGATAGCGCCCACACGGCGGCCTAATCTCCCTCTTAACCCAAACCAGTTCCTCATCACATGAAACACATTTGGACGATTCTCAAACGCGAACTCATTTCCTATTTCACGCAACCCACAGCGTATGCGATTATTCTCATTTTCTTAGTAATCTCTTTGCTGTTCAACTTCACCTTTGGCTCCTTCATTCTCGCCGGTGACGCCAACCTTGAGTGGTCATTCCTGTTCTGGCATCCATGGCTTTACATGCTCCTCGCTCCCGCAGTCGGAATGAAACTCTGGGCCGATGAACAGCGCAACGGTACCCTCGAACTTCTCGGCACATTCCCGATTCCACCGTGGACCGCCATTATCGGGAAATACCTTGCTGCCGCCTTCGTTTGGCTCGTGGCCCTAGTCCTTACCTTCCCCATCATCATCACCGTAAACTATCTTGGCGAACCTGATAACTGGCGGATTTTCTCAGGCTACCTTGGTTCCTACCTCACCTGCTGTGTGTTCCTCGCCATCACGATGTTGGTCAGCGCCTGCACTCGCGACCAAGTGGTTTGCTTGATCGTCTCCGTCGCCATCTGCGTGATCATGGTGCTCTGCGGCTACGAAGCATTCACACGCGAACTCGCAAAATTCCGCATCGACTTCCTTGTCGAAGCCCTCACCTCTCTCGGCGTATGGGACCACTTCCGCTCGCTGACACGCGGCATGTTCCGCTACCAAGACATGGTCTGGTTCAGTTCCATCATCATCACTTGCCTGCTCGGCACCTCAGCAATCCTCTCAGCTAAGCGAGCCTAATTGTTTTAATAAAACTCCTATTTTCTCTTCAACCAACCTACTCTCATGCATCATCCCAAAACCACTCATCCTGTCGTCCGTGCAGCTTTTGGCATTGCCGCGCTTGTGTTGATCGCGTTTCTCGCCAATTGGCTGATTTCTCTCACCTCCTTTGGCACCAAGGGTGCTGACTTCACCGAAGATCGCGTCCACACGCTCTCCAAAGGCACCAAAACCATCCTCGAAAAGCTCGATGCTCCCGTCACCATCCGCTACTACGCTTCGCGCAAAAATGAAGCGCTACCTCGCGAGACCAAGCTGTTCATCCGCCGCATCGATGACATCCTGAAGGAGTATGTCAACCTCGCTCCCGAGGGTAAATTGCGCGTCGAAAATCTCGATCCACAGCCTGATACCGATGCCGAGGACTCCGCCAACCTCGACGGTATCCAGACGCAAAACATCAATCAATACGAAAACGTTTCGCTCGGACTCGCCATCTCTTGCCTTGAGCAAAATAGCCGCATCAACATTGACCCCTTCGATGTGCAATCGCTCGACGATCAGGAAACGATGTTTGAATACACCCTTTCACGAGCCATTGGCGAGGTCACAGCAGTGGAAAAACCCGTCATCGGCGTCATGTCCGCCCTCCCACTCAAAGGCGGCCCCGCACAAATGCCCGGCCAAGCCCCCCAACAAGGCTGGGTCCTTTATCAGCAGCTCGAACAAGTATTCAAAGTCAAAGACATCGAACTCACTGCCACCGAGATTCCCGATGATGTCAAAGTGCTGCTCCTGATTCACCCCGCAGGTATCACTCCAGAAACGGAATTTTTGATCGATCAATTCTTGCTCAAAGGCGGCACACTCATCGCCGCACTCGATGCCTACTCCTTCGATGCTGCAGCCACAGCCCAAGGCAATCCGATGATGGGCATGGGCGGCGGAGGCATTCCCACCTCCTCGACATTGCCCACCCTTCTCCCAGCTTGGAACATCAGCTTTGAGAGCAGCCAAACCTTGGCCGATGCCAAGTATCGCACCATGCTTCAAGGAAACCGCCCCGGCTACGCGGCACTCAGCCTGCCGAAAGAAGCCATGCCCGACAAAGACGACGTCATTACCAAAAATCTGAACGACCTCTTCTTCATTCTTTCTGGAGCCATTACCAACCAAGGCAACAACGGCCTCGCTGCGTCCACGCTTGTAAAGTCCTCCTCGCAAGCGGGCCTCACCGATTCCATGGCGGCCTCCCAATTCAGCCCCAATGTCACCTTTGAAAACCGCCGCGCTTATGACCTCGTTCTTCGCCTGAGCGGTAAATTCAAAACCGCATTCCCCAATGGCAAACCTGGCGAAACTCCACCCGCAGATGAGGCAAATGCCGAGAAAAAAGATGACAAAGACAATGAGAAAAAAGATGCCGAGCCTGCCAAGCCCACTTGGCTCAAGGACGGCATCTCTGACTCCAATGTCTTCCTCATTGCCGATACCGATGCATTTTCAAACCAAGGTGCCTACCGCATTCAAAATATGGGCGGCATGCAGGCTGCTATGCCTTACAACGGCAACTCCGTGCTCCTGCTTAACATCATCGACCAAGCAGCCTCTTCTGCTGATCTCATCGGTGCCCGCAGCCGCGCCTCCATTCGCCGTCCATTTACCCTCATCCGTGAAATGGAAGCCAATGCCGAGAACGCCATGCAAGACAAGCAGAAAGAACTGCAAAACAAACTCAAAGCCGCGCAAGATCGCCTTGCCGAGTTGACCCAATCACGCGATTCCTCCAAAGACCTGCGCCTCTCCACCGCACAAGAAGAAGAGGAAAAACAATTCCGTGCTGAAGTCACCGATGCCAACAAGCAAATCCGCGAACTCTACAAAGATCTCAAACGCGAGAAGGACAAGCTTTCCGCACGCATCATCGGACTCAACCTCGGAGTCGTCCCCGGCTTGGTTCTGCTAGCTGGCATTGGCGTTGCCTTATTCCGTCGTCTATCCGCCCGCGCTCGCTAATCCATCACTCTACTCATTTTCCTAACCAACACAAGATTATGTCGAAAAAATCAGTCATCATCCTCTGGGTCATCGCACTCGCGCTAGGCATTAGTGTGACCACGCTCAAGCTCCGTGCTCCCGTCTCCGGCAAAGCCAATACTGAGCGTAGCCGCGGACAAACCTTGCTCGATTCGTTCCCCGCCGATCAAGTTGCGAGCATTCAACTCAAGGGCTTCGAAAAATCAGTCACCCTTGCCAAAAAAGAATCAGGTTGGGTCGTTGCTGAGCGCGGTGATTATCCCGCAAACGTTAGCACGATCAACAACCTACTTCGCACCATCGAGCAAGTGAAAGTCAACAACGCCATCGAAGCAGGCCCCACTTATGGCAAACGTTTCGGTATCGACCTCACTGCCACTAGCCAAGAAAAACACGGCACCGAACTGAGCTTCTCAAATGCCGCGAACGAAAACATCGCTACCTTGTTCCTCGGTAAGGACTCAGATGGCGGTGGTCGCTACATCCAAAATGCCGCAGACACCTCAGGCATCTACGTCACCAGCGAGAGCTTCCCCACGGCATCAGTCAACGCCAAGGATTGGCTCGATACTGCATTCTTCAGCATCGAGAAAATCAAATCCATCAGCATGAGCAGCGCTGGCAAGCCCGAATCCATCGAGTGGAAGCTCAC
>JBIIAI010000186.1:0-5589 GCA_044239965.1 Akkermansiaceae bacterium
CATCGCGCCAGAAAAAATTACGCCCGAAACCAGTGGGGGGAAGTCTGGTTCCGGGCGTTAGGGGCATGGGAAAAAGGGGTGAAGTTGCGTGTTATGAAAAACACAATCAACTTCTACTTACCCTATGTCTTGCATGTTAAAACGGTTGCAAAAAAAGTGAAAAAAGTTTTCGCAACACGTTTCAGCTGAGTGCGAGTGCTCCATCGCCGCACAGGTCTTTGTGACCGAACGTTGGAATGTGATGGCCGAAGGAATGGGCCAGCGATATCCAGAGTCGGTTGTGCGGGATTTGTGGAAACTGGTGGGCGATGCCTGTTTTGAATCCTAGTCCGCCGCCGATGAGCACGAAGGGAATATCGTCGAGGGTATGGCTGTTGCCTTTGCCGAGTTCGTTCGTCCAAATGATCGTCGTATGGTCGAGCATCGAGCCCACACCTCCGGGTTCGGGGGTGCTTTGCAACTTGCGGGCGAGATAAGCGACTTGCTCGGCGAGCCAGGTGTTGATTTTTACGAGTTTTTCGAAGGCATCTTTGTTGTTGTCGGGCTCGTGAGACAAATGGTGGTGATCCTCGTGAATGTCGAGCCAACGCATTCTCGCTTGGCCAACGCTGTTGGTGTATTGCAAGGTGGCGATGCGCGCCATGCCATTGGCGAAGGCATTGACCAGCAGGTCTGATTGCATGTGGCTAATTTTGGGAATCCCATCGTTGTCGAGTGATACACCAGGTTCGAGAGCAGGTGGTGGCATGATCAACTTTGCTGTGCCTGCATGCTGCAGATCTTTTTCCATCTCGCGAACAAATGTGGTGTGCTGTTCTAGCAAGGCACGTTCTGCGGGATCAACTTGCGTAGCGATTTTTTTCAGATCAGAAGTAACTTCGTCAAGAACGCTACCCAGATTTTCGCGGTCTTTGACTTGGCCATAAAGCTTTTCAAACAGAGCATAGGGGTCGCTATTCGGAGCAACTGGCTGGTTTGGACCGCTGTAGTTGGTGCGGGTCCAAGGATCAGCACGATTCGGCACTGCTACTCCCATTTCCAGTGAGCCGAATCGGGTTGCGGTCTCAGGTCGAGCTTGGAGAAAGCGAGCGATTTCTTGGTCGATCGAAATATTGCGCGCCCAGCCGGCGGGCATGCCACCGCCGCCTTGGATGTTGCCAGGGAGAAGTTCATCAGCGGTCAAAAGGCAGCTCATGCCGCGCATGTGGCTATCGCCATCGCCCCCAACTTTGTTGCACAGACCTTTGAGCGTGATCATTTGCTTTTTGAAATCAGCCAGTGGCGCAAGGATGCGTTTGAGTTGAAAATCGGCACCCGCTTGATCGGGCCAAAACTCAGGCGGTACCGTTCCGTTAGGCGTGAACAAAAAGATCAAGCGCTGCATTTTTGCCGGATTCCGCGTCTCTGCAGCGAGTGATGGCAGGTGTGGAAGGAACGGTAATGCAGCGGCGGTGAGTCCGAGTTTACGAAGAAACTGACGACGGGTTTGCGTGTTCATGGTTGGGCGGAAGGTATGCCGTGCGCGGCGGTGAGTAGGTTGATTTCGAGAAAAAGTTTCCGCATGTGATAGGCGGCTCCGGTGAAAGTGTGATCGAGTTTGTGCAACACATCGCTGCCATAAACGGAGGCATTTTGTTTCACGACTGTTTGCAGCATTTGTCGAATGAAACCGCGGCGGGCGCTTGCGGAATCAATGGCATGCTGGGCGACATCGCGCGCGCCGCGCAGGTGGATGCTTTCGCCTTCGAGGCTGTTGTATTCGGCTTCGGCATTTACCGGTTTCTGGCCATCGGTGGTGCGGTAGCGGCCAATGGCATCAAAATTTTCGAGAGAAAAACCGAGAGGGTTGATGGTTTCGTGACAGGACATGCAGTCGGAACTGCGAGTGAGCTGCACGATTTTTTCGCGGATGGTCAAATTGGGGTCGAATTCTTGATTCTCAAATGCAATCGCTTTCGGTGGCGGCTTGAGAATTCCTCCGAGAACATTGCGCGTAAGAAAAACACCGCGATGGATTGGCGATGTGGTATCGGCATGGGCCAGCTTGGCCATCAGGTAAGGATGGGTGATGACGCCAGTGCGTTGGGCGGGGTCGACTTTCACGAGCTGAAACCCAAGCTGAGGATTCGCGGGAATCTGATAGAATTGGGACAATCGGTCATTCAGGAACAAATAATCAGCAAGCATCAATTGTCGGTAATCGGAGGAATCACTCCAGACGACATGATCGATAAATCTCTCTAACGAAACGCGCAGGTCGGCAACGATGTTGTCATCGAAACCCGGGAAGTCTTTCGGGTTTTTCTGCATGTCACCCTCGGCATCAAGCTTGAGCCAGCGGTGGAAAAATTCTTGCATCTTTGCCCTCGCGCGTGGGTCATTCATCATGCGCTGGGCCTGTTGGCGTTGGACATCAGGTTGGCGGAGTCGCCCTTCACGCGCGGCTTTGATGAGTTCTTCGTCTGGTAGCGAATCCCACATGCCAAGCGCGAGGCGAGTGGCGATGGTGAAGTCATCTTTTTCACGACGGATTTCAGGGTAGAGAAACCGTGGAGATTTCAAAATCAAAATAACAGCACGTTTGATTGATTGCTCTAACGGGACACCTTCTGCAAACATGCGGTGCACATAGAGATCTTTCATCTCGTCGTTGAGGGGAGTGCGGAAAGCACGCTCTGCGAAGTGGATGAGGAAGTCGCGAAACTTTTTCGCAAGCTCAGGATCGTCATGCTTGATACCGCTGAGGCGGTGCATGCCCGCGACGACTTGGTTGGCTGCTTCTATGGCGGCTGCGGTAGTGGCTTCATGCCATGCTTTCGAAACACCAGTGCCGCGTTCGTAACCTTCACTGGCATCATCGGCCGGAAAGTCTGTGCTAACCACCGCAACGTGTTGAGTCCAGCTCGGCGAGAGATATGGAGCAGCGACAACTTCCCAAGCTCCGCGTGGGCGTTTCCACTCGACCCGGATCATGCCGTTTTTTTCTTTGTATTTGAAATAGTCGAGTCGAATCGGATAAGTTCTGCCACCTAACAAAAAGATGCGTTGCCCATGTTCCCGAACATTAGCGCCTGAGCTGACCCATGCATCAATGAATGCTTCTTGGCGTTTGGCTCCGCTGTCGTCGCGATGATTGCCGTCGCCATCTTGTGGGATGCCATTGAGATAAAGTCGTGCGCCATTCGGTGTGAAAATTTTGAACTCATACCATCCTGTAGCAGGTGCAAGGAGTGATCCATCCCATGCGATGCTGAATTGCTCGGCATTGATGCCATCGCATGGTGCTGCTTCGCCAAAATCAAATGACAGCGCGCTGTCTTTTCTCTCCAAGGCCATCTTGGCCTTTTTGTTCATGCCGTCGGATTGAAAATACTGGGCCTTAAGACCTGAGCCGTCGCCTGCTTGGGAATGTGGACCGAAACTGCCAAGTAGATCCGCCACCGATTCTCGGAACTGGCGATTGGTCAATCGTGCAAAAACCTTCGCCGGAGCAGGTTGATGCGCACGCGCTTCGGCAGAATAAAAGGCCCCCATGATGTATTCGGAGACTAGCCTAGCATCTTCGCCGACGACGAGGTGAGGCTCATCCTCGGGCATATTCTTATCGATGTATTTGATCAAGGAAGCAAGCGAGCGTTCTCCTTGCAATGGTTCATCGCATTCGTCTTCGACACCTTCGCCATTTTCACCATGGCATGAAGCACAATGTTTCGCATAAATTTCTCGCCCAGGATGGGGACTTTGCGCTGCAAGGAGCGAAGTCGCCAACACGGGCAAAATCATGGCTAATGACTGATAACGAAGCATCATTCCGTACTATGATACGTGTCATGATGCGCCGATTTTTCACGGTAGCAGAGGTTTTGTGCGATGTCCTTATTTCTGAAAAACTACGAAACTGCGCCCTTGAGCGGGAATTTTTAGAAGCAATGTCATGTGCTGCGAGCCGTCAATCTCCATAGCTGTCGGTTCATTGCCATCGATCGATACGCGGCAATTGAGTCGCAATCCGGTATAGTGCATGGGCACGCGGATGCTGCGAGTGATTTCCTCGTTGAGCGGATTGTAGATGCAGAGCATGCCCTGTTCTTTTCCTAATGGATTGGCGTGGAGGATGCCGTCCCAATCGCGACCACTGGGGCGTCGCAAGTGGATGATTTCACCGTTGTCGAGCACATCGCGATGTTGTTTGTAAAATGACACCCATTTCTTGACGACAGCTTTCGTTTCCTCGGAGTCATACAAGCGTGGACCACGGAAACATGCTTGCACGCCGTAACCTAACAGATTAGCGAATCTCGCTTCGTAATGAGGCAAGTGCTCGTGCAATGGTTCGATGGTCGCTGCTGCGCCACCACCGTGGTATTGAGAAAGTGGCACAAACATCCAGCCCATGCTTTGGGTGCGACTCCAGGTGCCATCATAGATGTTTTGGCGCTCGATGATTTCTTGTTCTGCACGGGGCAAGCTCCAGTTTGTCTCGCGATATCCCATGCCGGCTTTGTTGGCACCGGTAAGAAAATACCAATCGGGGATGTTGAGATAAACTCCTTCGGCGCGCAGTGCTTGGTATTGCTGTGTGATGGCACGCCACATCATCCACTGCGAATCTTCTTTGCCACGGTGAAATGGATGATCCGTTGCGCAGCAAATGTCGCCGGGGTAGGAGCCATCATTTTCGAAAACGGAAAAGCCTGCATAGCGAGTGAAGGCCACGATGTTGTCGAGATAATCGCGTCCCCATTGCGTGCCGAGGCAGGGCATCACGCCATAGCGTGCGGGGCTCCCTTGCGAGTTGTCTTTTGGGGTAGCCGCACCGCGCGATGCAAGCAAAGAGTAGCCGCCGAGAGCGATGCCTTTGGCGCGCCCATAGTCGGCAAGTTCTTTATAGCGATCCCAGTAAGCTTTGTCTCGACTTTCAAAGTTAAAGCCAGAACCGAAGGACATGATGACCATTTCGAAGCCGACTTCGGCGGCTTGATCGATGGCCTCGCGAATGGTGGCGGGATCACTTTGTACCTTATGAAACATCAGTGGGTTTTCGTGAGTCCATGGCGCTATGGTGCGATACATTTTTCGCCGTGCCAACGTACGACGCTCACGCTCGCTCGAATCTTGCAACAGCTCGAACACGCGGAAAGAGGAAAATGGCGTCTTCGTCGAAATTTCTTGATCGGGACCCAATGGTGGTTTGCATTCTAACAGACAGGGCGTTTGTCGATCATAGTGGACTTGCGTTGCGTATTCGGGATCTGCGGAGTATTTCACACAAGGACTGGCATACTCGGGTGTCATGTCGCCGAAGGCCATGTCAGTCTCGACCCACAGTGGAAATTTTTCGCTGGTCGGTGCGGTGTTCACAGAGCTTTCGACTTCGGCGAGCTTGAGTTCGTGAGCGGTAAATGACGTCAGTCGCACAGGCTTTTCTTGGCTATGGGTCATGGTCAACCATTTGCTGAAAAGTGGAATGCCATCATAGATTTCATAGTGAACTTGAATCTTCGGTAAATCAACGCGCGCTTGATGTGCCGTGCTTGTTTCCTTTGCTCGAAATGTGATCTCGCGCATGTGGCACCGGATCAAAGTCGT
>JBIIAI010000064.1:0-17048 GCA_044239965.1 Akkermansiaceae bacterium
GGTTGCCCAGTCAGTCCGCCTACGGGATAAGCCGTGCCATCTATGGTGACTCGCGCTTCGGGCGCTACAGCACGCAACAATTCTTCGCCAGTTGTTAGATTTTCTAACGAAATCGTCGCGGCATTGGGTGCGAGCTTGATGACTCGGCGCGCCAGTCCATTTTCCATGATCAGCACCCCACGTTGCTTGTCTTCGCTGACACGCGCTTTAAATGGGCGGGGATCGACCATCCAGTCCGAGTCTGCATGCAAGTTGCCCTGCGCGCGTGCGGCATGGGCGAAAATCAAAACGAAGATAACCGATTTTATCATTACCAAATTTACGTTTTACTACACAACGATCTTTCAGATAGTTTGGCCTTATGGCGTGAGATCGATGATCCTGAGGCGATAAAAGCGCTTGGTTTGAACAACTGGCTCAGTGACTTCGATCATACCATTCGCATCAGGGAGGGTGAGGCTGCTTTGTGAATCGAATAGGACAGTGGATTGGCTCCAATCATCAAGAGTATTCGTGCTTTCGGCAATCGTGCGGATGTTTGTGAGTTCGGGAAAGTAACGGAATCGGAAAGTTGCGAGATTGCTGGTTTTGGTGAGCGTGGGCAGTGAATTGGTCGGCGATTGATTTGCCGTGAGACCCAGTGCGAAACGGAGAAGATTGGCGATGCCGCTGCCTGTCGGGTCAGCATGGGGTCCAGAAACAGCACCATCGCTCAGCGCTGGTTCCGTAGGAAATTGCTGGGTTCGCCACTCTGCATAACGCAGAGGCTTGCCATCGAAACGGACTTCGAGAATTCGACCATGTTGACCGTTCACTGTTGCCGGAATCCACGTTACCGAAGCTAGGTTCGATTCGGTCCACGTACGACCGGCAAAGGTGTGCAATCCACTCAGGTCGCGCACAAAAATCCGCAGTGGCGCATCAAGCAATGATTCCCACGCGGTAGAAGCAGGAAGAAAATATCCGCCTTGATAGCGAGATGTGCTAGTCGGTGTGTGATCGATGTAAATGCCGTGGGACAGAGCAGTTCCTGGATTTTCGGTGAAAATGAGGCCATTGCCTGTGGCGTAGTTTCCTTCTTGGGTCAAAATGAAAGCGCGGTTCAATCCATTCACGGCACTAGTGATAAACGAATTTCCATCGAGCAACATGGTGCCACTGCCGCTGACGGCACCACTGCTATGCGCGGCATCGAGTGTTCCTGTGGCATTGATTTCGATTGATGCTTGCAGCGTGGATCGGAGTTTTACGGTGCCGTTGTTGATCGTCCAGGTTCCCGATTGCAAAGGCCCTGCATTCGTGAGCGAAACGGTGCCACCGCCGCTTTTGGCAACGTTGCCAGTGCCGCGCAAGACACCGCTAAGTTCTAACACATTTTGTGCGCCGTCAACATGAAGGCTCGCGGCTTCAGCGAAATCGATCGCATTCGTGACAATCGCAAGATTGCCTTGGGTTCCAGGATCGTAACGCAGAGCGCCTTGTTTTCCTTGACCTGCTGCATCGGGGATTTCGCTTCCTCGGCCCGACCCGCGCAGGAAAATGTCTCCACCAAATTGATACACCGCAGGTGCAGCAATTGTTCCTGTGCTTACCAACCGAATCTGTGCACCGTCATACACTTGCACGGCAGAACTTTGACTCATAGCGGCAGCTTGTGTCACACGGAGCACACCTTGTTCGAGAATGGTTGCACCCGCATAGTTTTTGCTTTCACCCGTCAAAGTCGCAACGCCCGTGCCCTTTTTGATTAGGGCACCAGGTCCACTCCATGCCGACCTGATGCGCAGTGCGCCGTATTCGGGATGCCCATTGGTGTTGGCGATGTCAATTTCTAACGAATCTTGCAAGGTCACGCCAGCTGCGACTTCCCATTCGACATAGCCCGTCGAGCTGCCATCGATTTTCATCGATGCAGCAGCACCGTTGTTTTGAAAGGTAAAACTGTTGCCCGTATTGCGATCGCGGATTTTGTTGCGCAAAGAAGACGCATTCATCGGAAAATGGATGCGTCCCATGGTCACGGGTGCGAAGAGATCTACGGAACGCTCGACTTCTCCGCCAGGTGCAGGAATGATCGCAGCTTTGCTATTTCCGTTAGGGTAGGCTGCGGGGTTGGTCTCCCAGTTGGCGTCGTCATTCCAGCTAGCAGTTCCACTTGGCAGAAATTGCGGACCAGGATCGGCGGCGAGTAAGAGCATGCTAGCAGGCGCGCTCCAGTCACCCGTGCTGCTGCGTATACGAGCGACAATTGTGCTGGGAGCGTTGATGGTGATGGCTGAGGAGTATGCACTGCCATTGATCGCGCCTCCCGCCGCCCTTGGATCTAATCCATCGAGGCGATAGTAAATGGTTCCGCCGGAGCCACTGAGGCTCACGGTTCCGCCGGTAAGCAATGGAGTTTGTTGAGGCGTGATGGTAGGTGCCGTTGGAAGGAGCGCTGCATCTGTGATACGACGTTGATCCATCCATCCCGCCCGGTTTTGTAACCAGGTGAGCATTGCGGAAATTTCCGCAGGATAACCACCACTGCGTGGGGCGTTGCTTGTCCATCTCACCGCATCTCGATCTGCTGCTGAACCAAGGCCATTGGCACTGTTGTGAATTTCATTTGCGATTGGGTTAATGATGTCTGCAAGACCTGTATTCGAGAGAGTGGTCTTGCGCAATGCCGCCCAACGATCGTAGAAGGCTTGGCGGAAGTCGGGGTCTTGGCACAATTGGTTCCACCAGTCGCGAGTGAAAAAATCGGTACCATCACCCGTGCCCAGCCAAGTGTTGAAAGCATCGTCTCGACTATCATAGGACTCCATAGATCGGTCAAAGTCCCAAGCTGGCCCTGCTTTGATTTTCTGATTTTCGGGTTTGTGAAAAAAGGCGCTGAGTCGTAGACCATCGACATTTTTTGTAAAGACATTGATGAGCAAGTGATCGATCCAATGGTCGCGATCGATGAAGTTCATGTAGTTGCGAGTGGTGAATCCGTTGGCGAGGTCGGCATGCAGTGCATCTTCGAAGGCTTGGATATAGCTGGTGATGTACGCTACTTGGCGTGATCCCGCGAGAGCTGTGGCATTGCTCGCATAGGGCCCGCCATCCAGACTGTCGAGCTTGGGACGGCTGAGCGCGAGAAAGGCAATGCCAGCGGGAACGCTACGGGTCGTTCGCCAGCTGTATTCATCGGTGTCGGCCCGATCGATTTTGAACAAATACCCACCCGTCCAGTTGCCGCTCGCCTGCACATTAATCGGCCCTACAGGGGGAATGTTGGTCTTCTCCAAGACTCGATACCCCATCCGCGTTGGGTTCATTTTAATCTGTTCACAGATGGCATAAACACCAATGTAGTCATTTGCGGTGAGATCATCACCTGCGGCATTCAAAAAGACTTCAACGAATTTCATTTGCGGCGCCCATCGACCCATGCGACGCGACATTTCATACGCGACGGCATTGCGAATGTAAGCGCGATCAAAACTAAATGGTGCATACATCACCCAATCTGATTCGGCATTCATGCCTAACAGCGGATGGTTGATCTCTTGGTCACGGTCGTTCCAAAACGCAACGCTGTATGGTTTTTTGGCCTGACCTTCGGATGATGAGCCTCTCCAGCGCAAACCTTGTCGTGTGGATAGTGTCGGCATACGATTGAGTGCGCTGACACCATTGGCATCGCGATCAAACAACTGAAAATAGGCACCCGCACGATTCACGCTATTCAATGTTTGGTTGCGCGGATCGAGCACGACCATTGGGAGATTGGATTGGCGATTCACCACATCAGCCGCCAGCTTGGTGAAGTGGCGCGTGAATGTCCTGCTGCCTATGCCCGATGTATCAAAAATTTTCGCACGGATCACCGAGCTTGCCGTGATGCTAATGGGAGTAGAATACAAGGTCGATGAAGTGGTCGGCACAGTGCCGTTGCTGGTGTAGCGAATGGCTTTTCCCGCAGTAGCTCCGCTCAGCGTGAGAGAGAAATTGTTAGAAAAAGTTTTGGATGCTTCGGAGAACAGCACTTCATCGAAAAGAATCATGCTCTCCGTGCCGCCATTGCCTGACCCAGGTGTCGCTGGTTCGAAGTAGCCCCACTGCGTAGCGCCCGTGTTTGCTAGGCGAACCCAGACTTGTGGTGCGCAAAGAAAGTCTGAGCTTGATTGATTAAAATTTAAACCATGGATGGCCAATACGTTTGATCCTGTGACCAAATTGCCGATCTGCGCGCTGAGTTTGGCAATTTTCATCGAGAGACCGTTGCCGTCAGTCTCGGTTGCTGTGGCGACCGATTGCCATGTCAGCGAAGTTGGGGCATTGGCGGCATCCACTGGATTACTGCTGCCGTTGAGGAAGGTTGCGTAGCCGTCATCATATTGAGTGCGGAGTTCGAGCTCTAACACATTCGCAACATTGCTAACGGAAAATGGCACGCGTAAATAACAAGATGTGGGCCGTGGTGTTGCCGTCATCGATGCTTGCACATCGGTTTCAAAAATCGAGCGCATGCCAAGTGGATCACTTGCCCCCGTTTTGTAACCGATGGCGAGAGTTCCTTGCGTCCACGTGCTGTCATTGAAGCTTGTGGCTCGCCAAGTCGTTCCAAGCGCTGGTCCAGTGGTGGCATTCGGCACAAAATAGCGAAACGAGCTGCTTTTTCCGGCAAGTTGGACCCATGTGCTCGGTTGGGCCGCGCCGTATGATACATCGGTATTTTGTGCGGGATATGCGGGAGAAAATTCCGTGGCTTTGGTGATGCCATCGGGTGCTGTGAGTGCGAGGTATTCACCTGCCGCCGCTAACGAAAAATTGGTGTGCAGGGGCTGTCCCGAAAGCTTGCGATCCTTGCCCGACGCAAAAACGATCAGAGTGGCATTTGCTGCGAGGGGAGTGTCGGGAAAAGTCCATTGCTGCAAATCCGTGCTCAGATCGCTCAAGCTCCAACCAGCGAGATTGATCGCTGAGTTGCCCGTGTTACGAATCTCGATCCAATCCGAATACGCTCCATCTTCGTCGGCCAGCGTGTTGTTGTTCTGCGCCATGAACTCGCTGATCACCGGCTGGGCAGCAGCGGGAACAAGCAGACTGGCCAGAGTGGACAATAGAATGTAGAAAAATCGAAAGTGCATGGGTTTCAAGAAAGCGGAGATGTGTATTGCTGACTCACGCAGAGTTTCGTTTTGCATGCACAAGGTCAAGACAATATGCCCGCAATATGCCCGCAAGAAAGGCTTCGGAACGTTGACTTCGACAAAAAAATCCCCCACACGGCACGGAGCTGTGTGAGGGATGATGATGGAATTTCTTCGTGAGAAGCAATTAGCCTTCGCTGGACTCAGTGCCGGCGGCTTCTTGTTGAGCGAGCTCGCGGAGGTGAGCTTTGCGGCTCATCTTCACGCGACCTTTTTCGTCAACGCCGAGGCATTTGGCAGTGATGGTATCGCCTTTTTTGACAACGTCTTCCACTTTCTCGACCCGGCCTTCGGCCAGTTCGGAGACGTGGATGAGGCCGTCTTTGCCGGGAAGCACTTCCATGAAAGCACCGAAGGCGGTGACGCTGACAACGCGACCGGTGTAGGTCTTGCCGACTTCGATCTCAGCAAACATGCGGTCGATCATTGCCTTCGCACGGTCTAGACCGACTTGCTTGGAGGCGTAGATGTGCACGGTGCCGTCGTCGTCGATGCTCAATTGAGCACCGGACTCGGCTTGGATGCCTTTGATGTTTTTGCCGCCAGGTCCAATGAGTTCGCCGATGCGATCCGCGGGGATCTTGACGGAAACGATGCGTGGTGCGTAGGGGCTGAGTTCGGCAGGGCCGCTGATGGATTCTTCCATCTTGTCGATGATCTTAAGGCGGCCGTTTTTCGCGACTTCGATGCCTTCTTCAAGGATCGAAAGCGGGATGCCGGGGAGCTTGAGGTCGAGCTGATAGCCTGTAACACCGGCGCGGGTGCCGCAGAGTTTGAAGTCCATGTCGCCGTAGAAGTCCTCACTGCCGATGATGTCGAGCAGAGTGGTGTAGGCTTTCATGTTGCCGTTTTCATCGAAGTCTGTCACTAGACCGCAGGAAATGCCGCCGACGGTAGCCTTGAGCGGCACACCAGCGTCGAGCAAGGACATGACACCGGCACAAACCGTTGCCATCGAGGTGGAGCCGTTCGACTCGGTCACTTCGGAGGAAACACGCATGGCGTAAGGGAATACGGTTTCGGCAGGGATTACGGGAGCGATCGAGCGCTCGGCAAGAGCACCGTGACCGATCTCGCGGCGGTTGAGTCCACCCATACGACCCGTTTCACCAACGGAGAAAGGAGGGAAGTTGTAGTGCAGGATGAAACGTTTTTCGGTTTCGCCGCCCGCATAGTTGTCCATGTCTTGCTTCTCGTCCGCAGGGGCGAGAGTCGCAATGGCAAGGGCTTGGGTTTCACCACGGGAGAAAATGGCGGAACCGTGAACGCGGGGAAGGGTTGCCACTTCGCCGTAGAGTGGGCGCAGGTCACCGACTTTGCGGCCATCAGCGCGCACACCTTTTTCCATGATGGAAATGCGGAAGGCTTTCTTCTGAAGGTATTCGAAGGCTTGCTCGATTTCAAACTCGGTGGTTTGAGGGAAACGCTCCATGATGGCGGCTTCCACTTCATCGCGAAGGGCGCCTACTTTTTTGCCACGCTCTACTTTGGAAGCGGCGTAGATGGCGGACTCGATGCGGCTGCCTGCGATTTCGTAGGCGACCTCGAGGAGTTCGTCTTTGGCCACAGTCACGGTGTATTCGCGCTTGGCTTTGCCGGCTTTGGCGACGAGTTCTTCCTGAGCGGCGATGATTTTTTGCACGGCTGCTTGGGCGAAATGGAGTGACTTGATGAATTCTGGCTCAGGGAGTTCCAGCGCGGATCCTTCGATCATGATGACGTCATTTTTGCCGCCAACGTAAACGAGATCGAGATCGCTCTCGGCACGTTCGTCGTGGGTGGGGTTGATGACGAATTCACCGTCGATGCGACCTACGCGCACGGCACCAATCGGGCCAGCGAAGGGGATGTCCGAGAGGCAAAGGGCAGCGGAGGCACCGTTCATCGAGAGGATGTCGGCGTCATTGATGCCATCGGCACTGAGGAGCAGGGCGACGATTTGTGTTTCGTAGAGGTAGCCTTTGGGGAACAACGGACGCAGGGGACGGTCGGTCATGCGGCAGGTGAGAATTTCCTTTTCGGTAGGGCGGCCTTCGCGTTTGAAGTAGCCACCGGGGAAAACGCCGGCAGCAGAGGCTTTCTCTTTGTATTCCACCGAGAGGGGGAACCAAGTTTGGCCGGTTTTTACTTTGGTTGCGGATACAGCGGTGACGAGGATGATGGTGTCTCCGCAGCGGACGGTGACGGCACCGTCGGCGAGTTTGGCAAGTTTGCCGGTTTCGATAATCATGGGATTGGATCCCACTTCAATGGTAACATTGTGTATGTTCATGTCTGTCTATTTTCTTTTTTCGTTGAATCCCTGCAGCACGGTGCGGCAGGGGGTGTTTGTTAAGTGTGGACAGACCCGTAAAAGAGATTCCATAGAGGAAGAAAACGGTTTAGGGTTACTGTCCCCAGCGCGAGCTTCACGAGGAATGCACAGGCTGGTTTATCAAAACGGCCACTGAGAAAATCTCGGTGGCCGTTTGGAGAAAGGGTTGATTAGCGGCGGAGCCCAAGCGAAGCGATGATCTTCTGGTAGCTCTCTTCCGAGTTTGCTTTGAGGTAGTTGAGAAGTTTGCGGCGCTGGGCGACAAGTTTCAACAATCCGCGGCGGGATGAGTTGTCTTTCTTGTGCAGGCCAAGATGGCTGGTGAGGTGGGCGATGCGTTGTGTCATCAAAGCAATTTGATATTGTGCGCTGCCAGTGTCTTTTTCGTGTTGCTTGTAATCAGCAAGATTTACGGTATTTTCGCTCATAATTTTGTTCGGTTCAGTGCAGCCGTTATGGCCGTTCTGTCCTGTGAAGGCGCAGGAAAGAAAGCAGGTTTTCGGCGATTGGCAAGGTTTTTCTGCGAAAAATGCGGGGCGCGGGTGAGGGGCAATTCGGTTGATTGTTGCTTTTTGATGATCCTTTTGCGGGAAAAATTTCGCATTGCTTTGGTGATGGGAGTTCTTGTCGGTGGGTTTTTGATTGCCAACTGCGGGGCAAAATTAGAGAGTGAAGTATGCAAACTGACAGCGGTAGCGTGACCCGCATTCTCCAAGCGGCCAGCGAGGGAGATAAGCAGGCGGCGGAGGATTTGATTCCTCTTGTCTATGAAGAATTGCGCAAATTAGCGGCCTGGCGTTTGGCGCAGGAGGCGCAGGCGCAGACGCTGCAGGCCACGGCTCTGGTGCATGAGGTATATTTGAAGCTCTCGCCGGGGGAGCAACAATGGGAGGGACGAAAGCATTTTTTCTGCGCGGCGGCGGAATCGATGCGTCGCATTCTCATCGATCGGGCAAGGTTCCGCAAAGCCGTTCGGCATGGTGGTGAGTTGCAGCGGACGGAGTTGGCTGACGATTTGATCGCGGTGCCTTCTGCCAAGGATGATGAAATTTTGGCCATCCATGAGATCCTCGACCGCTTTGCTCTCATCGAACCGCGTAAGGCTGAGGTGGTGAAGTTGCGCTACTTCGTGGGTATGACGATCGAGGAAGCAGCAGAGGCCTTGGGGATTTCAACGCCGACGGCAAAACGCGATTGGATTTTTGCGCGAGCATGGTTGTTTCGTGAACTAAAACGGGAGGATTGATCGCTTTGCTACTATGATGTTTTTCTAACAAATTTTTACCTCTAGCCATGTCAGATTTACCCACTCCCGATGTTCTCTTGCTGGCAGCGTTGGAAATTCCCAGCGTTGAGGATCGTGCGGCGTATCTTCACGGGGCTTGTGGTGGCGATGAGGCGCTGCGAGAAGAAGTCGAATCGCTGATCGCGGCGCATTTTGCTTCGGAGACTTTTCTTGAACCTGTGGCTCATCCGCTTTGGCGCGAAGTTCCGAGTGAAAAAGAGGGCGACATGATTGGTCGCTACAAACTGCTCCAACCGCTCGGTGAGGGCGGATTCGGCACGGTTTTTCTCGCCGAGCAGAGTGCGCCGATGAAACGACAGGTGGCGTTGAAAGTGATCAAGCCAGGGATGGATTCGAAGGAAATCATTGCACGCTTCGAGGCCGAGCGGCAGGTGCTCGCGCTGATGGATCATCCGCATATTGCCAAAGTGCATGATGCTGGCACGACCGATGGCGGAAGGCCGTATTTTGTGATGGAATTGGTTCATGGAGAGCCGATCACCACATACTGTGCCGAGAAAAATCTCGATACACAGCAGCGCTTGGAACTTTTCATCGAGGTCTGCGCGGCGGTGCAACATGCGCACCAAAAAGGCATCATTCACCGCGATTTGAAGCCATCGAACATCTTGGTTGCTTCTGAGGAAGATCGACCCTTGGTGAAGGTGATCGACTTCGGCATTGCGAAAGCGATGGGGATGGAGTTGACGGAAAAAACCATCTTCACGCAGCTCGGTCGGATGATGGGAACCCCGCAATACATGAGCCCCGAGCAAGCAGGGATCAATACGCTCGATGTCGATACGCGCAGCGATATTTATTCGTTAGGCGTGATTCTTTACGAGGTCCTGACCGGTGCCACACCGCTCGATGGCAAGCAGTTGCAGCAAGCGGACTATGGAGAAATGCAGCGGCTGATTCGCGAAGTCACTCCACCCAAGCCGAGCACCAAGCTTGCGGAAACCTTCACGCTGCCGAGTTCGTCGCAGCATTTTCGTTCGGGTGTGTCGCCCCGTGCATTGAGTGGTGATCTCGATTGGATCGTGCTGAAATCTCTCGAAAAAGATCCTTCCCGACGCTACGAATCCGCAGGCGCGATGGCGGAAGACTTGCAGCGATTTCTGCAGCATAAACCAATCGAGGCGCGTCCACCGAGTCTGACCTATGCGATGATGCGATTTGCGAGAAGGCATCGCGGCGCGGTGGTCGCGGGGATCACGCTGCTGCTGGCTCTGCTTCTGGGAACCGTCGGAACATCGCTTGGCATGAAGCGAGCTCTCGATGCCAAGGCGGAGTTGGAACGCAAGAATGCCGAATTGGATCAACAAAAACTCGAGCTCGTTGACTACAAAGAACGCATGGCCGGGCTTCTCGAATCCAACCAAAAAATGCTCGGTGAGATCCGCGGCATGAGCACGAACGAAGCACAGCTTCCCGTAGAGTTCGAGGCCCTCCGCAACGAAAACCAAATTCTGCTAGACAAGGTGCAAAGTGAAATCGCGCACCAAGAACGCTACACCGAAGAAATTGAAAGGCTGAAACAAGCGAATGCGCGGCTGGAAACATTGCTGATGGAATCCAAGGACACCGATGCCGCCCTCGCATGGGTGCGCGCCGAGCTTTTCCAAGACCAGATCACCGCGCTCACCGTAAACGAACGCGGCCAGTTCTACCTTCACGGAAAACTCATCCCTTACGCGACTCTGCTGAAAGCCCTCGGTTCACCGCCAGAATCGGACGACGACGAAAAACCTCGGCCGCGTATGTTGAAGATCACCTTGCCCGCAGGAGCGAAAACAACGGATGCCGTTTACCATTTTCGACTCAAGCAACTCGCCACCGCCGCGGGCCAAATCGGTGTTTTGCACGAGCTGATTGTAGAGAAAAAGAAAAATGCGGAGAGTAAGAAAAAAACGCGCTAGGAAAAATATTTGATCCTTTTGTCAGAAAAATTTCGCATATAATCTCTGACGGGACATTCCGTCCCAGATCAACGCCAATCCGACTATGAGCACCGAAACCACTCCACAAAAATCCTTCCGCAGCATCAGCCTCCCACCACTCGCCGCCCTGGCCCTTGCATTGGGTATGATCGGCTCGACCTTCATTGCCGCGAATACTTGGCGCGATGTCCGCAAGCAACCGGAAAAAAACAACATCCGCGTCACGGGATCGGCCAAGAAACGCATCGCCTCTGACCTCATCGAGTGGTCTGCCACTATCGAGGGCAAGGGCATGGATCGCACCGCAGCTTATCTGGAGCTGAAAAGTGGCACTGACAAAGTGGTCGCGTTTCTCAAAGCCCAAGGGATCAAGCCCGATGACATCAAAACGCAATCGGCACGCATCGATGAAGAATTTGAAATGGTGCGCGAAGACAAAGTGCTGCCGGGCACCAATGTGCCAATCCACACAGAAACGCGCAAGTCGATCGGCTTCCGCGCGCAGCAGATTGTGACCGTGAGCTCGTCCAATGTGCAGCAAATTGAAAAAGCCTCGCGGGAAATTACTTCGCTGCTGGAAGAGGGTGTGTTTGTTACCTCAAACAATCCGCGCTACTACTACACCAAACTGGGTGAGCTCAAACTGGAGATGTTAGCCGAGGCGGCAAAGGATGCGCGCAGTCGTGCCGAAAACATTCTATTCTCGGCAGGCAATACTCAAATCGGTTCGTTGGTTGATTCTTCGATGGGCATCATCAACATCAATCCCGCCAACTCCACTGAAACATCCACGGAAGGAAATAACGACACTTCCTCGTATGAAAAAGATATCATCACCATCGTTCGTGCGGAGTATACGGTGAAATAACAATCTAACAAAAATTTCCAGCGTTATCATCATGAAGTGTATCGTGAAACTTCTGCTGTTGTCGTTTTTGGCCTGCCTCGTCTCATGCGCAGTTGATGAAGGTCATGCGAAAAAAAGGGAAATTGAAGCGATGCTTCGAAAGGAAGGCGAATACGAATACAATTTGGTCGGTAAGAGGCTTTTGCGTCCGATTGATGATGCGCTGTTGAAGCGTCTCTTGGAGCACCCGGAAGAAAACGATCAACATGACTACGTTCTGCACTCTTGGTTGCTCCGTATCGCGGCGGAGAGCGATCGAAAGTATTTATGGATCTTGGAACAAGAGAAACGCCGCTATAGTGGCGATCCAGAACGGAATTGGATCGCCAACATTCTACTTGCGTATGATTACAACGTGAACGGCAATCAGCAGGCATTCGAGAAACTCTTGGCTCAGATTAGAACAGAGGCGCAAAGCAAAAATGAAGACTGGAACTGGAAAATATTGGAGCTGATTCATCCGCTGTCAGCCATCAATGAGTGGGATCTTTGCAAAGCAACTTTGATTTCCGCTCCAATCGAGACTGATGGAGCAGGAGGAGATGAGGTCTACGCATTTTGGTTGCAACGACGCTATTTTTTTCCTGACAACAAAGAGTTTCCCGATTCTTTTGATGATTTCTTACGGACGATTATATGGAAATAAAAAAGTGCAGCATACAATGACCTCTGCGCAAGGAGGAGGGATGTCATGGCTGTGTTTCATGCCGCAAGCGCTCGGGGCTTACTTCGCTCCGAGTGCCTGTACGATGGCGTTGACGTTGTGCTTGACCATTTCGGCGTAGGTATCAACCGTGGTTCCATCGGCGATGAGTGGACTGGCGAGCTTGATGCCGGTGTCCTTGGTGATGGTGCTGAGAATTTTCGGGTTGGATTCTTTTTCGGGGAAAATGGCACCCACTTGATGTTTTTTGAGATCGTCGATCAATTCGCCTAGTTCCGCGGTGCTGGGGAGTTGCTCGCGATTGACTCCTTGCACGGGAAATGCGGTGAAGCCGTAGTCTTTGCAGAAATATCCGAAGGCATCGTGGGCGGTTGCCAATTGGCGTGAAGCTTTGGGGATTTTGGCAATCTCTTTGCGCGTCCAGCGATCAAGTTCTTCCAGCTCAGCACGATAGGCTGCGGCATTTTTTTCGAAGAGGTCTTTGTGTGCGGGGTCGGCTAGGATGAGCTCGGCCGCGACGATATTGACGGCACGACGAAAATTTTCAATGGAATGCCACCAGTGAGGATCGATGTCGTGATGATGCTCTTCTTCCTCATGAGTAGTTTCTTCTTCGTGCTCATGTTCGTCTTCGTGCTCGCAATGATCACAGGAACCTTCGATGGATGGCAGTGTAGCTCCGACTTCAATAATTTTTGCTTCGTGAGCGACGATGCTTTTGAGGGATGACAGGTAGGACTCGAGGCCCATGCCGGAGACGAAATAGAGGGCGGCACCTTTGGTTTGTGTCAATTGATCTGAACTCGGCTCAAAGTGGTGAGGGTCACCGGTCTTGCCTATGAGATCGACTACGGTCACTTGATCGCCGCCAACACGTTTGACGAGATCGGTCAGTAGTGGATGAAGAGTGACAGTTTTGACCTGAGCAGCGAGCGGCAGGACGAGTAATAAATTGAGGGAAAGAAGCCACGTTTTCATTGCGCGAGAAATTTCGCACATTTTTTTGATAACGCAACTATTTTGCGATTAAAATTTCCGCAATTCAGGGATTCCAGTTTTTCGCTTTAATATCGATGATTTCGAGGAATGGCCGATTGCTGTCTTCATCGGTGTTCCACTGAAGCGTCACGACAACAGGGATGGGGTTTTTCCATTTGAGGCCATCGATGGGATCATCAAAGAGCTTGCGAGTATCCGATTGTTCATTGGCGTAAGCTGTGGCGATGTCCGAGCCGCTGTTGTGAGCGCGCAGGTAGAAGGTGGATTTTTTGGCGGCATTGGGCACTGTGTCATCGAAGCAGCGGCTACGCGCATCCATGATGACGAAGAAATCTTGGGGAATGTTGGTGGGGATCTTGGTGAAATCGCGCAGACGGGGGCCGATGGTATCGAGAAGTGGTTCTGCGATGATTTTGGGTTCTTCGTTTCCGCGCTGATGCACAAGGATCACAGCCTGCTCGGGGAAGCCTAGATTGTTGGGCTCGAAGCGGACTTCGTAGTAGTACTCGATGAGGCGTTCGGCGCTATTGGGGAGTTGGGAGCCAGGAATGACTTCGGCTTTGGGCCAAGGTTGGTCAAAAATGGTTCCTTTGAGTTCTGCCGCAGGTTTTTTCGAAAAAATGTATGGTATGCGTTGGTCGAGCGAGGTGGAACTGAGGAATTTTTCGACCATAGCCTTCGCGATAGCGCCATTGTTGGCGGCGGTGGTAGGCGGTGGAGCGGAGGGAATGGGATTAATGCCGATGCTCGGCTCAGCTACGGGTGGTTTCGGCGTAGGCGACTCTGAGAGGATTGGTGCGAGAGGTGCTTTGACCTTGATGGCTGTCTGTGAAGGAGGCGGTGTCGTGGGACTTTGCTTGATAGTATCGGGCTCGCCGAGTTCGGATTCAATGCTCGTAGGGCGTTTGATTTCTTCTTTTCGTGGATCGCTCGATTGGGTCAAGCTGTTGCCATCGAGAAAGCGTGATAAGAAGAAAATACCACAGCCAAGAGCGGAGAGAATCAAGACGGGGATGAGGGCTCGCAGGAAAATGTTTGATTTAGCGGGTTTACGCCGTGCGGTGATGACGTTTCCAGGGCTGGTCGGGGTGCGTTTTGCAACTGCTGCGGGTGTGGGAGTTGGAATCGCAGGTTCAGCAGGGCGAGCGGAAGGTGCAGGCCGTTGAGCGGACTGTCTGGGCTCAGGGCGAATGCTTTCTTTAGGGCTGCCGTAGATGGGCGAATGTGCTGCTGCGGGCGGGGCCGTAGGAGGAGCATAAGGGCTGACCGCTTGAGGATGAGCAATCGGCTGTGGGGCGATGGGGCGTGGGGCACTGATTTGCGCTTGGCACGTCGGGCAAGGACCGGTTACGCCTGCCAGGTTGGCAGGAACGCTGAGCTGCGTCTGGCAGTTCGGACAATGGAAAATGATTGGTTGCGATGAGTTCACAGGAGGAAAGCGTAGATTGTTGGCCAAGCTGCAGGAGCATCTTCTGAGGTAAGAAGATGTGGAATGTCATGGGGCGAGATGGCAGGGGGTGAACCGCTCAAGAGAAACTACGGATTTGTCAATAATCTATTTTTTGCGTGAGCACAAAAGGTCAATGCGCTGGTAGATCCGGCGCCAGAAGAGTGTTGCTACGATGCGACTCGAGATTTTTGCAGTACCGCGTCAGGAGGCTGTTGCTTCGCCACCGGATGCGTTGCCTAGGGCAGCATCTTCGGCCGGGAGGAACTTTTTGAAGCGGTTTTTGTCGATCGCTTTCATGTAGGCTTCTTGCGGGGAGATGATGCCCTCGCGCAGTTTTTGCCAAATGGATTCGTCCATGAACTGCATGCCCTCGCCCTTGCCGCCAGTGATGACGTCGTTGAGCTTCTGGGTAGCGCCTTCGCGAATGATGGCTGCTACAGCGGGAGTGGCGAACATAATTTCGTGCACGGCGGTACGACCTGGTTTATCACAACGGCGGCAGAGCAGCTGGGCGAGCACGCCACGGAGTGATGCGGCAAGCATGGTGCGAACCTGCGATTGCTGATCGGCTGGGAAAACGTCGATGATCCGGTCAACGGTTTTGCGGGCGTTGTTGGTGTGCAGGGTGCCGAAGACCAGCAGGCCAGTTTCCGCAGCGGTAAGAGCGAGAGAAATGGTCTCGAGGTCACGCATCTCGCCGACTAGTACGATGTCGGCATCTTCACGTAAAGCGGCACGCAGACCGTCGGCGAAGGATGGCGTCTGGATCGGGACTTCGCGCTGGGTAAGGATTGATTTTTTGTTGCGATGAACGAACTCGATGGGTTCCTCTACGGTGATGATGTGGCGGTTGAAATTGCTATTGATGTAGTCGAGCAAGGCGGCGAGTGTGGTGGACTTCCCGGAGCCGGTAGGACCAGTAACAAGGACGAGTCCTGATCGCATGTGACCGAATTCTTTCACCACCTCAGGTACGCCGAGGGCTTCGAGTTGCATGATTTCGGTAGGAATCAAACGGAATACGGCAGCGAGGCCGTTTTTTTGTTTGAGGTAGTTGCAACGGAAACGAGAGGCCTCATCCATGGCGTAAGCGAAGTCGAGGTCACCAGTTTCGAGGTATTTGGCGAAGGCCTTGGGATCGCAAATCTCGGCGAGGAGATCGCGAAAATCTTCACCGGAAAGAACGGGCTGATCGGGGATGGGAGAGATGCCGCCGTGAACGCGGATTTTGGGGGGCTGGCCCTCGGAAAGGTGGAGGTCGGAGCCTTTGGCTTCAACGAGATATTGGAAGTAGGCGTCAATGCGTGCCATGGTGAAAATGAGTAAGTTTTAGAAGAGGAAATGGATTTTGTGATCGGTCGGAGTCGGGGATCAGGATTGGAAGAATGCTCGCATTTGGATTTTGTCTTCGGCACGGAAGAGGCATTCATCGCGGGTGATGACTCCCTGGATGTAGAGCTTACGGAGTGATTCGTCCATGGTGATCATGCCGACGTTTTTGCCAGTTTGCATGACGCCGGGGAGCATGAATGTTTTGCCCTCGCGAATGCAGTTTGCGACGGCGGGAGTGTTTACAAGGAGCTCTAGGGCGAGGGCCCGTCCAGAGCCATCGGCTTTGGGGACGAGTTGTTGGGAAAGGATGCCGCGGAGTGACTCGGAGACCATGATGCGGATTTGGTCGCGCTGGTCGGTGGGGAACACGTCGAGAATCCGGTCGAGGGTACGGGGAGCATTTCCCGTATGCAGGGTGCCTAGGACTAAGTGACCCGTCTCGGCTGCGGTGAGGGCGAGCTGGATGGTCTCGAGGTCGCGCATTTCTCCGACCATGATGACATCGGGGTCTTCGCGGAGAGCGCCACGGAGGGCTTTGGCAAAGGAATCGGTGTGAGAATGAACTTCGCGCTGGTTGACGTGGCAACTGGCGGAGTCAAAGACGTATTCGATGGGGTCCTCAAGCGTGAGGATGTGGTCCTCGCGATCTTTGTTGATGAAATCGATCAACGCGGCAAGGGTGGTGGATTTTCCTGAGCCGACGGAGCCGGTGACGAGAACGAGGCCGTTGTGGTAGCGGGTGAGAGGGAGAATGTGGTCAAGCGGGAGGCCGATTTCCTCGATGGTGCGGATTTGTGTGCTGATGATCCGGAAAACCATGTCAAGGCCGAGGCGTTGGCGCACGACGGATGCACGGAAGCGGCCTTCACCATTGTCGTAGGCAAAGTCTACGTCGCCTTTTTCTTCGAGGCGCGCCCATTCTTTGGGGCCAAGGAAAGATTGAGCGAGTTTGTCTGTTTCCTCAGGCG
>JBIIAI010000161.1:0-6786 GCA_044239965.1 Akkermansiaceae bacterium
CCGCTGGGATCGCATTTCATGAAAAACCCCGCCGACATCACCCTCTGGTGCCTTCACGGTGCCTTCGGTGCCGCCTCTGATTGGCAAGCATTCGCTCAGACCATGACCAAACTCGGCATGCAGGTGCGGATGGTCGATCTCTGGCGCTTTCTCGATTGCTGCCCGCGATCTCTCGCCGCTACCGCCCAAGCCATCAACGACGAAGCTAGCACCAATCCCAAAACAAACATACTAGTCGGTTACTCCATGGGCGGACGCCTCGCTCTTCACGCCTTGTTGGCCGAAAATCACCCCTGGACTGCTGCGGTCATTGTCTCCACTCACCCCGGTTTAGCCGATCCCGCAGAAAAATCCGCACGTCTGCAGCACGATACTACATGGTCGGTGCGCTGCCTACATGATCCCTGGGAATCACTCATCGAGCAATGGAGTTCACAGGGCATCCTGCAAACACCGCCCGATGTCCCCCGGCCCGCCCCTCTTCAGCGCCCAGCATTGTCGATGCGCCGCAAAGAAATCGCCCGCAGCTTCATCGATTGGTCGCTCGGAGCCCAAGAAAACCTCTGGCCCCGCCTTGCCGAAATCACCGAACCCGTACTGTGGATCAGCGGTGATCATGATCCAAAATTCACCGAAATCGCCCACCGCGCCAGCCATTTCCTCCCCAAGGTTACGCAAAAAACCATCGCCCACTCAGGGCACCGCGTCCCCTGGGATCAACCGACGGCTTTCACAAACGAAGTCGCATGCTGGCTCACGCAACACTTCGTCGGAACGTAATGTGTTACAACATATTTTGATTGCTCTCCCTCTCCAATCAACATAGAAAGAGGACATGCAAAGTAACCTTGATTAAGCACCACGCGATCTTCGCTACCCATCTTTAGTCACGGCACTTTCTGCCATGCTTTTCCTGAACGGTGCCTATCAGCTTTATTTGCTGGGGAAGTTCTTAAAGCTGGGCGAATTTGACATGAATTACCTGCCCCTCTTGACGAGAATCCTGCACGCCTCACCAGTCGTCGCTCTACTTCTTCTGTTAGGCCTCATGGCCACCGCAATCCTCTGCGCATGGAAGTCACAAAAATGCGCCATCATAGTGGCCGCATTACTCTTCACCCAAGGCGCAGCCGTTGTAATCATAAGACACGGTCATCAATCAGCCTATTATCAGATCATGCAAGTGATGGCGAATCACTAAATGCTGACCTTGCTTTTCTGATCCTTTTTGGTCCCGAATCCGTTTTAAAACCACTGCGCGTAGGCAAAACGCATTTTCTACTTGCAAAACCCCTCGTTTTTGAGATCTTGATTCTGTGAATAAGCAAGCAACAGCACGCGCGCAGCATGACAAAATTGACTTTGCCAAAGAAGCAAAGTTGATGCGTGAGCATACTGCCAAATTAATCAAAAACGGCGAGGCTCGTCAGTTTCTCATCAAGCACGGCTTCGCAACAAAATCAGGAAAACTCACCAAACGCTACGGCGGATGAAATCGCACGGCATTGTGCTAGGATTTCATGGATGCGACCAATCCATAGCGGATCAATTGGTAGCAGGTGAAACAGACGTAAAAGTCAGTAACAATCAACACGACTGGCTTGGTTCTGGTGCATATTTTTGGGAAAATAATCCCATGCGCGCTCTCACATGGGCCCAATTCTTGGCAAACAATCCACGCCCTAGTCGAGCCAAAATTACAACTCCCGCCGTTGTAGGAGCAATCATTGCAACAGGAAACTGCCTCGACCTCACTGAGCAAACTTCGTTAGATCTTATCAAACAAGCATACACAAATTTTGTGCGCTTGTGCGAGTCATCCAGCACTCAGATACCTGTCAATGAAGCAGGCTTCAAAGGTGATGAAGACTACGTGAAACGATATCTTGACTGCGCAGTTCTAAACTTCTTACACGAATTGCGCTTAGGAATGGCACTGCCTACTTTTGATACGATCCGTGCACCTTTTTTTGAAGGGGGTGAATTATTTCCGGGATCAAAACTTAGTGCAAAAGCACATGTGCAATGGTGCGTGAGAGATCCCAAACGCAGCATTATAGGATATTTCCGTCCAAAAAACGAGCACTCAATCACTTTTTGAAGCGGCTTACCAACCGTGATAGAAACTACTTTTAACGTGTCATTTACGATTCCCATCACAACCCTGGCTTGCCGGGATCGTTCGGGGCTTCCCAGGAAAGGGCGCCAGTCATGTTGGTTTTGCGTTGGTAGACACGATCGCCACAGGTGATGACGATGGTTTTGCGGTCGGCACCAGCAAAGCAGACGTTCGAGGGATAACGGGATCCGCTGGGTGGCGGCAGGATCAAGTTGACACGACCAGGTTGATCAAAGATCTGGATGCCGAGTGCGGTGGCGACGAGTAACCAGCCATCGCGGGTGACGGCCATGCCATCGGCGGCACTGCGGGTGTTGACATCGGCGGAGGGCACATGGAGGTGATGATAGGGCTGCACGTTTGCCAAGGAACCATCCACTTTGCGGGTTGCTGAATACACAAACCGACCAGTTGGATCAGCGACTTCGACGCGCGATTGATCGGGAGTCAGGGTCACGCCATTGACACCATTGAAGTTGCCGTGCGCCAGTTGTTTGGGCTCGCCAGGCTTGATGAACCAGACAGATTTTTTCGGAGGTTCGGTGGCGTAGATGGTGCCATCGTGAGCGACGACGAGGTCATTGGCCTCGATGTCGCGGGCGTGAATTTTTTCCTGCTTGGTTTTGAGATCCCATGAGACGATTTCCTTGGTGCCAGCGCGGCAGCCGTAGAGCCGACCATCGGGACCGAAGCATAGGCCATTGGTGTTGCTGGTGTTTTTGAGGAAGACGGAGGTGGTGCCGTCTGCGGCGATCTGCCAAATTTCGCTGCGCGGGATGTCGGTAAAATACACCTCGCCATTCGGTCCCGCGACGGGACCCTCGGTGAAGCTGTGGCCTTTGCTAACGAGCTTCCAGTCTTCGCCCGGCAAGAGCAATTGTTTAGCGCGGCTTTGCGAGCGATCGTAGTGGGTGCTGATTTCACGAGAGTCTTTGCTCCACAACCAGCGCATCGCTTGCGGAAAAATCGCACCGCCATGTTGGTGGGAGTGCTGGCCTTCGCCCCAGACATGCTCGACATCATAGCCAGAGAATCGCAGCGAGCGCTCGAGCATTTGATTGGCCATCCACCAGTCGCCGCAATAGATGTTCAGGTCATTGCTGCCGTCTTGGAGGAAAATGCGCAACGGTTTGGGCTCGGTTTTGCGGACGAGGGTGGAGATTTCATCGCCACCGCGCAGTCCAACGTAGGTGCCGATCATCGAATACACCCGACGAAAGGAATCGGGCCGAAACCAGGCGACATTGAAGGCGGCGATGGCACCAGAGGAAGCGCCGCAGATGCCGCGATGATCAGGATTGGGTGAAATGCTGTAACGTTTTTCGACCTCGGGCAACAATTCGTCGATCAGAAATCGGGCGTATTTGTCGGAAAAATCATCATACTCGAAGCTGCGATTGAAGCGTGGCTGCGCGCCAGGGCTAGGAGCGGGAACAACTCCCGGGTTGATGAAGACGCCGATGGTGACGGGCATTTCCTGTTTGTGGATCAGGTTGTCCATCACGATGGTGGCCTTGTTCGCTCCCTTGGGATTCATGTAGCCTTCACCGTCTTGAAAGACCATCAGAGCAGCAGGTTTCTTGGCATCGTATTGCGCAGGCACGTAGACCCAGTAGTCGCGCTGGGTGCCGGGGTAGATGCGGCTCTGGGCGAAGTGAAATTTTTCGACTTTCCCCTGCGGCACATCGGCTTGCACCGTTGAGTCGGGATCGACAGGGTATGGTCCTTCGGCTGAAGCCGTCATCGTGACTCCTAAGAAGCAAGTTACCAAAGCAGTGATCCATTTTTTGCGCATGGGAAACGCTACGCAGAAATGGCTGACATCTTACAGGGGAAGCGGTGGCGCTTTGTCATGCGAGGCATATCAGTCACCCCGTTTGCTCCAGTCGTTGTGCCGCGGCGATCAGAGCGCGGGTGGATTTTTTCACGGCTTTTTCGCGCCAAGCGATGCCGACGTGAAACGGTTCGAGTGGTGGATCGATGGGCCGATACTGGAGTCGCGGTCCACTGAAACACGAAAGGCTTTTCGAAACAAGAGCAACGCCGCGACCCGTTTCGATCGCGGTAATCAGGCTGGTCATGCTATCGTATTCTTCGGCGAGCACGGCCTTACTTTTGGTGCTAGCACTGATGCGATCGAGCCAGAGATGATACTCGGCGTATTCTTGGCGCGAGTAGCCGACGAGTCGATGCGTAAACAGTTCCTTCAACGTGACTTTGCGTTTTTTGGCAAGGGGATGATGCGCATGCATCGCCACGCACACCGGGTGCGCTCGGCGGCCTGCGTGGGCTAGTGCATTTGCGCTCGATCCTCGGCAACATCGGCGTCACCGTATTGCCCGATCAAATCGCCATCGGTTCTGCCTTCGAAGCCTTCGATGGCGAGGGTCATCTGAAGGGCGAAGCCCAAGCCAAACGCGTTCACGCGATCGGCGCGTCATTGACGAAGCATTTGCAAAAACTTTTGGCTTAATCGCCATGGCATCGCAGGTCCGTGTGACGTAGCACTCACGGGCCTGCGAAAATTTTTGTAACGATTGATGCTCTGGCGTCGTATCGTTTCCATACATGCACCACCCTTGGCAAGCTCGCGACCTGATTACTGACCGACGTGATTTTTTGCGTCGATGCGGCATGGGCTTTGGCACCATGGCGCTCGGCAATCTCATGTCCGCTTCAGCAGCGCAAAAGCCCTTGCCCGGCACGCCTCACTATGCGCCAAAGGCCAAACGCGTGGTGCATTTGTTCATGAACGGCGGGCCCTCGCAAGTGGACACCTTCGATCCCAAGCCCGCCTTACAAGAACAGCACGGCAAGCAAATTTCTTTGGAGGGCCTCAAGACCGAGCGTCCGACAGGTGCAGCCCTGCGTTCACCTTTTTCTTTCAAACGCTATGGTCAATCGGGGCTAGAAGTGAGTGAACTTTTTGCCCATACGGCTCAGCATGCAGACGATCTTTGTGTGATCCGCTCGATGACGGCAGATGTGCCGAACCATGAGCCATCGCTGATGTTGATGAACTGTGGCGAAGGCCGATTGCCGCGACCGTCCATGGGCTCGTGGGTCACCTATGGCCTCGGCAGCGAAAACGAAAATCTCCCCGCCTACGTATCGCTTTGCCCTGGTGGCATGCCGATCAAACGCGCGGAAAATTGGCGCTCGTCGTTTTTGCCGGGCCGCTTCCAAGGTACTTATCTCGATTCCTCGATTCAGCAAGTGGAGGACATGATCGAAAATCTTCGCAACACGCAAGTGCGCGATGCAAGGCAGGCGAAACAACTCGATTTCCTGCGTCAAGTGAACGAGCAACACCTGCGCGAGCAGGCACACGATCCGCAACTGGAGGCGCGCATTCGGAGCTTCGAGCTTGCCTATCGCATGCAAACCGATGCCACCGATGCCTTCGATATCTCGCGTGAACCCCAACACATCCGCGACATGTATGGGCCTGGAAATTTCGCGCGCCAATGTCTCATGGCCCGCCGCTTGATCGAGCGCGGTGTGCGTTTTGTGCAACTCTGGCATGGCGCAGGGCAGCCGTGGGATAGTCACGACGACATCGAGGACCATCGACGTCTCGCCAAGGAATGCGATCAAGCGATCGGTGCTTTTCTAACCGATCTTAAAATGCGCGGTTTACTCGATGAGACACTGGTGCTGTGGGGCGGAGAATTTGGCCGCACGCCTGTGGTCGAGCTACCACAAGCTGGCTCGAATAAGGGCGTGATGAAAGGGCGCGATCACAATCACTACGGCTTCAGCGTGTGGATGGCTGGCGGTGGAGTCAAAGGCGGTCACGTCCACGGCAGCACCGATGAATTTGGCTTTGCCGCGGTGGACCAACCCGTGCACGTTCATGATCTACACGCCACGATGTTTCACCTGCTCGGCATGAATCACGAGGAACTGACCTTTCACTACTCGGGTCGGGATTTTCGCCCTACCGATGTGCACGGAAAAATCGTCACCAACATCATCGCCTGAGTTTGCTCAGTTCTGCTTGTCAGAGGTAGCGCTTCACGCGTAGGATGCGCGAACCTTCATGCATGCCGATTGCCTCATCCGTGACGCCCATTTCGTCGCCATCGACTTCGAGTCGGCTGGTGCCGCTCGGGGCATGACCGATGTGCCGATTCAGATCGGTCTCGCCTCTTGGTCTATTGCTCGCGGCCACCACAACGCCTTCGTATCCTACCTCCACGCCGATGGACCGATCACCTGGGCGGCACAGAAAGTGCACGGCATCACCCGCGATGATTTGCTCGATGCTCCCAGTCTGCGCTCGCTGTGGCCGACCCTCAAGGAGCACTTGCACGGCCGCATCGTCGTGGCCCACGGCAAGGGCACCGAAAAACGCTTCCTGCGAGCCTTTCCTGGCCATGGTTTTGAGCCGTGGGTTGATACCCTCCTGCTCGCCCGCGCCGTTTGGCCGCAAGCGGGCGATCACTCACTCGGCAGCTTGTGCACCGAACTAGGACTCAGGCCGCAGATCGATGCTCTCTGCCCTAACAAAACTTGGCACGATGCCCTCTACGATGCGATCGCCTCCCTTTGCTTGTTAGAAAAAATCATCGCGATCTCTAACATCGAGCATTTCCCCATCAGTCAACTCCTGCCACGCAAGTGAAATCAATCGCACTGAGTCACTCAGGCGCATGCTCTAACTA
>JBIIAI010000164.1:0-6743 GCA_044239965.1 Akkermansiaceae bacterium
TGTGTCAATCTGTCGCGCCGACGAGTCTCTGCTTTGTTCTTCCAAGCAAAAACATCGGTTCAGACGCTCATGAAAGCAGGATTTCTCGAAAAATTGGTGGCAAAGCTCGACCGTGTGGACCCGGTGGTGGTGCAATCGATTGTTGACCGATTGCTCAAGGAAAAAGGATTCTTTGTGCAAGTTTTCGAAGCATTACGCGAGGGGGTGATTTTGCTCAGTGCCGATGGACTGGTAAATTTCACCAATGCGGCGGCCTGTCGATTTTTTGGATTGGATGCGGAGCAAAGCTCGGGCAAGCGCCTCGGCGAGCTCATACGCGGGATGGACTGGCAGGCGATGATGGACGAGGATACGGTGGTCAGTCGCGACATGGAGGTTTTTTATCCCGAGCGCCGTTATTTGCATTTTTACCTCGCGCCGATTCATGATCGCGAAATTCGCGCGGGTCATGTGATGATCATCAATGATGTGACCAGCGAGCGCGCTGAGACCGAAGCGACGATTGAGTCGGAGCGGCTCGGAGCCTTGACGATGTTGGCGGCAGGCGTTGCCCACGAGATCGGAAATCCACTGAACTCGTTGGGCATTCATTTGCAATTGCTAGATCGAAAAATTCGCAAATTGGCGGCGGGAGAGCGGCAGCAGTTGGAAGGGCACTTGGCCACAGCACGGCAAGAAATTCAGCGGCTGGATTTGATTTTGAAGCAGTTTTTGCAGGCGATTCGCCCCTCGAACTTACGACGTGAAAAAGTCCAAGTCACCGAGCTTTGTCGCGATACCTTGAAATTGTTAGAGCCGGAGTTAGCCGAACGTGGCATTCAGGTGGTGTTGGATTTTTCCGATGAGATCCCGATCCTCGATCTCGATGCCGTGCAGATTCAGCAGGTCTTTCACAACGTCCTACGCAATGCCGCGCAAGCGATCCGCAGCGATGCCGGTGGTTGCATTACGGTAGCCATGGCTCATAACGATTATGAGCTACAGGTGCAAATCAGCGATAATGGATCGGGCATTCCTCCCGAACAAATGGGTGCGCTTTTTGAACCGTATCGAACAACAAAAGAAGGCGGCACGGGGCTTGGCTTGTTGATTGTGCGGCGCATCATCCGCGAGCACGGCGGAGAGATGGAAATCGAAAGTCGCGAGGGCAGCGGCACACGAGTTTCCTTTTATTTGCCACTCGCTGCGAAAAAAGCGCGCCTTCTGCCTGAACCAGATTCCGTGATTGAAATAACGCCATGAGCCGACAGCCTGTATTATTGATTGTGGATGATGAAAAGCCGACGCGCGAAGGCTTGAGATTGGCTTTGGAAGGGGAGTTCGATGTCTTTCTTGCTGCGAATTTGAAGGAAGCGGAATCCGTGTTGCACAACGAACACGTGGATGTGTTGCTCACCGATTTGCGCCTCGGCAGTGACAATGGCATGGAGGTCTTAGATCGGGCGATGGCATTATCGAAGCCTCCATTGGCGGTGATGATGACTGCCTATGGTTCGGTGGATACAGCGGTGGAAGCGATGCGTCGCGGGGCTTGGCATTTTGTCACCAAGCCGCTGAATCTTGACGAGGTGGAAATGTTGCTCAAACGCGGACTTCGCTCGCGGGTATTGGAAGAGGAGAATCGAGAGCTCAAGCAGGTGGTTGCGGAAAAACGTAGCCTGAAAAATTTGATCGGAAAATCACCGGCCCTTGCTCAGACGATCGATCGCATCGAGCAAGTCTCGCCGACACGCGCTACCGTATTGATCGAGGGTGAGAGCGGCACGGGTAAAGAAGTGGTGGCGCACACAATCCATCAACTTTCGGGCCGCCCTGCGTCTAAGTTTGTGATTGTGCACTGCGCCGCGCTTTCTGCGCAGTTGTTAGAAAGCGAGCTCTTTGGTCATGAAAAAGGTGCTTTTACAGGGGCCGCGCAACGCAGACTCGGGCGCTTCGAGCAAGCGGATGGCGGTACGATTTTTCTCGATGAAATCGGTGAGATCGATGCTGCAACGCAGGTGAAATTGCTCCGTGTGCTCTCGGAGCGCACGATTGAGCGGGTCGGCTCGAATACCCCGATCAAGATTGATGTGCGGGTCATTGCGGCAACCAACAAAAACCTCCGCACATTGGTGGAAAAAGGAGATTTTCGTGAGGATTTGTTCTTCCGCCTCAATGTGATCAAGATTGATATGCCGCCATTGCGTGAGCGCGGTGAGGACGTCATTTTGCTAGCGGCGGCATTTTTGCAGGAATTTGCCAAGGAGAATCAAAAAGCGGTGCAGCATCTGAGCGATCAAGCATTGCGCCTGCTTCGACACTATCGCTGGCCGGGAAATGTGCGTGAACTCCGCACCGTTATCGAGCATGGCGTGGTCATGTGCAATGGCTCTGAGATCGGCGTCGAGCATTTACCTCAATTTCTCCATATTGCCCCCCGCGTAGAATCAACGAAATCACTTTTTGCGACAAAGGAATCGCAAAAAGGACTTGCTAGCATGGATGATTTGAATTTGAATGCACTTGAGCAACGGGTGATTCAACAAGCCTTAACGAGAGCCGATGGCAATCGTACCGAGGCTGCCGAATTGCTAGGAATCTCGCGACGCACCCTGCAACGAAAACTCAAAGAATACGGTTACCAATAACTTTCTCCGACCTATATGAATGAAGAAGCCAATTCCGCCATCGATGCACCGGCGTTAGTGCGCAAGATGTTGTTTTTCCTGTTGATGGTGACACTCACTCTCGGCAACGTTTTTTTGCTGTTTCGGGGATTGAACTCGGACATCGGTATGGATCAGGCACAAATTGCGCGGGAAATTTCTCGGGGCAATGGCCAGACGACGAAGTTCATCCGGCCCGTCGCCTACGAGCAGAGTAAGGCTGCTCCAGATCCGAGTGTGAGCTTCATGGGCTTCCGCGATACCTTTCACGCTCCGCTGAATCTTTACGTCAATGCCGCTGTTTTCAAGATGATCGACGCGGGCAATAATGCCAAGTGGAAGATCCAGAAAGACCAGCGCATTTACAATCTTGACCGCTGGATCGCTGGCGTGTCGACTTTGTTTTTCCTGCTTTCGATTGGTGTGAACTACTTGCTCATTTCACGAATTTTCGATGGGAAAATTGCCGGCGTCACAGCCTTGTTGATGCTTTGCTGTGAGCTCATGTGGAGCTTCTCGCTCAGTGGACTGCCGCAAATGTTGATGCTTTTTTTGTTTTCCTCGGCGACGTATTTTGCCTACCGGGCGGTAGAATATACGCAAGAGGGCCGTGTGCCGATGACTCCTGCACTGCTCTCAGGATTTTGTTTGGTGTTACTTGCGATGACGCACTGGATCGCAATCTGGATTTTGCTCGGCTACCTGATCTTTGCTGCTTTAGCATTTCGCCCGCGTGGCTTGGTTTCGATCCTTGTTCTAGGCTTAGCCGTGGTGTGTATGCTTGCACCGCTTTATCGCAATCATCAAGCGAGTGGATCGGTCATGGGCACTGCCTACATGGTTCTCTATAATGGTCTTGGTGAGGGCGAAGACTCAGCGATGCGCGTGACGGATCTGTCTTCGGATGATTCGAACTTGCAGTTGAATGGTCTGATGATGCGCATCGTGCGCACTACGATTGTGCAAGGGGCGGACATTCTTCCATTCCTTGGTTCGATCTTTGCGGCACCGCTGTTTTTCATCGCGCTGCTTCACCCGTTTAAGCGATTATCGATTGCGCGATTCCGATGGTGTATTTTGCTGATGTGGGTTTTTGCCGCTGTAGGGATGTCTATTTTTGGTGTTTCTTCCGAGGGCAATCATCCGAACCAAATTCACATTCTTTTTGCGCCAATTATGACGGCCTATGGCTTGGCCTTACTTTCGATTTTGTGGAGTCGTCTGGAAGTTGTAGCAAATGTCCCGCTGCTGAAAAACGTGCATCACATCGTCATTGTTTTGCTTTCGGCTGCGCCGCTGATCTTGGGTTCAGTCAATTCCGCGCGCATTGGACTTTTCCTCGGTGAAAAAGGTTGGCCGCACTGGCCTCCGTATCTTCCCGCAACTTTGAATACCTACTATGATCAATTCGACATGGTGAAAAAGGATCAAATCATTGTCACTGATCAGCCTTGGGCCATCGCTTGGTATGCTGACCGGGTTGCTCTTTGGCTGCCCAAAAAGGTCAAGGGCTTCGAGGAGTTGGAGATTGCAGCTAGCAATCTGAAAACGCCGATCGTCGGTATGCTGGTTACACCTACATCCTATGGTCAGCGTTCACTCACCGAAATCTCCATTCAGTATGGTGATTTTACCTCCCTAATCATGGATGGCCGCGCTTACTACGCGACCTTGCCATCAGGCGTGACCCTGTTTGACAAGGATCCCAAGATGTCGACGATCTCGCAGAAGTATCGCTACCGAGCCAGTCTTGTCGGTGGTGTGGACATGCTCTACTACAGTAGCCAGCCGCTGCAAAATCCCGAGTAATTTACGCAGGAACGAAACCTATGAGTCGTAAAAAAGAAGAAATTGTCGCGCAAGGCCCTGACTTTGAAGCATCGCTCGCGGAGCTCGAATCGATCGTCTCAGCCCTGGAGAGTGAAGAATTGAGCCTTTCAGAAATGATTGCTCGCTACGAACGCGGCAGTTCCTTGCTCGTGAGTTGCGATAGTTTTCTGAAAAGTGCCCGCCAGCGCTTAGAAATTATCGCAATGCGCGAAGAAAATGAAAACGTACTAGCGCAAGACGGAAAATTGTGCCAATCTCCGCCGCCGGCAAGCCCGGATTACGATCACGATGACGACTCCATCAGCCTCTTCTGAACCACCCGCCCTTGGCCCATTGCTCTCCGGTATCCATTCCCCGGAAGATGTCAAAGCTCTCTCCGATCAGCAATTGCCACTCTTGGCTGATGAAATCCGCCACTCGCTGATCACCTCGTTGGCCAAAACAGGTGGTCACTTGGGCCCGAACTTGGGTGTAGTCGAGTTGAGCATTGCCATGCATCGGGTGTTCTCCACACCCTCAGACAAATTCGTATTTGACGTCGCTCACCAAGGCTACGTTCATAAGATGCTCACAGGCCGTGCTGATAAAATTCACACAATCCGCACCTACAAGGGCCTTAATGGTTTCTTGCTGCGCTCCGAATCCGAGCACGATAGCTACGGAGCAGGCCACGCTGGCACCTGCCTTTCTGCTGCGCTCGGTATGGCGGCCGCCCGCGACTTGCTCAAGGAAGATTCGCATGTTGTCGCCGTTGCTGGCGATGCCGCTTTCACCTGCGGTCCTACGTTGGAAGCTCTCAACAACATTGCTGAGACCACCCGCAAGTTCATCGTGGTGTTGAACGACAATGAATGGTCGATCGACAAAAACGTCGGCGCGATTGCGAAGTATTTCAACGCCTTGCAAACTCACTCGACCTACGCCACCGTGCGCAACAAGGCTGCGAATTTCGTCGAGAAAATCGCCGGCAAAGCGGTGCGCAATCTCGCTCACAAGGTCGAAGAAGGTGCCAAGAACTTGCTTTTCCCGAACGTTCTGTTCGAGAAATTCGGCATGCGCTATTATGGACCGATCGATGGTCACGATGTTGGCCTGTTGGTGAAAACGTTCGAGCATCTGAAAACGCTCAACGAGCCCGTAGTCTTGCACATCATCACCGAAAAAGGTCGCGGCTACAAACCCGCGTTGGCGAATCCTGGTAAATTCCACGGTCTTGGTTCCTACAATATCGAAGATGGATCGACCTCAGCCGGTGGACCTCCTACTGCTTCGGAAATTTTCGGTCGCACCGTCACTGATCTTTGCAAAGCGGACGAAAAAATCGTTGGCATCACCGCCGCTATGCCTGGTGGCACACGCTTCGATATTCTCAAAAACGAAATGCCCGAGCGCTACTACGATGTCGGTATCGCTGAGGAGCACGCGGCCTTGTTTGCCTGCGGTCTTGCAACTCGTGGCATCCGTCCTTTCCTTGCGATTTACTCGACTTTCATGCAGCGCGCCTACGACATGATCATTCATGACATGGCCTTGCAAAATCTTCCTGTGCGTCTGTGCATGGACCGCGGCGGTCTTTCCGGTGATGACGGCCCAACTCACCACGGCTTGTTCGATATCGGCTACCTGCGCCACGTGCCAGGGCTGATTTTCATGCAACCTAAGGATGAAAACGAAATGGTCGACATGCTGCATTTCATGGCTGGCTATGATGACGGCCCCACCGCGATCCGCTATCCCCGTGGACCGATTCGCGGCACTCCCATTTCACCTACGCGCAGCAAACTCGAAATCGGCAAAGCTGAGGTTGTGGCCGATGGCACCGACGTTGCTTTGATCGGCTTGGGCACGATGTTTGAAATGGCCGAGCAAACGAAAGCTCTGTTAGAGGAAAAAGGCTACTCTGTCGCCCTCATCAACCCACGTTTCATCAAGCCTCTTGATGCCTCTGTGATCGAAAGCTACGCGAAAAAATGCCGCGTCGTCTGCACCTTCGAGGACCACGTCATCAAACACGGTTTTGGTGCTGCGGTGATCGAACTCCTGCACGAAGCCGGCATCCACACGCCCGTAGAACGCATCGCGTGGCCTGATGAATTCGTCGAACACGGCAAGCCAGAAATCCTCCGCGATCTCCATAAACTCACCGCTGCCGAGGCTGTGACGAAGTGCTTGAAGCATTTGTGATAGGTTAGAGATTTACGCGAATCAATTTTATCGATCGAGCCTGGTGATTGTCGTAAATCACCAGGCTTTTCGTTACCTAGTTCA
>JBIIAI010000044.1:0-22176 GCA_044239965.1 Akkermansiaceae bacterium
TGGCATTGTCCGCCATGAATTCGCTGATGATCGGATTGGCCGACAACATCGATGCCGATAGCCCAGCACAGCAGGAAAAACACGAGAGAAAATGGAGTAATCGCATATGGGTTAGATCAAAAATACCCCGAAAGTTCCGAAATTCAAGCAAATAGCGAGAAAAATGGGAGCATGAAGGGAACCTCGGGCATCGTGTTCAAGCTATCGAATGGCAAGCATTTCATACATGGTCTTCAGAGCAATAATCGTGATCTGATCATTCGAGCCGATCTTCACCGAATTGCAGAATTTTACAGAATTTCGGAAAACTTGTAACGTGAGGTATCGTTGCGGGAGTTGCTCTTGCCTGAGATTCCGGAAAATTCTCACGAGAAGCCACGAAGAAGGTTGTGATTCATGGAGTTGGGAATTCTTGTAAATCCTGTAAATCTTCGAGTCTTGTAACGAATTGCCAGAAAGTCCTCGTCATCTTGTTTTCTGATGGAGTTCGCTTTTGATGGAGTGATCAATCGAGGTGCATCCTTCATCAGAATTTCACGAGATTTTCACTGGATCATTGGCTAGGCTGTGTGTAGGGTTTCGCACTGAAATGACCCAGCTCGCCGTTGATATCCGCCATTTAGTCAAAGATTTCCGCTCTCCGCTGCGCGGGGTGAAGGCGTTTCGTGCCGTCGATGGAGTGTCGATCCAGATTCAGGCGGGCGAAGTTTATGGCCTGATCGGCCCAAATGGCTCGGGGAAATCCACGACCATGAAAGCTTTGCTCGGCTTGGTGGCTCCGACCTCGGGTTCTTGTTCGATCTATGGCAAGGACTCGATGAAAGTGGATTCGCGCAACGATGTTGGTTTTTTGCCGGAAAATCCGTATTTTTACAAGCATTTGACGGGGGCGGAAACCTTGCGATTCTATGGCAAGCTCTGCGACATTCGTGGCAAGGTGCTGGAGGCGCGGGTGGATGAATTGCTGGAGCTGGTGGATCTTCGCGATGCGCGCGATCGCCGTTTGGGAGGGTACTCGAAGGGTATGTTGCAACGCATTGGTCTGGCGCAGGCAATGATTCAAGACCCGCGACTGTTAATTTTGGACGAGCCGACGGCGGGTGTGGATCCGATTGGATCACGGCAAATTCGCGATTTGATCCTGAAGCTGCGCGATCAGGGGAAGACGGTTTTTTTATGCTCTCACTTGCTGGAGCAGGTGCAGGAGGTGTGCGATCACGTAGGCATCATTTTCCAGGGGAAAATGGTCAAGGAAGGGCGCTTGGAGGATCTGATCTCATTGGAGGACCAGACCGAAATTGTGCTCAAGGATGCGGATGATGCGCTGGTGGCGGCGATTCGTGGGTTGGTCGAGCGGACTGGCCATGCCAGCTTGGTGCGCACAGGTCGTCCACGCACGACATTGGAGCGATTGTTTTTGCAAGAAACTCAAGGAAATCAGGCTGCGAAAGGGGGCGAGAAGTAAGATCATGGCGAAGGAGAAGACAAATCGGTGGTTGCAGCCGCGTCGCGTTGCGGTGCTGGCAATGAATACGTTCACGCAGTTGGTGCGGATGAAGGTGTTTTATTTCCTGATGATTTTTGCGATCATCGCACTGGTGGCGCAGTTTCTGGACTTACCGCAATACCATGGGCCAGAGGCGGTCTATACGGGTGAGTTGACCTTGCTCAAGGGCTGGTGCATGGGGGTGATGAAATTGTTCGCCGTGGTGTTTTCGATCACGGCTACGGCATTGCTGTTGCCTAAGGATGTGGAAGATCGCACACTGTATACGATTTTAGCGAAGCCAGTGCCGCGTCTTGATTACTTGGTAGGGAAATTGGCAGGGGTGCTGCTGTTGATTTTTATTTCACTCGCGGTGATGGACGGGATCATGACGGCGGTCTTGGCGATCCGCACGGATCAGTTGCTGGAAGGTCAGATGTTTTTGGCGCAGTCGCGCGGATGGACCGCTGAGGCGATCGAGTCGATGCGGGCGGAAATCAGCATGCAGGGGCCGACTTGGTCGTTGCAGGCGGGGGTACTATCGATCTTTTTGCTATCCGCCATCGTTGGTGCGGTGTCGTTGTTGTTATCGACGTTTTCGACGAGTACCTTATTCACGATCATCGTTTCGTTTCTGTGCTTCTTGGCTGGATTTTTCCAGGCTGACGCGGCGGAGTTTTATCGGGCTACGGCGGAGGCTGGCACGACGACATTTGGCAGTCTGGTGATGAAGGCTGTGGCCTTGGTTTTTCCGAACTATCAGCTCTTTAACGTGACGGATGCAGCGATTCAGGGACTTCCGGTCTCGGGCATGGCGGTGCTGGTTTTGTTGGGGCTGACGGCATTTTACGTGGTGCTCTACACCTTACTCTCGTGGTTTGTTTTTTCCGACAAAGAATTCTGAGGACGATGAACTTTTATCGAAAGATCGCCACGGTGCTGGTATTACTGCTTGCTGCGGGTTGGCTCAAGTCGCCATGGGAGGCTGCTGCGCAGAAAAACTTCGTGGCAGCGGGCTTGTTGTCGCCGCCGCTCGATGTGGCGACCAAGGAGAAAATCGGCCAAACCTGTGCAGCCGTGGCTTTGGGCGGAATGCAATCGGTGGTGGCGACTTTTATCAATTTGGCAGCCTATGGCTCCTTCGAAGACCGCGATTGGCCGAAGCTGGAAGAGCGCTACAATTTGATTGTCGCGTTGCAACCGAAGTCGAGTTACTACTGGGATGTAGCATCGTGGCATTTGTCGTACAATGCTGCGGTGGATTATCGGGAGCGCGAAGAGCTGCCCGCTGCTCGGCGTGAGGCCTTGCACAAGCAATACATTCAAAAAGGCCGTGATTTCTTGGATCGCGGCATCCAGAACAATCCGCAGGACTGGACACTGTATTCGAGCAAAGGTCGGAACTATGCGCATAAGGATAAATTTCCTGATTTTGCGGTAGCGGCAGATGCGTATCGCTTAGCATGGCAGACGGGCAAGGGACAGCGCACTTTTGAGGCCAGGGCCTGGCTTTACAGCTTGGCACGGGTGCCGGGGAAATCTCAGGAGTCCTTAGATCTAGCGCGTGAGTTGTTTCGCAATCCCCAAAACCGTGTGGACTCGATCCGCTGCTTGTTGTTTGCCTTAGAGTGGCAAGCGAAGGGCGAGCGCACGATGGAAGACTTGTTGGCGCAGTGCTTCGAAGATCACAAGACGGCTGCCGAGATGCTGCGGCTCTATCATCAGAATAATGCCGATCAAATGCCGCAGGATGGTGTGATGGTGGCGATGCAATGGCTGAAAGAGCAGGGTGGCAAGAAGTGAATTGTGATTTTTTTGCACTCTGTGCATAGTTTGTCTCGACATAGGGTAGCTGTTTCCTGCATTTTCTCCCGACAAACTTTTTGACGATTCATGCGCATTGCTTTATTCGGAGACATACACGCTAACCTAGAAGCTCTCGAAGCTGTCCTAGCGGATGCTCGCGAGCAACATTGTTCGGACTACGTGTGCCTCGGTGACGTCGTCGGCTATAATGCCAATCCTGCGGAGTGCCTCGAAATTGTTCGTGAAATGAACTGCCCCGTCGTTAAGGGCAATCACGATGAAGATGCCTCGGGTGATCATTCGCTCGAAACGATGAATCCCACTGCGGCCACGGCTCTCATGTGGACGCGTGAGCAACTCAATCAAGAGCAGCGCGAGTGGTTGCGGAAAATGCGCATGGTGCGTCAAGTGGCCGACTTCACCGTCGTTCACAGCACCTTGGACCAGCCGACGAATTGGAACTACGTGACCAATCGTTTCGATGCGATGTCGAATTTTTCCTATCAATTTACGCAAGTTTGTTTCCACGGTCACACACACGTGCCACGGGTCTACATCAAGGACTCCAAGGTGCACGAAGTCGCGGCTGAATCCGTCGTGATCGAGCCTGGATCAAAATATTTCATCAATGCAGGATCGGTCGGTCAACCACGCGATGGTGACTGGCGTTCGTGCTATGCGATCTACGACATCGAAAGTCGATTGATTGTCTTCCGCCGGATTGAATATGATTTGGCCAAAACGCAGAAGAAAATCCTCGATGCAGGATTACCGCCGATGCTTGCCGAGCGCTTGGCTGATGGTCGGTGATTTGCTGAGTCACAAAGTCCGCGAAAGTTTGAAGTTTTCGGGGTTTTTTTGACCACGAAATACGCGAAATACACGAAAGGAAGAGCTTGGGAAAATGGTTTTCTCGACTACCGATTAGCCAATAACTGATAAACAGTAACCAAGGCTCCTCTTGCAATATCTTGAAATCTTGTGACCAAATTGCGTGTAGGTCCTGTGGATTGGATGTGATCTTTGATGAAGCTTGGCGCTTCCTCCTTCGCATCGCCTCGGCGAGACGAGCGGAAAGCTCCGCTACGAAAAAAACCTTCCTGCACGAGTGGCGGGAAGGTTTTTTTAAGATTGCTTGATGTAGAGCAATTACGCGCGGTGGGTCCACTCGGGGAGGCGAATGATTTCGCCACCTTTTTGTGCGGACTCGTGCGAGAGAATACCGGTGCAGGTGATGTTCGCGGATTCGATCGCGTTTGGATAGGCATCTACGCCGCTTTGCAGCATTTTGACGAATTGATAAACGAGGTGCGGGTGAGAACCACCGTGGCCAGCACCTTGGGTGAAGGAAAGATGCTCCTCGCCGCCGTCGCCACCATAAACACCACCCGTGGTGAAGAGTTGGATTTCTTCAGGAAGGTAGTGAGCGAAGTCGGGGCAGGTGACTTCCTCGGGGATTTCAGGCTCAGGTTTTTTCGCGGTGTGCACGACCAAGGGACGGTGCTCGATGAGCGGCCACTCGACGGATTTTTTCTGACCATAGACCTCGAAGGATTCGCGGTATTGGCGTGCGACATCGAAGAGTGAACGATAGAGATGAGCGGAGACATCGCTGTCCTTGAACTTGATGTGCGTGGTCTCGACGGCATAAGGTGAACCGTAGCAGGAGTGCATGGATTCATCGATGGTGCCAGAGCCAAAGCAGGAAACGTATTCGGCTTCATTGCGTGCGAGTCCGAGGATCGGGCCGACGCAGTGTGTGGCGTAATACATCGGCGGCAAACCAGGCCAGTAGCCCGGCCAACCTTCCATGTCTTGTTGGTGGGAGGCCTTGAGGAATTGCAGTTTGCCGAGCTCGCCTTTGTCGTAGAGCTCTTTCATGTAGAGGAACTCACGAGCGTAGCAAACAGTTTCCATCATCATGTATTTCAAGCCTGTTTCCTTGACCAGTTCGACGATGGTTTTGCAGTCCTCGACAGACGTTGCCATCGGCACGGTGCAAGCCACGTGTTTGCCAGCTTTCAATGCGGCGATGGTTTGTGCGGCGTGATCAGGGATCGGTGAATTGATGTGAACTGCGTGTACGTTGGGGTCCTTGAGGAGGTCCTCGTAGCTGGTGTAGCGAACGGGAATGTTGAATTTGTCACCGACTTCATCCAGTTTGGACTGAGTGCGCTGGCAAATTGCATACATATTCACGCCTTTGAGGCGCTGGTAGATGGGGATAAACTCGGCTCCGAAACCGAGACCTACGATGGCGATATTAATGTCTGACATGCTGCGGGTTTTGATATCAGACAGACTGAGTTTTGGCTAGGAGCATTTTGTGTCATTCTCCGCCTATGAGTGAAATGCGATGGTCGTGAGACAGGAAGAATCAGATCATCCTTGGAAAAGGTGCTTGCTCTTGGTGGGGATCTTTTTTTTACTGCGGCGTGATGAATGATGACTTCGATTGGTTGATCGAGAGGGCTTTGGCGGAAGATGTGGGGGCCGGAGATGTGACGGTGCAGTATTTTGTGCCAGAGGAGCGGCAGGCGACGGCTTTGTTGGTGGCTCGTCAGGAAGGTGTGATTGCTGGCTCGGAGCTGGCGCGGCGCGTATTTTTGAAGGTGGATCCAAGCCTGAGCGTGGATGTCTTGATCGAAGACGGAGCACGGGTGGCGACAGGGGCGATAGTGATGAAAATCAGTGGCTCGGCTCGCTCGATCCTCACCGCGGAGCGAACGGCACTCAATTTCATGCAGCGCTTAGGCGGCATCGCGACGCAGACGCACGAATATGTGCAAATGGTCGATGGCACGCAGGCGAAAATTTTGGACACCCGCAAGACCACACCGGGTTGGCGAAAATTGGAAAAAGCGGCGGTGCTCAGTGGCGGCGGCGTCAATCATCGCATGGGCTTGTATGATCGTGCGATGGTGAAGGACAATCATCTCGTCGCTGAAGGGGGCATCGCGGCCTTGCAGGAGGCGATTTTGCGCTTGAAACAGGAGCGTCCCGAGGTCGAGGTCGAGCTAGAGGCTGACCGCTTGTCGCAAGTGGCGGAGTTTTTGGAAATGAGCGATGTTGACTACATTTTGCTCGATAATATGAGCCTCGCGGAGCTGCGGGAGGCCGTGGAAATGCGTGGTGTGCGGACCAAGCCAATGCTCGAAGCGAGTGGCGGCGTGAATTTGGACTCCGTGCGACCGATCGCGCGAACGGGCGTGGATTTCATCTCGGTGGGAGCTTTGACGCATTCGGTGAAGGCGATGGATTTGGCGCTGGACTTTGTGGCATCATGAGAAGTTGGGAACGAGCGGGCGACGCACAGGTTCGTTGGTATGATGAGGTGGACTCGACCAATGATGTGGCAAAATCTTGGGCGCAATCGGGAGCCATCGAGGGCTCCGTAGTCTGCGCGGAAGTGCAGTCAGCGGGTCGCGGTCGCCGTGGTGCGGTGTGGGTTTGCCCTGCGGGCGAGGGCTTGGCGTTTTCGGTGATTTTGCGTCCGACGATGTCGCGGGCTCTGTGGCCGCGGATTGCGCTTATTGCAGGATTGGCGGTGGCGCAAAGCTTGGAGCATTTTCGGATCGCAGCAGAGCTGAAATGGCCCAACGATGTATTGGTTGCGGGCAAGAAAATATGCGGCGTCCTCGTAGAAGCCGTGGGCGACGCCGTGATTGTCGGCATCGGCATCAACGTGGGAGTGCGAGAATTTCCCGGTGAATTGGCGGAAATCGCGACGTCGGTGTGGCTGGAGTCAGGTCGAGAAATCGAACGCGAGGATCTGCTGGAGGAGGTCGTGAAGCGCATGGTGCATCAAGTGGCGGGCATTGAGGGAGAATTTCCCGAGCTGTTGGACGCTTGGCGTCAGCGTTGTGCCTTGACGGGAAAATGGGTGAGTTGTTTGATCGCAGAGCAACCATTTCAGGGGATGGTGCGGGGCGTCAGCGATGCTGGGGAGTTGCTGCTGGAGATTGAAGGTCAACTCCATGCCTTGCTCCAAGCGGATCAAATTCGGGTGATCGCGAATTCGCTCTCTCGGGATTGACGAACGGAACTTAGCAAGCTAGCTTGCCCGTCCGCGTGGCGGAAATTCATGGAATCGAGAAAGAAAATCATCGTCGGAACGAGGGGCAGTGAGCTGGCCCTGTGGCAGGCTGAGGCCACGGAGAATTTGTTGCGTGCGGCATTTCCTGATGTGGAAGTGGTGCGGCAGGTGATCAAAACGACGGGCGACCGACGCACTGATGTGGCGCTGAGCCAGGTAGCGAAAAGCGAAGGCATTCTCGACAAAGGCGTCTTTACCAAAGAATTGGAAATCGCACTGGAAGCAGGCGAAATCGATGTGGCCGTGCATAGTCTCAAAGATGTACCGACCATCTTAAGCGATCTTTTTGTAATCCCCGCTACACTCGAACGCGCTGGCGTGCGCGATGCTTTGGTGTGTCGCACCGAGGGAGGGCTTGCAGCCTTGCCCGAGGGGGCTAAAGTCGGCACCAGTAGTGTGCGACGGGCCCGACAATTGCAGTGGTTGCGACCCGATCTGGTATTATGTGATTTGCGTGGAAATGTGCCGACTCGATTGAATAAGTTGGCGCAAGGCGAAGATTACGATGCGATCATGCTGGCTGAAGCAGGACTGTTGCGCCTCGGCTATTTGGAGCGCAACGATCTCGGGCTGCACTTCGCGATTTTGCCCGAAGACGAGTTTTTTCCTGCCGCAGGGCAGGGGGCGATCGGACTGGAGATTCGCAGTGACGACGACTGGATGAACGAGTGTTTGAAAAAGATCAATCATCAGCAAACTTTTGTCAGAGTCACAGCCGAGCGTGAATTTTTGCGACTGCTCGATGCAGGTTGCCACACTCCCGTGGGTGTGTATTCGGCCTTGGATGAGGACGAACTGTCGATGTATGCGCGGGTATTTCCTGAAGAAGGAGGTGAGCCAAAAGTAGCGCAAGTGAGCGGAAGTGCTGCAGAACCACTCGCCGTGGCGAGAGAACTATTTGAAACATTATCATGATTGAAAAAGGAATTTGTTATTTGGTCGGGGCTGGTCCCGGCGATCTGGGATTGGTGACCTTGCGGGCGAAGGAATGCATTTCGCTGGCGGATGTGCTGGTCTATGATGCGCTGAGCAGTGCGGAATTGCTGAAATGGACGAAGAAGGATTGTGAAAAAATCTACGTCGGCAAGCGCGCGAAAGATCATGCTCTGCCCCAAGATCAAATCAATGCCTTGATCGTGCAGCGCACCAAGGAAGGCAAAAACGTCGTGCGTCTCAAGGGCGGCGATCCGATGATTTTCGGGCGTGGCGGAGAAGAAGCCGCAGAACTGGCCGACGCTGGTGTTGCGTTTGAAATCGTGCCGGGCATCAGTTCCTCGATTGCTGGTCCATGCTATGCGGGCATCCCTGTGACGCATCGCGATCATTGCTCGCAACTGACCATTTTCACGGGTCATGAGGACCCGACGAAGGAAGAAAGCTCCATCGATTACGAGCAACTCGCCAAGGCTCCAGGAACGAAGGTTTTCCTCATGGGCGTGGCTCGTCTGCGGACGATCTGCGAGCAATTTGTCAAGCATGGTGCGGCTGCGGAAACACCGATCGCGCTGACCCGCTGGGCGACCACGGGATCGCATCGGACCATCGAGGGCACACTCGCGACGATTGCAGACATCGCCGAAAAACAGAATTTTTCCTCTCCCGCCGTTGCCGTCATTGGCAATGTCGTCAAGGAGCGCGCCAAGATCAATTGGTTCGAAAAACGGCCGTTGTTTGGTAAGCGGATCGTGGTGACACGGACGCGCGAGCAAGCTGGGACTCTCAGCAAAGAGCTGGCAAACCTCGGCGCAGATGTGGTTGAGCTACCGGTGATTCGCATCGAAGATCCCGTCGATAAATTGGGCTTTGCGGAGCTGGTTTCATCGGCGCACGAGTATGATTGGCTGGTTTTCACCTCGCCGAACGGTGTGAGTCGATTCTTTGACGCTTTCTACTCGATCCATGACGATGCTCGTTGCCTCGGCAAGCCGAAAATCGCCGCCATTGGGCCGGGAACCGTGCAAAAACTGCGCGAATATCACATCGGCTGCGACTTGTTGCCGGAAAAATACGTGGCCGAGGGGCTCGTCGAGGCATTCAAGAAAGAAGACATCGAGAATCTCACTGTGATGGTGGTCAAGCCCGAGGTCTCACGCGATATTGTTTCGACCGGACTGCAAGAGATGGGCGCGATCGTTGATGACTGCATCGCCTATCGCACGGTTGCAGAAACCGAAGACCCGACGGGTGCGGTGGCGCGGCTTCGCGAGGATGGTGCGGATGTGATCACTTTCACTTCTGCCTCTACGGCGGAACATTTCTTTGCGCTCAACGTGCCATGGCCGGCGCATTGCGTGGCGGGTAGCATCGGTCCTGTGACCACCCAAGCTCTCGAAGAACTGGGGCATCCGCCCGCCTTTGAAGCGAAACAACACGACATTCCTGGCCTCATCAAAGCGATTCGCAAGCACCTCAAGGTGTAATTTTTCACACAACATTTCTCAACGCTCATGTCATTTCCGATTCGATCAGCCTCTGTGCCCACCGCAGGTGTTTTTGTTTTTGCCCGCATTCTCGATAAAATCCGCTTGGATGCTGCGGGTCAATTACCCGCTGGATATAACCTCGGAATCATCGCGGGCAAACGTACGTTTGATGACCGCGTATGCCGATTTCTGGGAGTCGATTTTTCGGCCCTGCGTGATCGAGTATTGCAAGGCGGAAGAGATGAAGAAGTGATCGAATGGTGCTTCGAAAACGGTCGTCGTCCCGATGCCGAGCAAATCGAAATCTGGAATGGTTTCATGCAAAAACGTGGGTGGAGTGACGCAGCTGCCGCAGGATTGGCGCAGCAAAAAATCGATGCCGGATTGGCGCATCGTGATGACATCCAGACATTCTTTGCCTTGTTCGATGCCGAAGAAGGTCGTGCCTAACGCTCATGAAACCGCGATTGCTAGAACAGATTCGCGAAGAATTGCGTGGGCAATTGCTGCGCTTGAGCAAAGCGGCGCAAGAAGCCCACGCTGCCGCGACCGACCCTGGTAGCAAGGCCGAGAGCAAGTACGATACGCGCAACCTCGAAGCCTCCTACTTGGCGACAGGGCAAGCGCGGCAAGTCGATGAACTCGCGACCAGCGTGCGGATTTTTGATGCCCTAGAGCTGCCCGATTTTCCCGCCGGAGCCGCCATCGACGTCGGCGCTCTGGTGGAAGTATCCCTGCGTGGAAATGCACTGCATTTTCTGCTAGCTCCCACCGCGGGCGGTTTAGAAATTCTTCACGAAGGTCAGGAAATCACCGTTCTCACCCCATCGAGCGAGCTTTACGGGAAACTCCTCGGTTTGCGTGTTGGTGATGGCATCGACCAACCGCCGATGCGTGTTGTGACGGTTAGTTAGTATTGATTTACATGAAGAACCATGCGGGAGATAATGAAGTCTTCGCCTTGCTCGTGTCGATCCGAAGAGTCTTCATGCGCTCCAAGCTTTCTTCGTCCTCGCCCATACTGTTCTCGTATGCACAAGAAGACTTATTGAACGATTCAACCGCAGTCTGCGGCGCGAAGTGCTCAATGCACACTCTGATTTTAACAGCCCGTCAGCCAATCTAGTATCGAGTTATGAACGTGAATTTTTTGCGTTCACGAATTCTTATGACTTTGAGCATAAGCAAATTTTTATCCGACCTCACTTTTCTCGAATGAGATTTCTTGTGGAAAGCACTAGGTACACCAATATTTTTGCACCAATGTGTAATGATGCGAAACTCTCACAAAATTCCTAGAATTAGTTACTGTGACTCAGGCCCAGATCACACTTCCTGCAAAAACTTCCTTTGCGCTTCGGCTTCAGGGTTTTGGGGTTTTTGAGCGTTTTCGGCCTTGGTGTCGGAGAGGAGTTCGTCGCGGAATTTGGCGACGATGGCTTCTACAGGCCAAGAACTGGCTTCGCCGAAGGCGCAGATGGTGCGGCCGTCGATTTGGTAGGCAACGCTTTCCAAAGTGCTGATGTCTTCGGGACTGGCTTGGCCATCGACGAGGCGGTCGGTAATTTTTTTCATCCACATGCTGCCTTCGCGGCATGGAGTGCACTGACCACAGGATTCGTGGGCGTAGAAGGAGTTGAGATTGTTGAGAACCCAAGAGATCTTGCGGCTGTCGTCGATGACGATAACACCACCAGAGCCGGCCATGGAGCCGCAGGCGGCGAGGCTATCGAAGTCCATGGGTATGTCCCAGAAATTCAGATCGCGGGTGCTGCCATCGGGATTCTTGAGCTTGAATGTTTCATCGCAGCGCAGGATTTTCGAGGACGATCCGCCGGGGATCACAGCCTTGAACTCGCGGCCGTCTTTGGGGCCTCCGCAGATGTCGTAGAGCAACTCGCGCATGGTGAGCTTGCCGACTTCCACTTCGAAGTAGCCGGGCTTTTTGACATCACCCGAGACGCAGAGAATCCGGGTGCCGGTATTGCGGGCGACACCTAGTTTGGCGTATTCGTCGCCGCCCATCTGCACGATGTGTTTGACGTGGCAAAGCGACTCGACGTTGTTGACGATGGTCGGGCTCATGTAGAGGCCCAGAGCAGCGGGGAAATACGGTGGCTTGATGCGTGGGTAGGGGCGCTTGCCTTCGAGTGATTCGATGAGGCCCGTTTCCTCACCGCATATGTAGGCACCGGCACCGCGATGCACGTAGATTTCGACATCGAATCCTGAGCCGAGAACGTTCGGGCCGACGAAATTTTTCGCACGGGCTTCAGCGATGGCGTTTTCGACGATTTGTGCTGCGGCGGGAAATTCCTCGCGGATGTAGATGTAGGCGGTGTGGGCGCCGACGGCGAAGGCCGAGATGACCATGCCCTCGATGAGTTGGTGCGGGTCTTGGTGAAGAATGTAGCGATCCTTAAAGGTGCCGGGCTCGGATTCGTCACCGTTGCAGATGAGATAGACGGGCTTGGTGTTGTTCGGTGGAATGAATGTCCACTTCATGCCGGTGGGGAAACCTGCACCGCCGCGACCGCGAAGACCAGACTTTTTCACTTCCTCGGTGATGTCCTTGGGGACCATGGTGATGGCTTTTTTCAATTGCTCATAGCCGCCGTTGCGGATGTAGCAATCGATCGAAGGATCATAGTCGGCGCGGTCGACGTTTTTGAAAATCAAACGATACTCGCGGGCGTGTGGTTCTTTACCGGGAAGGTAGGTGATCATAGTGGTAGAAAAATGGAAAAAACTGAAATGCTGAAATGCTGAAATGCTGAAATGCTGAAATTTGTTAGGAGAGAGTGGGAACTTTGACGAGCTTGACGCCGTAGGGGACGAAGCGCTCGAAGTCGGCGATGTTGCGGGTGGCGATGGATTGGCGGGTGCAGAATGCGGCGGCGGCGATCATGCAATCGGCATGAGATCCGCGTTTGCGACCGGTTTTGTGAAACAGACGGGAGGCGAATTCGGCTTGATCTTCGGTGAATGGGAAAATGCCGCCGCGGAGGATGGCATGGACGGCATCTTTTTGTTCCTTGCTGTGAGGGCCGTTGCAGAACTCTGACCATGCAACTGCCGAGACGCCGAGGGGGATTTTGTTTTTCAACCAATCATGAACCATGGCTACCTGCGCAGAATGGCTGGTGACCAAATCAATCAAAATGTTGGTATCTAGGTGTATCACGATTCCCACCAGTATTTGCGTTCTTCGCGTTCCGCGCCAACTTCAGCACGAAATTGAGCGGCCTCTTGGGCAACGAGGCCCCCGCCTTGTTGGAGCCACTCGAAGGCTTGTAGCGGATCGGGTTGTTGCTCTTCTTGATCAGCTTTTTCCTTCAACTGGCGCACGGCGCGGCGGATTACCTCAGCCTTGGAAATGCTCCATTTTTCACTCAATTCCTTAAGAGCTTGGATCGTCCAAGCATCTAAAGCCATACTGGTGCGTGTCAAGAGGTAACTCATGCGGTAAGTATGTGGTAATCGAGGTGAATTGCAAGAAAAAATCTCAGGAATATTGCTTCAATAGGTCAGCAGCTTTGTCGGGGCTGATGCCTTCATGGAAATCATCGTTCACCATGCAAACAGGAGCGGAGCCGCAAGAAGCGAGGCATTCGGCGAATTCGACGGAAAAACCGCCGCAGGGAGAAACGCTGACGGGGTGATGATGGGAATCAGATTGGGAGCGATCGATGCCCGTGAGTTCACAGAGTTTTTCCATCAATTCGTAGGATCCGCCCATGGCACAGGAAAGGGTACGGCAGACGCGGATGTGAAATTTCCCAGGAGCCGATTGACGGAAGCCGGGGTAGAAGGTCACCACTTCGAGCACCTTGATCGGCTCGATGCCAATTTTTGCTGCGACCCAATCGATCGCAGCGGCGGAGATGAATCCGTGGTGGTGCTGGATGTAGTGGAGCAACGGTAGGACAGCCGAGCGTTTTTGGTTGTCGGGAAACTGAGCGAGGCGCTTGGTGGCTTCTGCTTCCAGTTCTGCGGTGACCGCGAATGGGGCAAAATGCTTGGTGCCAGGAGTTTCGTCAGAGGCGATGTTGTGGTCGAGAGATGACATGAATGATAAGAGCGGGAATTACTTGACGAGGTTTTTTATCTGATTGAGGTCAGTCGTTTTAGCGACAATTTCTCCTTCGAGATCGCAAACAACAACTGAGGGGATGCCGGTAACTCCGTGGGCGAATTTTTTCTTGAATTTCGGCGCTTTTGACAATTCCAATTGAGGCCAAGGCATGCTCTTGCTGGAAGCGTATTCTTCCATAGAGTCTTCATCTTGGTCGGAGCTAATCAGAATGAGCTCGAAGTTGTTGTTGTTTGGTTTAGTCTCATTGTAGAACTTAACTAAGCTTGGAGTGAATTGCTGGCATGGACCGCACCATGAGGCCGTGTAGTAGAAAATGTAGTATTTGGCGGGCTTGGTGAAATCTTTGCAATCTTTCAATTTCTTTCCATCGAGTTTTACCAAGTTCCCGTCTATCATGTCGTCAAACACAGATTCGGCAACTACTTCGGCTGTCTCATCTTCTTTGACAAGCTCGGTAGCGGCAGTTTGCAATTTTTCGGCACTGGTTTCGTCGAGGTCCGCCATTTTAATCGTGACGGTTTTGCCGTTTTTCATCCGAAATTCTCCAGCAAGGTCATCGCCTTCGCCAGTGGTTTTCACGAGTTCGAGTTGGGCGGTGCGTCCATCTTTGCTGGTCCAGGCATCGAAGGCAGCAAATGTAGAAGCGGTGAGTAATGCGGTTGCGAGTAATAGATTTTTCATAACCTTGTTAAAGTAGCATGTTTGATCGGCAAAAGAAAGCAGGAAAATCAGGTGTTAACGGTCGCACTCGCCCATCACGAAGTCGAGAGAGCCAAGGATCGCGGGGATGTCCGAGACCATGTGACCGGGGAGGAGTTTCGAGACGAGGGCGAGGTTGCAGAAGGAGGGGCTGCGAATCTTGAGACGGTGCGGCACGCCACCGCCTTTGGAATGGATGTAGAAACCGAGCTCGCCTTTGGGGTTTTCGTGGCCGAAATAGACCTCTCCTTCGGGGGCTGAAATGCCTTGAGTAGCGACGATGAAGTGATGGATCAGCTCTTCCATACTCATCAGGACTTTTTCTTTGTTGGGCAGCATCGATTTGCTATCGGCGAGATTGACGGGGCCCGCGGGCATGGTATCGAGCACTTGGCGGCAAATCTTGATCGATTGGCGCATTTCTTCCATACGAACTTGGTAGCGCGAGTAACAGTCGCCTTCCTCGGCGATGGGTACATCGAACTCGTATTTTTCGTAGCCGAGGTAGGGATTATCCTTGCGAAGGTCGCGCGGGCAACCAGAGGCGCGGAGGTTCGGACCGGTGAGGCCCCAGGAAATGGCATCTTCTTGCGAAATCACGCCGACATCAGCCATGCGGTCGATGAAGATTTTGTTGCGGTCGAGCAGTTTGGCGACCTCTTCAATGGTGGTGGCGCATTCATCGAGGAAAGTGCGCACGGATTGCTCGAAGCCAGGGGGCATGTCGCGCATTTGGCCGCCGACACGGGTGTAAGAGGTGGTGAAACGGGCACCAGTAAGTTGTTCGCAGAGGTTGTAAATTTTTTCGCGCTCGGTGAAGGTGTAGAGGAAAACCGTCATCGCACCGACGTCCATCGCGCAGACACCCACGCCGAGCATGTGGGCAGAAATCCGTGCAAGTTCACAGCAAAGAACACGCAGTGCTTGACCACGCGGTGGCAGCTCCCAGCCCATGAGTTTTTCCACGGCGCAGGCGTAAGCGACGTTGTTTGCGAGAGGAGCTAAGTAGTCGAGGCGGTCGGTGTAGGGCACAAACTGATTGTAGTGCATGTTTTCCGCGATCTTTTCGTCACCACGATGCAGGAAGCCGACATCGGGCTCGGCGGAGATGATGGTTTCTCCGTCGAGCTCAAGAATCAAACGCAGCACGCCGTGAGTTGCGGGGTGAGATGGGCCCATGTTGAGCGTCATGCGTTCCCCATGCATGTCCGAGGTCTCGGCATTGTAATCGTCGTGACCCCGTGCCGCTTTGGCGAGAGTATCAGGTGCTTCGTATTCAGTTTTCATGAGAAAAGTTAGTTTGAAAAGTGTTTGGGAAAGGGTGATGTGATGCGATGATTGTTATCGGTTCACTGCCTCCATTTCCGTCAAAGGAAACGAAGAAGCGACAAAGTCAGCATTTGGTAAATTTTGTCTAGACCGCTGGTCCATTGCTTGGTTGATCAGAAGAGAAACGGCTCTCACCACAGCAGGACTTTTTTTGTGCTCACCAGTGGCATGCATAACTGCACGAAGCAAATGATCGTCGATGTTGAGGGTGAGCTTCATATCACGGCAATATAGCATTTACAGGCCTTTGAGTAGATTCATCAGTGGTTGTTGCCAGACGCCGAAGACCAAAATGGCAACGGTGAGAACAGTGAGTGCGAAGGAAAAAATCGATGTTGCGTCGAACGGAACGGGATCTTTGTGGTTCGGTGCGTTCCACCAAATTGCGCGCAGGACTTTGAAATAGTAGTAAAATCCTGCGGCGGCAGCGATGGCGGCAATGATCACGGGAATCCACATCTGCGAGGCCATGGCTGCCTGGAAGACGAAGAATTTTCCGAGGAATCCAACAGTAAGTGGCACACCGGCGAGAGAGGCCATGATCACGGTCGTAGCAACAGCGAGGATCGGGTTGCGCTTGGCGAGGCCATCGAGGGCATCGATGTTGTCCGATCCACTTTGCACGCGGATGATGTTGAGGATGAAAAACGCAGCCATCGTCATGATCAGATAGCTGGCGAGGTAGAAGCCGACGATTTTGGCGGACGAAAGACCGTCTTCGCCCGTGCGATTGGCAGCGATGGCGAGCAGGATGAAGCCGGCATTGGCGATCGATGAATAGGCGAGTAGGCGCTTGAAGTTGTTTTGTGGAATCGCGCCGAAGTTACCGATGATCAGCGTTATACAAGCGAGGATCACTAAGGCGGAGAAAATTTTCCCTGCATAGGGGCTATGCGAAAACGGGGCGAGGAAACTGATCAGCGCCATGAATCCTGCGGCCTTTGAGCCGATCGACAGAAACGCTGTAGTCGGGGTGGGTGCGCCTTGATAAACATCAGGAATCCAGAAATGCATCGGGGCAGCACCTACCTTGAAGCCGAGTGCAATGATCACGAGTGCAACTCCGAAAAGCAGCGGTGTGCCGGGAGTGCCTTCGTAGCCAGCTGCCAAGGTGATTTGAGCAAGATCGAGAGAACCCGTAGCACCATAAATCCAAGCGATGCCGTAAACGAGGAAACCAGTCGAAAGCGCGCCGAGGATGAGGTATTTCACTCCAGCTTCGAGCGAACCAACGTTGCGCTTCATGAAGGCGACGAGGATGTAAAATGTGACGGTGAGCAACTCGAGCGAAACAAATAGGAACGCAAGGTTTTTGGCGGATGCCATCCACATCATTGCGGCGGTGGCAATGATGATCAGCGAGTAGTATTCACCCGTTCCTTCTTCTGAGCCTTTGTCGGCCGAAAATTTGGCCAGCACTGAGCGGTAATCGACTGCCAAGATCAACACGAAAATCGCCGTGACCAAAGCGATGATTTTGTAGAATCGTGCAGCGGCATCGAATTTGTAGAGGTCCCAGAGCGCATACTTGGCCCAGGATTTGCCTTCGGCGGCATTATCGGGACCGATGGCGCGGAAGGTGAGAGCAAGGACAAGGAGCAGGCCGACAATGCCGGCGAGACCGATCCAAGTTTTGCTTTTGCTAGGGACAAAGGCTTCCGCCACTAGCAAAAGGATGCCGAGCGTGACCGTGAGAGCTTCGAGATAATAAGCGGGCATGATGGGAAAAGTGTTAGTGTAAGAGGTTCACCAAGATGTTGGGATAGATACCGACGACCAGCAACGCTGCGGCCAACAATAAGGCGGGAATTTGTTCCATGAGTGGGATGTCGGTGGCATTCACGGTGCTGTTGACCGTGGGGCCTTGGAACGTTTTACGGAAGGCGCGGAGGACATAAACGGCGCTCATGACCACACCCCAAAGTGAGAGGATCGTGGCGATTTGCACAGGACCGAGCGGGCCGCCTGCGGTGCGACCAAAAAATCCGGAGAGGAACACCATCACTTCACCCGAGAAATTGGCGAGTCCAGGAAGTCCGAGTGATGCCATACCGGCGATGCCGAAGAGAAATGCCAGGCGCGGTGCGGGTTTGGCCAAACCTCCGAGGTCGGCGAGGTCTAAGGTACCGGTGCTGCGCTCGATGCGATCTGCTAAGCCGAAAAGCATGGCAATCGAAATACCGTGCGCAAACATCAAGACGGATGCGGCAGGAATGGCGTAGGGATTGTCTACACCTGCGTGTTTCGAGGCGATCAAAGCGGCGATGGCGAGGAAAATGTAGCCCATGTGCATCACCGAGGAATGACCGAGCATGCCGTCGATGCGCTTTTGATTGATGGTCACAAATCCGACCCACAAGATGTTACCCAATAGCAACACCAACAACGGCGTAAGCCAAGCGTTCATGCCCACAGGCACGAGGGGTACGGCGAGTTGCAGCAAACCGTAAAGGCCGAATTTTTTCAACACACCAGCGTGCAGCATGGCAGTCGGCGCAGGAGCACTGGCATAGGCAGGTGCTGCCCATGAATGGAAAGGGAACAGGGAAACGAGCGTGCCGAATCCGATGATAAGTAGGGCTGCGATGGATTTTTGGGTGCTGTGATCGATTTCCTGCGCTTGTTTCAGCATCTCGATCATGTTGTACGTGCCGCATTCACGAGCCAACCAAACCAGACCAGCCAACAAAATCAGCGAACCCACGCCGAGATAGACGGTGATTTTCCAAGCGATTTCCTTGCGGCTACCGCGACCAAGCAGGCCGATCATCAGGAATGTGGGAATCAACGCCAATTCATGGAAAGCGTAGAAGAAAAACAAGTTGGTTGAGATGAATGCGCCAATCGCACCAGCGGCAATGAGCAAGCTCGATGCGTAGTACAATTTCTCGCGTCCCTCAGGTGCTTTGCCAGAAAAAACAGCGGCGGCCAAAACGATCACTGAGAGCGCGACCATGATCGCCGATGTGCCATTCAGAAATCCGAATGCCAAGTCTAGCGAAGGAGTGCGCAAGACGGAGACAGATGATGTCCAGCACGCGCACTGCCAAGTGAAGGCCGCGTAGAGACCAATCACCAGAGTGGCAATACCCGCAACACGAGCTGTCAGTCGTGCCGGCGAGCCAAATATGATGGCAATCGCCGCGAGGAAAGGAATGAGAAATAGGATCGATGACATGGTTGGTATAAAAGAGATGGAGTCGCAGAAAATTCAGATCAGAAAACAATCAGATAAATGATCACCAGTACGCCGAGACCGAGGAATGCAGCGTAGGTTTGCAGGTTGCCTGATTGCATGCGGCGGATGAGGAGCCCGATGCCTTGCGCACCGCGCGTGAGACCGCCAACGAGCAAGCCGTTGATGAACAGTTCGTCAAAGAAATGCACGATCGCGGCAAAGGCGTCTTGGAAATACTTGACGATGAAATTGTCGTAGAGTCCGTCGATGTAAAAGCGATTGCGGAAAACGGGGAAATTGAGTGGGTCTTTTTCTTTGCCGTTGTAGAGGAAAAAACCTGCAAGCAATCCAAGAACCAAGGTGCCGATCGAGGCTGCGAGCACGATCGTTGGATGCTCATGATGATGCGGACGAATGGCGGAAAGCGTTTTGGCAATGTCCAGCCCGCCAAGTTTCGTTGCAGAAAGCAATGCCATCGCAGCGAGCAGCACCAGTGGCACATACATCAGCGGTCCAACTTCATGCGCGTGATCAGCATTGTCGCTCTTGGTTTTGCCAAGGAAGGCGACGACGAACAGGCGCGTCATGTAGAAGGTAGTAAGGAATGCCACAAACACGGCGATCCAGAAAAGGGCTTTGTTATGTTCAAAGGCGGCGGAGAGAATTTCTTCTTTCGACCAAAAGCCTGAGGTTACAAAAGGAACAGCGATCAGTGCGGCGTAACCAAGGAAAAAGGTAATGCCAGTGATGGGCATTTTTTTCAACAGACCGCCCATTTTCCAAATGTCTTGTTCGTGGTGGCAAGAATAGATCACGGCACCCGAACCAAGGAACAATAGCGCCTTAAACCAAGCGTGGGTGAACAGATGGAACATTCCAGCATCGCCTGCGGTGAGCCCGACGGTCATGACCATGTAGCCGAGTTGGGAGAGAGTGGAATAAGCAAGGATGCGTTTGATATCGTCTTGTTGCGTAGCCATCAATGCGGCAACGAGTGCGGTAATGCCACCAACCCAGGAAATGATCGTGCCTGCTTGGTTTTCAAAGCAATCAGGTAAGGAAACCTGCACGCGGAAAAGCATGTAAACACCAGCGGCGACCATGGTAGCGGCGTGAATCAGAGCGGACACCGGCGTTGGGCCTTCCATCGCATCGGGAAGCCACACGTGGAGAGGCAACTGAGCGGACTTGCCGACAGCTCCGCAGAAAATGCACAACAAAGCGGCGACGAGTGCTCCCGTAGCAAGATCGGGTGGCAGTTTCATTTCGTCGAAGCTGAATGTGCCAGTGATGTTCCAGAGCAAAAGAATGCCGATCATGAAGCCGAAGTCACCGATGCGGTTGGTAAGGAAGGCTTTTTTCGAGGCATCGGCGGCGGAGTCTTTCTGATACCAGTGACCGATGAGCAGATACGAGCTCAAGCCGACCAACTCCCAGAAGATGAAGGTCATGATGAAGTTGTTCGCCAAGACGATGCCCGTCATCGAGAACATGAACAAGGAAAGCCCGGTGAAAAAGCGAGCCTTGGCACCATCGTCTTTCATGTAGGCTAACGAGAAAATGTGCACCAACATGCCAACGCCGGTGACCACGATCATCATACCTGTGGAAAGCTTGTCGATGGTGATCCCGATGTCGAGTGATAGCGGCCCGAGTTTGATCCATTGATAGGATTCGGGTGATGCTGTGGTGCCGAGCAAGCTAAATGCGATGCCAAAAGTTGCGACCGCAGAGGCTGTTGAAATCAATGCGGCGATCGTGTGTTGTTTTTGCAACAGCACGTAATTCACTGCTGCAACGAGCAGTGGAAGAAGTAGGAGAATCCAAGGAAGTGACATAAATGAAAAAAATGTTAGCCTTTCAGAGTGGTGAGTTCATCCGTGTAAATCGTCTGGCGCGAGCGATACAGCGCGACGATGATGGCGAGTCCGACGGCGACTTCAGCTGCGGCGACGGTGACAACGAAAAACACCAGCATTTGTCCATGCACGTCAGGCAAGCCGTTGGCACTCGGATAAAAGCGAGAAAATGCAATCAAGGTGAGGTTGGCCGCGCTGAGCATAAGCTCCAGGCACATGAACACGATGATGATATTGCGGCGCATGACGACACCGGTGAGCCCGATGGCGAAAAGAAGACCGGCAACGATCAGGTAGTGGTTGAGTGTGGGCATGGGATGAGGAAATTAGTTGGATTGTTTTTTCGAGAGCACCACCACACCTACGGTGGCAACGAGCAAAAGAACGCCGAGAATTTGCAGCGGCAGATTGTATTCGGTGAACAGGCTTTGGCCGATCAAGTGCACATCGGGCAGTGAGTTCGCGGAGAGATTTTTTGCGATCTGCGTGCCAGGAGTAAAGTTCGCAGCAGAAGCAGGGAGGTCGAGCGCAGGCAATGTTTTATCTGGCGTAGTGGAGATCACGCCGATGAGCTGGATCGTAAATGCAATCACGATGCCCAAACCACCAAGAATCGGAGCCATTTTCGGCGCTTTCTTTTTATCCGTATTCAAATCCAACAACATGATGATGAAAATGAACAAGACCATGATCGCTCCGGCATAGACGAGGATTTGGATGATGCCAGCAAAGTAGGCATTGAGTCCGACAAAAAGTCCAGCAAGGCCGACAAACGAGGCGACCATCGACATGGCGCTAGCGACAGGGTTGCGCAAAAGCACCACAGCAGCTGCGCCGAAGAGCATGATCAGGGCAAAGAGCCAAAAGATAGGAAGAGGCATGATGAAGAATGTTTAGGATGGAAAAGGTTATTCGTGCTTAGTTGCCGCCCACCAGGCAGCTGAGGAAAAAATCATGACGAGGGCAGATGTGGTTCCCGCTATGATCGATCCAACCGTTGTCACATGGACGAGACAACTGATCGTTAAACAAATCAGTCCAACGGATAAGATGATAGCAGCGGCGAGGCATTTCATGGTGGTGGGGAAAATTATTTGATTTCGTTCCATTTGTTCACAAGCCCAACGCGCACGCCGCCGATCTCGTAAAGTTTTTTCTTGTCGTGCACCATTTCGGCACGGGTGAGACCAGAAATGAGGTAATC
>JBIIAI010000227.1:0-4250 GCA_044239965.1 Akkermansiaceae bacterium
GCCTGCTGGTCATAGACGAAGTTTTGCAGGTGGTCGGGATCGCGGCTTTTCTTGGCAAGGCAGAGCAGGATCACCGCCTTGGAGACAAAGATGCGTCCCTTGGGAGATTTCGCAGGCGTGTTGCGGTTGATCTCAATGTAGCTGTCGTGCAGTGCTTTGACCTCCGCCGTGAGAATGCCCCAGCAGTCCTCCGCGCTCACAGTGAGCAAACGCCGCCAAACATAGGAACCAAATCCACTGGCCCAAAGTTCAAGTGCCCAATACCCGGCCAGCTTTGCGTCTCCGCGCCGGATCCCCTTCTGCATCGCGCTCGACACCCCTGGGAAGGAATATCCGCGCTTGGTGTGTAAGTGATAACTCATCGTCTGTTAGAATGTCAGTTGAGCACACGAGGTGAAAGCAGTTTTGATCACCATTTTTTTAGAGCTTCACGGACTGACGACGTGGTGCATCCATCGCTACACGATCCTGACTCTTGTAGGTTTCGAGACGGATGTGCGCCTTCCATTTGCGCTTGAGGTATCGCTTCTCGGTGGCGATGCGTTCCTCACTACGAAACAAGCTATTGCCGCCGAGGTTCTTGTCGCGTTCTTGGACAAAACAGAATCGCGCCTCGTTCCAAAAAATGAATTCGGCACGGATGTATCGTTTTTACAACCATCTGCGCAGTTACAAGGTATTGGCTGTATTTCTGTCCAATCGGGGCAAGTATGTGTTTTTTGGGGTAGGCGCAGTCCGAAGCAAATCGGCAACAGTGATTCTTAATTTATCAAACAAAATTGCGAAATGACTTCAATCTAATCTTGATCACTTCATGGGTTAAATCTATCATTTCGCGACAAATTTTACTTCATGTTCGGCCAACCAAAAAACAATCCTTCGAATCTACGCGTCATTAAAACAGCTCGGACATTGGATGCAATTAATTTAGCTGCGAACAATGGTTTTCGTCCGCTCGTGAAAGCTGTTGTGCCAAGTCCTAAAATCCATAGCGCTGTAGTGGTTTATCAACATCGCAAGACAGGCGAGATTGTGGTGGAAGCTGATTCTCGCTGTAGCCCTGGCATAGACTACGAAATAGTTATCCCTTTTCGCCGTTTTTATCCCTATAGTTTCTCAGAGCCATATGCAGCTTACCTCGTTCCGCCAGATTTAGCCGAAAGTGAGACCGTGTGGCTGGAAGACCTCATTGAAGATCTTGTTGCTGTTTATGGCAATCAAGGTTGGCACCCGCGATTAGAATCATCTGAAGCGATATGGAAGAAAGGCGATTTTGTCATTAGTTTCAATCCAGAGAAAGATGCACGCAGGCTAATTGGGTAATGAAGTTCGATTTGCACAACGATTCGCTATTCACAGATTCTGGTGAATTCATCAAAAAGCTTCATTGCCCACTGGTAAAGTCGTGGGATGAAATGCATCCTGGGCAACGTAATTCACGAACTTGTGATGCTTGCTCGTGTGAAGTTTACGATACCTCACAATTTAGCGACCGTGAACTGCTTCTACTTATGTCGCGTAATCCCAATGCCTGCCTTATGGTATCACCAACGCAGGAGAATCTTACAGTCGTTAATTTCATGCAGAATCAGACATTGCGATCTGATTAGAAAGTGCGCCAAACTTCACGAATCATAATAGGCACAACCTCGATGGCAGATTTATGCTTGGAGTTTTCGTGGATCGTTAGAGAGAATCAACACTGCCCAAGCTTACGTAAGATAAGGCCAACGATAGTCGATGTATTCCGGGTGGTCTGCCATTTCTTTGAACAGATAATCCACTAAGCGTGAGCGAGCTTTTACTTGGCGAACCAATTCTTCGATGGAGTAAAATGTTGTTTGGTATCTTCTTTCGTCGAGCAAGAACTCGCAGACATCGTCACTGTTTAGGGCATGCAATGGGATGTAGGAAAGCTCACCAATACCGAAGTCAGAAATTGTAAACTGCACAATACAGTCCGTGGTGCATACAGTGCTGCAATGAGGACATTCTGCATCCAGAAGTGTGCCACTTTCGAGGAGCTCCCACAAATCAAGATTATTTACCATGATCAAATAGGGAATGGGAAATGCTTTTTGGCAGTTACCGCAATCGTAGTCCAACGTCTCAGTTGCCGTTTCATCAGATGAATTAAGTGTCATCGACTATCGTTTTCATTTACTAACGGACATTTTTAGATTCCATGCACTATTACATCAGCATGATTCATTCTAGCTCGAACTTTTTCAGAAATGCGTTCGACTTCACGGCTGGTGCAGGCGACCTCGTCCATGTGATAGGCGAGTGATAGCTCCTCGGTTAGGCGCTTGGTTTCTTCGACTGGCCACTCGGCATCGGTTGGTAGACGGAGAAGATGGAGCGGATCTTTTGCTTTTGGCATGGAGCTTTTGAGTTTCGTGGTTATTCGTGATTGGTTGAGCCTAGTGAGACACTAGTTTTATGATTCGTAGAATTCTTGCTGGTATTCGGGCTGACTGGCGATTTGGCGAAGGGCTGTGAGAGCTTTGTAAATGTTCCGATCTACCATAGCGCGCGTTATGCCCAAGTCTTCTGCGACAAAACTAGCGTGCTGATGCTTCAGCTTCACTCGCTCGAATATCTCAAATTGCCGCATCGGGATGGAGTTGCGGAGATCCTCAACCAGAGTCGCCAGCAGAGAGCGATGGAAGCTTTCCGTTTCATGGTTGGTCTCTGCGGGTACGGTCTCCTCGTAGTGCTCAGGTAACTCTTGCTGGTTGATCGGCTTTTCTTTGCGAAGAAGATCAATGACACGGGAGTTCACCAAGAGTCGCAAGTAGCTGCGTAGGCGACCTTTTGATGCATCGTAGCGGAATTGGCTCTTGGAGAAAAAATCAGTGACTACCTGAGCAACCACTTCTTCGATAAAACCGTAGGCTGGTTCATGACCGTTGGTGTGGAATCGATAGCAAGCCCTAGTGGATGAGGTAAGTGGTTCGTGGTAAAGTTCGAGAAATCGTTTCCACGACACATTCCAATTATCGTCATCGGCTGACTGCTTCAGCTTAGTCAGTAGGTTGAGGGATGTAGTGGGAAAGGGCGCTGCCATGACTGGTGATTGTTTGGATGGAAATGAGTTAGATCTTTTCAGTCGTTAACCTGACATGATTGTTGATGACGCTGATGCACTTCACGAATGGACTGAGCTACTGCTTCAATTAACCCGTTTTTTGATTCGGGGTCAAGCCAGGCAAACTGTCCATTTGGATTCACCTCAAGGAACCACAACCCTTCAGGATCACGCAGGAAATCGATGCGTCCGTATGTGAACCCGGTCGATTTCATAAACGAGCGGATTGCATTAGCTTGATCATGCGACAACTCCATCGGTTGCCACGGTAAATCCTGCAAAAAGGAGGGGAAACGACAGTCCTCCCCCTCAAACTGATTCCGTTCCAATTCGTAGGCAAACAATTGCTCACCAACACAAACTACGGTAACATCGTGCGTTGCATCGATGATGTTTTTCTGCACAAACCAAGGATAGGCAGGAGACAAAAGCGATGGCTCTACTTTCCGCACTGCGAGTAATCCGCCGTTGCCTGTATGATTTTGTCCGAATGCTTTGACGACAATAGGCGCTGGCATAGGACACGTATTGCTGTGAAATGCTGACCAAGAAGGCACGCGGAAGTAATTTGCAGCCACTCTCATCTGTCGAATTTTATTCCACCGTCCCATGGGAGATGGGTGCACCAGCGCGAGGCGTTTGGTCTCCATTGCGAGATCTCGGAGTCCCAGCCATAGTGCTTCGACTTCGCCTCGGGTCCAAGCTTCTTCCGAGCCGCCAGCCGGCACATCGATGATCGCCGGTTGAAAAATCAGTTTGCGCAAATAGACGGCATGAGTCTGCTCGTCCGTGCAGGTGCGCCCAAGTGGATCACGGATTATGAACGTGTCTTCGTTGACTTGCCATTCATATTGCTGCCAGAGATCGATATTGAAACGGAAAACGTCGAGGTCCGTAACATAGTTTAAAACGGCGTCCGTAGTGTAGTCTTGGCTGTGTGTGAGAACGAGTAGCATTTGCTTGTATGTAGAGCAGGGAGGCTGAAAGCTTCCCTGCTCGGGTTCAATCCCGTGGGGTAGGATTAATCTTGGTTCCAGTCGTCGATGATGAGTCCAGCGCCTTGCGGATTCAAGGAATTAGTTCCTCTCAGCGTGCCTGCGGCGATACTGTCGAGTTTTTCTCCATTTACAGTCACTTCGCTTCGCTGGGTTTGCCAGTC
>JBIIAI010000080.1:0-13620 GCA_044239965.1 Akkermansiaceae bacterium
GTAACACCTTGAATCGTGATGCGACGGGTGCCCGCACCTTCGATTTTCGCGCCCAGTCCATTGAGGAAATTCGCAAGATCCTCGACCTCGGGTTCTGCGGCAGCGGATTCGATCACGGTGGTGCCTTCGGCAAAAACCGCAGCCATCATGACGTTGTCGGTGCCGAGAACTGTCGGACCGTGGGTGCCACGCAAGTTGATTTCCGCGCCACGAAGTCCACCCTTGGGTGCCGTGATGATGATATTTCCGCCCTCGAACTCTGTCGTCGCACCCAGCGCTTCCAGTCCGCGCAAGTGCAGATCCACAGGACGATCGCCGATGATGCAACCACCAGGCAGAGAAACCACAGCACGGCCGGTTCGAGCGAGGAGTGGGCCCATTACGCAAATCGAGGCGCGCATGCGGCGCACGAGATCATATGGAGCGGTGTCGACGATGGACTTGTTGAGAATGCGAACCGTGCCGGAGCTGCGCTCGATTTCACCACCGAGGGCGCTGATGATTTGCACCATGTAGTTGGTATCAGAGACATCAGGCACGCGGCGAATGATGACTTCTTGATCCGCGAGCAAGGATGCGGCGAGGATCGGCAAGGATGCATTTTTTGATCCAGAAATATTGATGCTGCCACGCAGAACGGATCCGCCGTGTACGTTTAGTTTGTCCATATCGAGTGTAAGTGTGGGGAAAAAATTTAGGATTGGCCCTGACCCGTAGCGTTTGGTGATTATAAGGATTTGGCAAGGGGAAAACGTGCGATGCCGGAAATGTCTTTCTCCACGGTCACCTCGGTGAGTCCGTGCTGGGAGAGAAGTGCAGCAGTCTTATCGCCTTGATCATGGCCGATTTCCATAGCAATCATGCCGCCGGGCGCAAGAAAAGCACCAACCTCACTCGCAAAACGGCGGATCAGATCAAGCCCATCTTCGCCAGAAAAAAGCGCCAGCGCAGGATCGTGCAACACCTCGGGCGTCAAGGTCGCGCGATCGCGTTCGGGCACATAGGGCAAATTGGTGACGATCAGATCAAAGGGGCCATGCAATTTCGAGAACAAATCGCTCTCGATGAAGGAAACGCGATCCAGTCCGAGCATGGCGGCATTTTCCTGAGCGAGAGCGAGGGCATCGGTGCTGACATCGGCGAGAGTCACTTCTGCATCAGGCCACTGTGCGGCGAGGCTGAGGCCGATCACTCCCGAGCCGCAAGCCAGATCCAGCACTCGTTGCGGGGCGGGCGTGATTTTTTTGATCAACAACTCGACGAGCTCTTCGGTCTCGGGTCGGGGAATCAACGCGCGGGCATCAGTTTTGAAATCGTGTTGATGAAAGCTAACGATGCCGAGAATGTGCTGCAAGGGAATGCGTTCCCCGCGTTTTTTCAAATCCTCGCGCAAGGGAGCGAGCGTTGACTCGTCGAGTGGTTCATCGAAGCGCAAATACAACTGCATGCGCGTGCACTGCAAGCGATGCGCTACCAGCATCTGCATGTTGCGCCGGGCATCTTCCACGCCGCGCTTTTCTAAGTAGCGTGTGCCGGCATCGATGCATTCCAAAACGGTCGTCATGTTGTGCGCGGGACGATGAGCGGAAATTCTCTTAGTGGAAAGAAAAAACCACGCGGATGCATGGATCTGCCTGCCCTCGGGTGCCAGCAACAATATTTTTCCCTGACATGAAAGAATCTGCCCTTGCCAGCACGTTTTCTTGGCCTACTTTCTCATCCGATTATGAAACACACGTTGCGCTCGCTGATCACCCTTTCTTCTCTCGGCATCGTGCCGCTTCACGCGGCGACAAAAGTTTTTGAAGCATTCGAGGGAGACGGCTTTGGCTCTTGGGTCGAAGAAGGCACGGCTTTTGGAAAAGCACCGATCCCCGGCATCACCACGGGGCTCACCAGCGAACTTACCGCCTACTCGGGCGAGGGTCTGGCCTGCTCGGCTCATCAAGGCGATGCCGCACTAGGATCGCTCACTTCGGCAGAATTCACCATCGCCGAACCCTACATCGTATTCCTTGCTGCCGGTGGCAATCATCCCGGCAAAACCGCCGTGCAGTTGCTGATCGATGGCAAGGTCGAGATGGAGGCTACGGGAAAAAACTCTCTCCGCTGTGAATCGGTCACTTGGGATGTGTCGCGCCTCAAGGGCAAAAAAGCCAAAATACGCATCATCGATGCCGAAACAGGCGGCTGGGGTATGATCGCGGCTGACCATTTCATTTTCACCGACTACGCCAACCAAAAATTCCCGCCCGTCACCAAGGGCAACAAGCCCTACACCTCGGGCCTCGTCGCCACCGATGTTCTCCCTGGCGTGACCATTCCCCAGGGAGTCACGGCAAAAATCATCGCCGATCACAAGAACCAGAAAGTCACTTCGCCCACAGCCCTCTGCTTCGATGAAAAGGGCAACATCTACCTCTCCGAGACTCATCGTTTCCGCTTTGGCGTCGAGGATGACCGCGACAATCTTTTCTGGTATCTCGATGACCTCGCCGCGCAAACCGTCGAAGATCGCCGCAAGCTCCATGAGAAATGGAAAGAGAAAAAACCGATCGCGAAGCTCACCGAGAAATCGGAGATCGTGCGCTTGCTCCAAGACAAAGATGGCGACGGTCTTTTCGAAACCAACAAGGTTTTCGCTGATGGATTCAACGATGTGCTTGATGGCACCGCCGCAGGCGTTTTTGCCTTCGAGGGCACCGTTTACCTCGCCAGTATTCCGAAAATCTGGGCGCTACGCGATGACAATGGCGATGGCGTAGCCGACCAGAAAAACGTCATCCAAGACGGTTTCGGCGTGCGCATTTCGCTCAGCGGACACGACCTCAATGGCTTTGCCCTTGGGCCCGATGGCATGATCTACGGCACCGTGGGTGACCGCGCACTTAGCTTGACCACCAAGGAAGGAAAAAAATACCATTACCCGAACGAAGGTGCCGCCTTCCGTTTCGAGCCCGATGGCTCACACTTTGAGCTCATCCATACTGGTCTGCGCAATCCGAAGGAAATTGCCTTCGATGCCGCTGGCAATGCCATCAGCGTCGATAACAACTCGGACCAAGGCGACAAAGCACGCGTCGTTTACATCGTGCCCGGCGGCGATAGCGGCTGGCAGATGGAACACCAAGCGATGCACACATTTTACAAACAAATCGGCCTCGATCACCATCCCATCAACCGCTGGATGGCCGAGCGCATGTGGGAGCCACAAAATGACGAACAGCCCGCCTTCATCGTCCCCGCCATGGCCAATCTCACCAGCGGACCCTCCGGCCTCACCTACCACCCAGGTGCTGGATTCCTCGAATCCGAGGTCGGACGTTTCCTCATCTGCGATTACCGCGGCGCCTCTGCTGGCTCGGGCATTTATTCGTTTTCGGTAGCTCCTGAAGGCGCAGGCATGAAGTTGGTCGACTCCCGTGAGTTCAATTGGGGCGTCGCCGCGACTGACGTCGAGTATTCCTACGACGGCAAGCTCGTCGTTGCCGACTACATGGGTGGCTGGACCTCCCACGAGGACGGTCGCATTTACTCCCTCGATGCCGGAAAAAACACCTACAAAGCAGCAGAAGCAGCACAATCGGCAAAATTGCACGCCGCTGGCTTCGACAAGCTCAGCACCGCTGAGCTGCAAGCGCTTCTTGCACATCCCGACATGCGCGTTCGCCTCCGCGCCCAGATCGAGCTCACCCGCAGCGCCGCAGGATTTGCCCTCCTCCAACAAGGCCTCCAATCGAAAAACCCACTTGAACGCCTGCATTCCATCTGGGGCGTTGGCATCGTCGCCCGCCGGGGCATCGCCGCCCGTCCCTCGGCCGACGGATTTGCCAACATTCCCGATACCACACAGGTCAAAATCGCTGTCAAATTGCTCACTGATCTGCTCAAAGATGCCGATGCCGAGATCCGCGTCCAAGCACTCAAATGCCTCGCGGACGTTCCCACTACCGAACTGATCAACGATACCATCAGCCACCGCCTCGCCGATGATTCACCCCGCGTCCGCTTCTACGCCGCCATCGTCGTAGCACGCGCCAAGCTTCTCATCATGCCCTCACTCCTCATGGACATGATCGAGCAAAATGCCGACAAAGACCCCTTCCTCCGCCATGCTGGTGCCTACGCCCTAGCAGAAACCATGAACGAAGATGGCTTCCTCGCGCTGAACAATCATCCCAATGCCTCCGTCCGTCTTGCCACCGTCGTCGCCCTGCGCCGACTCAAAAGCGAGCTCCTCGCCGATTACGTAGAAGACGAAGACCCCCGCGTTTCCGATGAAGCCATCCGTGCCATCCACGACCTCATGCTCGAAAAATCCCGCCCTCACGTCGCCGCCCTGCTCGATCAGCGCGATGGCGTCAAGCGCAGCGAAATGATGTGGCGTCGCCTCCTCCACAGCGCCTTCCGCATCGGCGGGGCCACCAATGCCAAGCGTCTGCTCGCAGCCGCCGCTGACACCAAGCTCGCCGATCCCGTCCGCGAAGAAGCCATCCGCCTCCTCGCACTCTGGCCCAAACCCTTTCCCGTCGATCAATCCATCGGCTTCTGGGCCCCTCTGCCCGAGCGCAAGGCCGAGGAAATCAAACCCATCCTCAGCGAAGGACTCCCCAGCCTCATCCGCGCTGGTGGCTCCACTCTGGCTCAAGCACTCAGTCTCGTCGAAAAATACCAACTCACCCTCGATGGACTCGCCCCTGCCGACCTCCAGCTCCTCGTGGAAAACACCAAACTCTCCGGTGATGCCCGCGCCAAAGCGGTAGAACTCTACGCCGCCGCGAAACCTGCTGATGCCGATGCCATCCTTGCCCAGTGGGCCACCGACAAAGACGCCACTCTCGCCCTCGCCGCCCTGCGCGCCATCGCTAGCCGCAATCCCGCCGCCGCCCTTCCCGCGCTTAGCAAAGCCATCACTGCACCCGACGTCGCCCTCACCCAAGGTGCCTGGAGCCTACTCGCCAAAATCCCTGGCGATGATGCTGCCGCACTGATCACCACCGGCCTCAGCAAACTCACTCAACAAAAAGGCATCGCGCCCTTCGCCATCGAGCTACTCGATGCAGCCAAGACCCGCCCGGAAGCCTCCGTCAAAGCCGCGCTGAGCACATGGGAAAAATCTCTTCCAGCCGATGATCCAGTTGCGGCTTGGGCCATCGCACTCGAAGGAGGAAACGCCAAACGCGGCGAACAAATCTACCTCTCCCACCCCGCCGAATGCATGCGCTGCCACCGTGCGGGCGATGGCCATGAAGCTGGTGGCGAAGCCGGGCCAAACCTCGCCGGCCTCGGCAAGCTCCACGACAATCGCTACTTGCTCGAAGCCATGATCAACCCCGGAGCCAAAGTCGCCCCCGGCTTCGGGATCGTCTCCGTCACCCTCAAGAATGACAAATCCATCGGTGGCATCATGCTGGCCGAGACCCCCGATCACATCGATATCGACGTCGGTGAGACCATCTCCCGCGTCAAGCGCACCGACATCAAAGAAATGTCTCCTCCGATCTCCGCGATGCCGCCCATGACCGGCCTGCTCAAGCCCCAAGAAGCTCGCGACCTCGTCGCCTGGCTCAAAACCTTGACCAAACCTGCCGCTGCGAAAAAATCGACCAAAAAAATCGAAAACATCAGCGTATCCCAACTGAACCCCACCACCAAGAAAACCGAGACCGCCCTCGTCCATGCCACCAGCAGTTCCAGCCCTTCTGCTGACAGCACTGCTTCTGCGGAAGGCGACGCCGCTGCCGACACAGCAGCCGAGCCCACTGCCGAACAGCTCGCCTTAGGCAAAACCCAATACGCACTCTGCCAAGCCTGCCACGGGCCAGATGGCGCTGGTGCCCCTGGCATCGGCCCCCCACTGGCTGGTGCCGAATGGGTCACTGGTCCCGTCGAAAACCTCATTCGCATCCAACTGCGCGGCATCCAAGGCCCCCTCACTGTCAAAGGCACTGAGTATAACCTGATGATGCCCCCTCAAGCATTCCAGACCGATGAGCAAATCGCCGCTGTGCTGACCTACATCCGCAACAACTTCGGCAACAAAGCCTCCGCCGTCAGCCCCGCCGAAGTCGCAGCCTTACGCTCCGAGGCCGGCAAACCAATGCTCTCGCAAGCCGACCTCATCCCGCCACCCACGAAGGAAAAACCCGCCTCAGCCACTGAGAGTGACGGAGCAGCCCCTAGTGCCGCCGCCATCAAACTCACCCTCAGCCAACGCCTCGGCGTACCGGTTTGGGTCGCAGGCCTAGCAGCCCTCTGGACTCTCCTGTGCGTCGCCATCGGCCTCAAAAAATCCGCCTAATGGAGCGCGGACTTCAGTCCGCATCTGCCGATTGATCTAGCGAAAAAGCGTGTCCACCCCCATCGCCAATTTGTTCATGGCTTTGGGAAAGAGGGATGAGTGTTTGCTGCGCAACAGGCGGTAGAACAAGGCCAGCGGGTGAAGGATGAAGAGATGATCGATCCAACGATAGCCACGTTGTTGACGGAGAAAAAGGCGACATGCCAAGGCAAAAGCTCTGCTGGAAGGAGCAGCAGCCGTGAACTGCGTTTTGATCCGATAGCGATCTCGCTGGGTTTTCGGCCAGCGCATTTTGTAGAGTTTTTTGGCATCAACGATGGCTTCTTGTGATGGCGTTGGATCATCGGCGAGGTAGTATTGACGTGCCAAATTCATCAGAGCAAACAAATCGTGCATGTGATCGAGATCATCACCGCACAGTTGCAATTGCCGACCCAATGCCAACAATCGCGGGAACTGGGAGAGACATCGTGCGGATTGCTCCATGGCCACGGCGTGGTCGCTGACCCACTCGCGCAGCAATGTGCGCATCAACGGATGAATGTACAGCGAGTCCCAATAGCTATGGATCAAAGGCGGAATGCGCACTCGACGGAAGAAGCGCTTTTGCTGCGCTACGTTCTCGATGTAGAGCACGTGCATGATCGCCTCATCAGTGAGATGCAAAAACTCCCTCGCCACAGGCAACAGGGATTCTCCCCACATTTCGGTGAGACACTGATCCACCGACCATTGATCACGAAACATACGAATCGCAAACTGGACGTTGAGTCGGATCCATTGGTCACGCTGATCATCCTCCAAAAACGCGCGACGTCGGAAGCGATGCCAGCCTCCTGTCTGACACCAAACGGAAATGCCCGCCATGTTTTCCACACCTTCTAACTCATCACGAAATCGCGCACAGTCCGCGACAATGAACGATGGATATTCCCCAGCCCCTTCATACTCACGACGCGCTTGCAGTTCTAACAACTTCCTTTGCTTGATGCGGAAAAATGCTTGATTGAGCGGAAGGTAGCGAAAGAAATCACTCTCACCATGTTTCATGCTGACAATCAAATGGGGACTATCGACATCGCGCAAGGTGCGCTCCAGAGTATCGCGGTGCCAAATCAGATCACCGATGCCGTGAGCGCCTACAGTCCATGTGCGGAAAATGAGCGTACGATTTTCCCGTTCGAAAATCGGCAACAAGCGCAGCAACAATCGATTCGCCTGTGCGGCACTTTTCACATGCAAGTGGGAGAGCAATGGATCGCGCACATCCTTGCCATCGCTCTCGCCGATGCGCAAAACAATGCCCGCAAGGTCGGGAAAATCGCGCAGGGTCGATTCGAGCATCCGACAAAAATACGTTTCCGTAGCATCATCGTCGCCCGCGAGTTCGTGAGCGATGGCCGCAGTCATCGGTACGGCATCGACGGTGAGATAGACAGCCAGGCCATGCGAGCGGATGATGGCAAATAGCTCGCGAAATTCTCTGCGCCAGAAGGAAATGTTTTCCGCTATTTCTGGTTCGTGCAAGGGATGGGGAAAGACGTGACTGACATCATCGAGCGTCACCGCATTGTAACCAAGTGCGGCGACTTGCTGACAGAAGCGGTGCATTTCCTCCTGAATGCACTGCCATGATTCTGCCGATGTGCTCAGATGAGTGAACGGGATCTTTGACCAGTTAATGCGCTTCTTTTTCAGGCCACGAAAAAATGGTCCGATGGCATCGATGAGGAAAAGATCCATTAACTAACAAATTATTAGAAACTCAAGCGTGCACCGCTTTGCCACAGAAGGCTCTTCGTTTCATCACCGGTATCAAGTTCGTCTTTGAAGATCGAGTATTCGATGCCATTGCTGATGATCATGCGATTTTCGTAGAGGTGAAAATTAGCACCGAAGTAGAACGAGTGATATTCATCGCCCGTGAGCAATGCACCCTGATCAAAAAAGGGATCTGTCGCCGTGCCAAACCCACCATACAGCGCGTCCGCTGCATCGGTATCTGCAAAGTGATATCGACCGACCAATTGCAAGGTTCCAGGCATGATCCAATAAGTGGGCATAAGCGTCATACCCCAGACACTTTGGTCACCACGCGCCACGGTGAAATCTCCAAGAAATCCAAAGCGATCTTGTTGAATCGAAAATCCAGTCGATACAACCGCATCATACGGCTTCCGAGTCGTGGCATGATGTCTTGGCAAAACTTCACTGTCCTCTTGATCAAGGTTGTGGATGTAATTCATGTACCAGCGGCTACGCAGCGGAACACCCGTTTCTGTCTTGCCATTCTTTTCATAGGCGATGCCAAAATTCAAAAGTCCATCGCCCTCGAATCCAGGAATCATATCATTGTTATCACCTGAAAACCAACCCAAGCGATAGGTCCAATCTTTGTTTTGTGCATCTAACATGACACCCAACGTATCAGCTGGCGCAACCATGTTCGACAACAGCGATCGCTCATTGGTCAGCAAGCTTGCATCATCCATATTGTTTTCCTGTGTCGAAAGAACACGAAACTTTCCGGCCGTAACGCCATAATTTTCTGAGATCTGCGTCCGTGCTTTCAGAGTCTGAATGCCGTTCATGTGCGAAGGTCCAGCCAGTTCTGCAAGGCCTGTGATTTCCGTGCGATAAAAGGCTTTCATTCGCGCTCCGAGTTGTGCTCGACGCAATGCAAAATCGTTGACGTTCGTGGCAGAGCTGGTGGTGGCTCCTGTTGATTCGACTCGCCCCCAAGCACCATTAGACTCAAACAAACCGATCATGGTGAGTTCTTGGATGTAAGGATTTTCATCGTCCTTGATGATCGTTGTTTTAGCCCAAATCGGATCAAAGATCTCGTGTGACTTTTTCGAAAATGCCGAGGGCTCGCTAGGCACAAAAGGCTTGGTGACTTTGCCATCAGCTGCATCAGCGGTGCCGCCTTGGATCAATGCCGCATCATCAGGGGCCACTGTGACGACAGCATCGGCCGCGTCTTTTTTACCTTCTAAAATTTCCAAGGCTTCATTGGCGTGTGCGTGAACCAATAAACCGAGGGCAGGAATGAGATAGAGAGATTTCATGGGATGGTAGATGAGGTAAAGTTATTTTTTGTTGGCTTCTGCTTGCTCAGCACGTTCCGCTTCTTCGCGCTCTTTGCGCACTTTTTCACGGTCAGCGGCACGACGCACGCGACTAACATATTGCTCTAACGAGTCGGATTTTTTCAACGACAGCGATTTTTCGAGATAAGGCAGAGCATCGATGGTTCGTCCATCGCGCACCAGCATCTGACCGTAACCAAGATTTGCTGCATAAGCGGTAATTTCGTTTTCTACTGCCAGCAGGTAATGTGTTTTCGCTTCGTTATTCAACTTCGCACGCTCTTGTTCATCCGCTTGATCGCGCGCCAATTGATCAAAATGCTTGGCTGTCTCTAACAACACTTCACCATTAGCAGGAGCATCGGCGAGTAGTTGTTTGAGAATCGTGCCCACACGATCGAGATTGTTTTGCGCTCGTGCAATTTTGACATCGGTGAGTTCCATCGCGATGCGATCCGCAGGCACGATGTCTTTCGTGGCTCCACGAATTTTGTTAATCAATTCAGCGGCTTCATCGGGAAAACCGTAGTCATTGAGAATGCGTGCTGCTTTGAGCGATTGCGGAACGTTGACCGATTTCGCCATCGTTAGGGCGTCGGAATAGGCACTTAGCGCTAATTTCGGTTGCGCTTGATCCATGTATAAATTTCCTAACAGCGTGAGATTTGCTTCATCAGTCAATCCCATCAGGCGCAGCGTTTCGAGATTGAGAATCGCCTCATCCTTGCGATCCATGGCGAGATAAGCACCCGTCTGACGCATCCACAGTTGCTTGTCTTGTTGATTTTCTTGAATGAGCACGCCGAACAAACTGGCGGCTTCTTCGTTTTTATCTTGAGCTAAGAGAGATTGTGCAAGACCCATTTTCCAGTCGCGCGCATCCGGATCGGTAAGGTAGGCTTGACGATAGGCATTTTCAGCTGCGAGTGGATTTTGCTTGGTCAAATAGCAGTAACCGAGCATGCCCATGACGCGCGACGAACTCTCGCCGAGGTTGACGGATTTTTGAAAAGATTTCAGCGCCTCATCTAACTTGTTTTGTGCGAGATGCACATAACCGAGATTGGTGAAGGCCCGACGAAAACGCGGAAAACGTTTGATCGCAGCCTCAAAAGCACGCTTGGCTTCATCGTAGCGTTCCGCTTGGAAATACAAATTGCCTAGCACGAAAATCATCGCGGGACTGATTTCAGCTGGGGCTTTTTCCGGATCAGTTGGCTTCTCGGTTTCTTTGATAAAGGCAACGAGAAGGTTTTCGGCATCCTTAAATTTTGATTCTGTGAATAGCGTTTGCAGTCGAGTCAAAAGAAGTTGTTCTGCATCGGAGACTTCGGGCTCCACGTCTGATAAGATGCCGTAGCTTCCGGCAAATTCTTTGGCAAATTCAGGTCGACGAACTTGTTCCTTGACGGCGTCAAGATAGGACTCTGCGTGTAAGAATGTGCAGAGGAATAGTGCAGCGAGTGAGCGTGTGAGAGTAGGCATTGGTTTCATATCAATTTTTTTTCACTTCAAAGGTATAAGGGATCAGGCAGGTAGCCTGCACGGGCTTGCCGTTCTTTTTTCCGGGTTTAAATTTCCATTTCAACACCGCTTGCACAGCGGCTTTATCGAGCTCACTTTGGCCCGACGACTGCTTGATCGTCGCTTTGATCACTTGACCAGAAATATTTACCACGGCAGTAACAAGGACCTTGCCGCCAATGCTTTTTTTCAGCAAAGCACTGGGATAAATCGGTTGGGTTTTTAATGTTGGCACGGGAGGTTCTGCCGCATCCCCAGCGCCGAGTGGATCATCCTCGTCGTCGGAAAATTTGCCACGACGTCCGAATTTAGGAATGTCCATCACGAAGCCACCTGGTCCATCTCCGGCGGCGAGATCTCCGATGTCGATGCCCAAATCATTTGTCGGTTCATCATTGCTTGGTTCCGCGTCCTCGGGGATTTCTACAGGCTCTAACATTTCCTCGAAATCTTCAGGCTCCGGTTCTGGTTCTTCAGGAGCAGGTGGTGGTGGCGGTGGCGGTGGTGGTGTGAATTCCACAAATTGAAATTCTTCCTCCGGCGGCTTTTCTTCATCACCAGAACCACTCATCATAAACGAAACCACGCCGCCGATCAAAACGAGGCCGAGCAAGACCACGATGTACTTGGCCTTGCGGGACTTATCTTGATGTGTTGATGTGAATTGTCGCATGTAACTGTTACTTGTTCGGTTGCGTAGCTAGGCCGATCTTGGTGATGCCGTTTTTACCGAGCATGGTGACAACCGCCATTATTTTCTGGTATTGCGTGGAGCTATCACCACGCACCACTACAGGAAGATCAGGTGTAGTCACAACCATGCCAGCGATTTTCGATTCCAATTCTTCTAACGAAACGGGAGTGAGGTTCAACGTAATCTTCCCTTCCGAATCGACAGTGATCGCTTGGATTTTTGGCGCGCCAATGTCTGCCGCCGCTTTGCCGCCCGCTTTGGGGAGATCGACCTTCACGCCTTTGACACCTGCTGCTGTCATCACAATGAAGATCAGCAGGAGCACTAGGTAAAGGTCCACCATCGGAGTAACGTTGATGTCATCGTAGCTTTTATCGTCTGCAGAGGCCATGGCGGTGTGAGATTAAATATCGTCGTTGTTAGAGAATTTCGGCGCAGCGGCCTCATTCACTTGTGGGTAGAATTCCGCCATCTTGGCGACAAACTCATCAATGAATACTTTCACCTCGGAGGTGATGTTCTTGATGCGGTTGTTCAGATACGAATAAACAAACAGAGCGGGAATCGCGACGATCAGACCTGCCACCGTTGCAAGGAGAGCGGAAGCAATACCGGGAGCAATCGCGTTGACGTTCACTTCGCCTTCTTTCGAAATAATGGCGAAAGTGATCATCACACCCACCACGGTGCCTAACAGCCCGACGTAGGGGCCACCTGCAATACTGATCGTGAGATAGACCAGACCATCTGTCAACTTGTGCTGCAATTGCACAAGACCGGAATCAAGTGCCGCGCGCACTGCTTGGATCGAGCGCCCCGAGAGGCCTTTGTGGCCTTTTTTCGTTGAAGCGATCCGATTGGTGATTTCCTCTGAACCAATGTGATAGATTTCATAAAACGGCGAGCGCTTCATCGCTGGTGTCTCCGACATTTTTGCTGAGCTCATTTCTTCGTTATTACGTTCTAGAGTTGTTAGGTCGTTAGCGACCTTGCTCCACTCGCGCAGGAAGTCACGATTTCCTTTTTCGATACTGTTGAGGTAAATGATTTTCCGAGCCGCAACTGTCCAGCCGATGGCAATCATTACCACGCAAATGGCGATGGCGATCCAACCGTCAAACATCATGTTTTTGGCAATGTCTCCGAAGAGCATCACGTGCTCGAGCGCTTTGTTCTGTCCACCTGGATTCTTCATTTCCGCAACAATGGCTTTGCCGAGTGTGCCATCGAAGGGGAGAGTGCCCTGCTGTGTAAGAATCGCTTTAGCGATGCTACCACCGGACTCATTGATGGAAACAAAGGCGGGAAAATTCGAGCCTGTGTCTTGCGCGGGGCAGATGCCCTCCGACAATCCATTTTTGACGGCAAAATAAACAGAAGGCCCCATGATCATAAAAGTGCCATCGAGAGATTTACCGGCAAAGCCCAATGCCTTACCTTCAAATGTCGAGCCACCTGAAATTTCACCCAGACGTTTGATGCCGAGCGTAAGAACCTTGAGTCGCTCTTGCATTTCCTTCACCGGCTCGTTAGCTGAATTCAATGCACTTTGATCGATCTGACCGATGGGCTCACGATAGAGTTGGAACTCGGCGGGGTGAACGCGGGTGACAAGAGCTTTCGAATACTGATTCAGTAGACCTACCGTGTAAGCATACTGCGTTTTACGCGTCTCGACTTCTTTATCGAGTTTTTTCACATTCGTTGTGCGCAGTGCTTCATCGCGCTCCAATTGACGTAGCTCCTTGGAAAGTGTTAAAACTTGATCATCGAGTTCGTTGACTTCTTTGTAAAGATGTCGACGAAGATCAGCTTGCTCTTTTTGTGTTTCGATAAGAGCTTTCGATGACTCCTCCAGCTTGGCTTTGGATTGCGCCACAGAATCATTTTGCGCATGCACCAGAGAACAGGCGGAGGCAAGAACGAGTAATAGGTTGAGAGATGATTTCATGATCGTGGAGTTATTGAGAGATAGGAAGTGGAGTGAAGGAGACATCTTTTTCGGTCGT
>JBIIAI010000137.1:0-8059 GCA_044239965.1 Akkermansiaceae bacterium
ATCATTTTGCGCATGCACCAGAGAACAGGCGGAGGCAAGAACGAGTAATAGGTTGAGAGATGATTTCATGATCGTGGAGTTATTGAGAGATAGGAAGTGGAGTGAAGGAGACATCTTTTTCGGTCGTGGCCGTAACGATGAGTTTTTGGATGGCAGGAGCGAGGTCGTTCGATTCCTTAAAGGTCCATCCTGTAGGAGTGGGCGTTCCAACGAGCGCAAAAGTGCTGTCTTCATTGACGGCATAGGCGATCGCGATACCGAAATAGACCACTTGCATGTTGTATTCGTTGCCATCCGATTTTTTGTGAAGTTCTGGATGAACGTTCACGCCTTGTTGGAATTTTTCGGCCTCGGCCATCAATTCCGTGACGTTCGCTAGACGCTTGGCGACATCATCGACTTGTGCGTCTAGTGGCAGTTGTAAATTCTTTTTCAGTGATTCCACGCCGACTGAAATTTTTGCTGCTTTGAGCAATGGTGGTGGCAGTAAAGGAATGAGAGCAGCAAGCTGTTCTTCTTGTTTCCGCAATTCTTCGCTGAGCAATTTTTCAGCGGCAATGAATTGATCTCTTGCTGTAATCTTGTTGGTCGATTCTTGATCGGCGGCACTGGCGAGAACTTTAGCGTCAGCAATCTGTTGCTTGTAGGTATCAATTTCCTTGAGCAAACCTTCTTTATAGAGCGTCAAGACTTCTTTGTCGTTCTTCCAGTCGTTGAGCTCTAACTGTTCTTTTTGTTTTGTCTCCAACCATAAGCGCAAGTTTTCGCGTGTTGTTTCTAGTGGCGATGCTGCTTCCTGAGATAGAACAGGCTGGGCTAGAGTGAAGAGCAACGAGATTGTTGCACTGATTTGAATTCCACGTGTCATTTGTGTCATGTTGATTGGTTGAAGTTGAAGGGCCGCCAGCGTGGGCCGGCGACCCTTTGATTATTGGTTTCTCGTTTTTCTGGGGAACTTATTGATTTGCAGCACCGCTTGAAAGGTCCACACGGTAGAACTGCTTGCCGCTAACAAATGGTGTCGTGGCAGTCGCATTTCCAGCAGGTGTCCAGTTGATCAGATCGGTTGACTTGAACAGTGGCAGTGTCAAGGTAACAGGACCCGTGCCGCTGGCTTGGATCATCAAGCCAGTGCCGCGCAGGCTTTGGATCGATGTGGCAGTGTAGATCGAATCAAACAAATTGGTGCCTGGTGTTCCACCGTGGTTTGTCACGTTGTTGACTGCCGCGTTGAAGCCCAGTGCGACAAGCGCTGGAGAAGATTCAAGCGCATCAGAAATGCCATCACCATCGGTATCGAGGACGCCAGCAACTGGAGCTGCTGTTTCACCTAACAAAACACCCGATGTGCTAAGACGACTCCAACCTGCGGCCCAGTTTTCTGATCCGAAAGCACCACGATAGGTCGTAGCAACAGGAGCACCAGCGCTAAGCTTATTGGTCCATAAAGGTGAGCCAGCAGCTGGACGTGGATCAATCACGGTAAGCTCAAGCGAAACGCTATCACGTCCATATGCCGTAAGCATTGGGTTAACACCGCCGTTACTGTTGCCGTTGATTGGTGAACCATTGGCATCAAAGAACGTATTCGCTGCACCCGCACCATTGAGGTATGTGAGATTGGATGCATTACCACCCGTGAAACTGCCACCACCGAAAGATCCGATCGTATTGTTGGCAAATAGCAATCCTGATCCAGGACCATCGCTCGATGATTCAATCAAATCTTCGCGGAAGTCATGGAAAACACAGTTGTAAATTTTCCCTTTGAAGCGGTCATCGATGTAAATTGCGTTATTGCCTTTGTCATTTCCGAGATCAGCTGTGATGCCTGAACCAATGAAGGTGGCATTGTAAATTACGGGCGCAGAGTTTGTCGCGTTGTCTGCGATCGTGCCTGTGACACCATCCCATTCGCCGCCGTTGTCATGACCTGAAGTGCCGCCATCGGTTTTCGGCGCTTGGATCCCAAACCAAAATTGATTGGTGCCTTTGTAGCCTTCGTCGATGTCAAAACCATCGTCTTGGTTGAATGCAAGAACCACATGGCTGGTGTTGACGGTGCCACCAAAGAATTCGATGCCGTCGTCTGCGTTGGCATAGACTTCGACATGATCAATCGTAGTGCCAGATCCCACACCACCGAGGGTGAGGCCGTTGATTTCGCTGCCTGCTGTGGCGTCATAGACATAGCCACCATGGCGAATGGAAACATATTGCAAGGTGCCGCTGTTATCGGCGGCATTGACGCCGCCGTATTCAATCACATCAGCGCGACCGTCCGTATCAAGGTCAGCCGATGATGCAGGCTGGAATCCTTCCACACGGTTTTCACCGGTGTTGGTCGTGCCGGAATAGAAAGCAATCGGAGCACTTCCCAAAATAACAATGCCACCCCAACGACCAGCGGTCGTAGCAGTCGGCATCTCCGAAATTCCGCCATCGGCATCAACATCAACCTGACTCGAAGCTTCGAGTTCATCAGTTGTCGAAAATACAATCGGATTTTCTGCAGTGCCCGCTGCGTTGATTTTTCCACCACGAGTGATCACAAGGGAGCCGAACTGGTCATCGTCTTTGCCAGTGGTTCCTTTGTCATCAAGCGTTGAGTAAATTTTGGTACCAGCTTCAATGGTGAGCGTCACGCCAGGAGCAACGAAAACTTTATCTTTCAGAATGTAAATCTTGTCCTTTGTCCAAGTTGTATTGCTGGTAATCGCTTTCACGTTGGGACCAAAAGCAGTGGAAGTAACGGTCTGCGAAGCAACAACATCAACCTTCTGGCTAAACAACATCACTTCACTCATTTTCGTCCATCCTGCCGCCCAGTTTTCTGAGCCGAAAGCACCACGATACGTTGTCGCAACGGGAGCACCTACTTGCAGGGTTGCACCATTGCTTTGCCACAGCGGAGAAGCTGCTGCGGGACGAGGATCAATCGCCTGCAACTCAAGCGTGCTCGAGTCACGAACATAGCTGGTATATTGAGGATCGATGCCGCCGTTGCTATTGCCGTTGATCGGATTACCTGATCCATCAAAGAACGTATTCGCTGCTCCAGCCCCACTCAAATAGGTAAGGTTGTTGCCCGTTGTGACGGCGCCAAAGCGTCCAATCGTATTATGTGCAAAGATCATTCCGGCACCTGGGCCGTCACTGGATGATTCGATCAGGTCTTCACGGAAATCATCAAACACGGAATTATACACCATGCCCTTGAAGCGGTCATCGATGTAAATCGCGTTGTTTCCTTTGTCGTTACCGAGGTCAGCTGTGATGCCTGAACCAATGAAGGTGGCATTGTAAATGACAGGCGCAGAGTTTGTCGCGTTATCTGCAATGGTGCCTGTGACACCATCCCATTCGCCGCCGTTGTCATGACCTGAAGTGCCGCCATCGGTTTTCGGCGCTTGGATACCAAACCAAAATTGGTTGGTGCCTTTGTAACCTTCGTCGATGTCAAAACCATCGTCTTGATTGAAGGCAAGAACCACATGGCTGGTGTTGACGGTGCCACCAAAGAATTCGATGCCGTCGTCTGCGTTGGCATACACTTCGATATGATCGATCGTGGTGCCGGATCCCACACCACCGAGGGTGAGGCCGTTGATTTCGCTGCCTGCTGTGGCGTCATAGACATAGCCACCATGGCGAATGGAAACATATTGCAATGTGCCGCTGTTATCGGCGGCATTGACGCCGCCGTATTCGATCACATCAGCGCGACCATCGGTATCAAGGTCAGCCGATGATGCAGGTTGAAATCCTTCCACACGGTTTTCACCTGTGTTGGTCGTGCCGGAGTAGAAGGCAATCGGAGCACTCCCCAAAATAACAATGCCACCCCAACGTCCTGCTGTTGTAGCCGTAGGATATGAGGCGATTTCGGTGTCACCATCCATATCCACGCCAGTCGTTGCTTCGAGCTCATCTGTTGTCGTGAAAATAATGGGTTGATCTGCTGTGCCACATGCATTGATTTTTGCACCACGGACGATCACGAGCGCACCGAACTGGTCATCGTCTTTGCCCGTTGTGCCTTTGGTATCAAGTGTGGAATAAATCTTGGTTCCAGGCTCGATGGTGAGAGTGGCACCGTTCGTCACGAAGACCTTGTCTTTCAGAATGTAAATATTGTCCTTGGTCCACGTCGTGTTGCTTGTGATGGCCTTAACGTTTACACCAAAAGGTGTTGTGGTCACCGTTTGTGTTGCCACAACGTCGATCTGGGCTGCTTGCGTCATAGGAGCAGCGAGTGCCAGCATGAAAGCTGCGATTGCATTTTGTGATTTATATTTCATATGTTTTTGTGTTTGGTAACGTTTCGTAGCCACGTGGGGTTGACGAAACACGCGGGTGACTTTTCCTCGCTCTCGCCCGATACACCAGTGTTGCTGCGTGACGATTTCGTCATGGTTCTACCGCGGTTAAAACTCTGCTTTGAACTCCAGCGAATAACTCATGCCTGGACTTTCGGCGCTGTACGAAAGTCCATTCAGTGCACCACTGTTTCCCGTGGCACTGCCTCCGCGATATTCATACTCGCGATCCGTTTCTAACAAATTTTTGATACCAAAGCTCAATTTTCCGGTAAAATGATCGAAGGTAAATTCACGAGCCACAATCAAATCCATCGTCATTTGCGGCTTCAACCAAACATCGTAGGCCGACGGCTCACTACGCAAAATGGTTGGATACTCATCCGTAAAATTGGTTGTTAAAAATGCGCTCCATGGTGAATCGATCGGTTCAAATCCGAGTGTCAGATTCAGAATTTGGCTGGGTTGAAATGGGAAACGAGTCTCAAGCGGCGTGACCACGAGTCCTTGGTTCACGCGATACCGCAACGTGGAATCGATGAAGGTATAGTTGCCAGTGAGAGAAAACGGTTGCTTCTCCGGTTTCCACTGCAGTTCAAATTCCAACCCGTTGATCAATCCACTATCACCATTGACATAAGTATTGCTGTTCTGCCCTTGGTCAACACGCTGCACAACTACGATCGGATCTGAAAGCCTCTTGCGAAACAGCGATGCCGTTCCTTTCAGCTCGGGCGAAAATACCCAATCAAATGATGCGTCCATGTTCTCAATCGATGTCTCGGTGAGATTGGGATTGCCGCGACGAATAATGCCCGTATCTTGTGAGATCGATTCAATGGGCAAAAATTCATGAAAGGTAGGACGTGCTACCGTGCGCGACCATGCAACGTTCACCCACGATTTCTCGGGCACAATATCGATGCCTCCGAAAGCCGATGGAATGAAAGCCTCGGTGGTGAGTGAGCCAAATCTGCTAGGATCCGTGGGCAACAATCTCGTCAAAGGATCGGCACCTACCGCATACGATTTCACTTCTTGCTCCCAACGAGCACCGCCACCAAGTCGCCATGTCTCATGATGAAATGTTCCCGCCGTATAAAAGGAACGAAGTGTCAACTCGCTGGATACATTTCGCACTTCCAAGCCTGAACCGTTGACGTAATAAGGCGCATCAGGAGAAACATAAAATGCACGACCCGAACCTGTGCCCGTTCCCGCAACTGGCCCGGTGAGTTCGCCGCCATAGCCATTGAAATACTCTCCAATCATCGCAGGGTTCGCGGCCAGATACTCACCCAAATTCAAAAATCCTGCTGGCAAAGGACTGCCATCTTTTAAGGTAGTCGAATTCAAAACGTTTGCCGCAGAAAATGGCGTCGCTCCCGCACTGGAAGTCCACCATGCTGGTGGATTGCGCGCAATCCATCGCTCCCAACTCGCAGTTCGCAACAAATACACACGCCCCTGTTGTTCCCGTTGTTTCGTAACGGAGTTCGCTCCCACATTGAGCTCTAAGCGTGGTCCGTCCTCTTCATCGTCAGAGAAATAAAAGAACTGGGTGATATCTAACGAACCTTCTGTAGAATCCTCGACAATCGATTGTGTTTCACGCGAAGAATCCAAACTTCCGTTGCCATCATTCACATAGGTCTGATACTGCAAGGTCGCTACTTGACCGAGGGAGGGATTGTACACAATCGAAGGATCTTGTGCCGCCATTTCCGCTAGTATGGGATTGGAGAAATCGAGCATGCCGTGTTGGAATGTCGTCGAATGAGGCCGCGATTCGCTAGCTTTGGATTTTGTTAGACTCCAGTTCAAACTCGTGCCCGCATCATTTTTATGACTGCCAGAAATCTGAGCAATATCCGTATCGCGAATCACAGGATCGATTGTCCAGAATTCTTTGTTGTAAATCGCCGATGCACCATAGGCTGCGAGCGTTGCATCATTCTTGGCAAGTGCACCAAAACGGTCATCTCCTTCAATGGCAAACTCTTTGCCATGGATCACATTGTCGGTGGCAATTCGTTTGCGGAAAAAGGTCGCATTGATGGCATGGTTCTCGTTCAATTTCACACCTGCGCCGAGGAAAAATGACCAATCAACTTCTCGTGCATAGCTTTCTTCCATCCAACTGCGCGATGGTGACGTCAGACGATTTTCTAAACCAATCGGATTCACTTCATCTTGTGTCGCATGCTGGAATGCTGAGATAAAACCTACTTCCATGCCATTGTCTAACGTAAATCGATCACCGTAGACCATGGACCAGCTCTCCGACATTTCAGGCGTGGTTTCTTTCGGCATGAAATTCGATGACGCATGCAGAGCGCGTTGTTTCGGTAGATGTGCCTGAGCCGCGGCCTCTTGCGCCTGTGCTGCTTCCAATTGCCGTTGACGAAACGCCGCACTCGTTGTGTTGCCGGGGACAATGCGATTTCCTCCCGCATTAAATTCTACAGGATTCCCCTGCGCGTCCAAATCCCACATCAAGGAATCAGGAATCGGTTGATTGACATCACCCCAAAATCCCAAACCGCGATTGGGATGCACCAGCATGCGATCACCGTGCTGCGAGTTTGTGCCCAACTTATATTTGACCTCAGCAACCCGCTCGTTAGGAATACTCAGTGAATTGATGCGAATCGTTCCGCCGCCGAAATCTCCCGGCAAACGCGGATGATAAGTCTTGTTCACATCGATGCTCTGCAATGCATTGGTGGGAAAGATATCGAGCTGCACCGCCTTGCGCGAAGGATCTGCGGAAGAAATCGAAGCTCCATTGAACTGTGTTGTCACATAACGATCGGCGAGGCCGCGCACCACGGCGAACTTACCGCCGACAATGTTGGCACCGGATACTTTACCAATCGCCGAAGCCGCATCGCTGGCTCCCACTTTGCTAAAATCATCCTTGCTGATGCTACTCATCATCACTGGTGTCGTTTGAATATCGAGCAACATATTACCGTTATTCGTGCTCTCCTGATACTCGCCCACCACCGTTTCCTCTTCCATCATGGTCTCATCGGCTTCGCCATCGCTAGGCTTGAGTTTGAGCGAGAGACGCACAGTGAGTGTTTGTCCTGGCAAGGCCGTAGCACTCTGAGTGGTGGAAAAATATCCGAGCTTTGAGGCCTCGATGCCGATGTTTCCTGCAGGCACGGCGGCGATGCGAAAGGTGCCGGCCGCATCGGTTTCGACGGTTTTACCGAGTCCAATGATTTCCACCAATGCGCCCACAACAGGATCGAGTTTGTCATCGGAAACTTCGCCAATCACTTCACAAAATCCTTGCGGCAACGGCATCGCATTGATGGGAATTTGTTCTCCTGACACAGGGCTAGGTAGCAAATTGGCATCTTGCGGTAACACGACTATCGGCGCTGAGCGCACGTCCATGGTCCACTCGCGGAGCGACTGCTGCTGCCAACGCGGCACCATGCCCCATGACTCCGCTGCAAGAATGCCTGCGCGTTCCGGCATCCACCCCCACTCCTCGACAAGGGTCTCACCGATGACACTTTGTGCGCTTACCTGAGTAGGGAAAAATCCCCATGCAAGCGCGAAGGCGCAACCGAGTGCAAATCGCAGAGCACGCAGAGCACGCAGAGCACGCAGGGCAGCAGAAAGATGATGAGAGAAAATCTGATTCATAAAAAAGTCGCAAAGGCTATGATCCGAGCCATCCGTAGAACGGTCGTCAGCGCGGTGACTCTGTGTTTTTTCCGTGC
>JBIIAI010000166.1:0-6550 GCA_044239965.1 Akkermansiaceae bacterium
GATGATTCATCTTCTCGGCGGAGAAGATGCTGTCACCAAACAGATACCAATGCAGCGCGGAGGAATATCTCTTGGAAATCAACGGTTTCATCTTATGGCGCCAGATGCCGCGTTCAGGATTACAGCTTTCAAAGAAATTGCCACGGAACTGGAACCACAGTTCAAGCTGTTATTAAAGCCTAGCCGATTGAAAGCCATTCACTGGATCAACATCGGATTCCATGAAATAACGTTCACTACGATCTCTTGAAATTTGGGTAGTAAAATGATTGATAGGATAATTGTAAAACTCTGATTTTTGTCTTCTTCAATTTTCCTACCAGTAATTTTCCTACCTATTTCTTGGAATGTGCATCAAATTAAGTAGTTTTTTTGAGCGAGCTAAGCAATTGACGCCACGATCACTCAAAATAACATCGCTTCCGCCAGGCAGCGGAAGACGGTCGAGCGGGGGACCTTGACTCGTTGTTCGAGTTGCTGCCATGTGGCGCTTACGAGTTTGTCGATCGTTTCCTCAGCCAACAATGCCGGCAATACGGTTGCTGCACGGAGTTTTCGACCGCGCAATGCATCAGAGTAAAGCATGCCATCGGCTAACAAATGTCTTGCTTGTTGAAGCCATCGACGGTGCTGCACGAGCATGTCCTCACCGATGGATCGGGAAGACGTATGCGGCAAGTAGAATCGCCCTGCTCGCAAGTCTTCGGGGAGATCACGGAGGATGTTGACGAGTTGCAAGGCCTGCCCAAAATGCTTGGCCCATGGCATCATCACCGCGATCGGTTCGCGTGAAAAATTTGCGCCTTCACTGTGAAATCCGAGTTTTGTCCAGAACTCGCCCACACATCCGGCAACACGATAGCAATAATCGAGTAATTCCGCATCATTCTTCAGTTCCATGTGCTGTGCCGCACTGGCATTTCCGAAACGCTGGAGGTCGAGCTTTTGTCCGGAAATGATGGTGTGCAAGACCTCGCGCACCAATTCCTGCACAGTGTCATCCATTTGCTGGAGCCATGAAAAAATGCCAGGCGCTTGTTCTAACAAAACTTTTTCGGCATCGGTGCAAGCGGCTAACAAAAAATCGGGTGCGATGAATGGCTCGCCGTTTTGCACGGAACGTTCGTAATCATCGAGCAGAGTGATTCGATCCGCCACAGACACGCTTGCGGTGTCGGCAATCGTATCGCTGCTGCGGGCTAACAAATAGCCGAGGCTGGCACCATCGCGCATGCCTTCGGGCAAGAGTCGTAGGCTAAGATAAAACGAGCGCGACACGTTCTTGAGGATCGTGGTGGCGGCTTCTGACTGGAAAAACCCGTGGCTCATCGTTGTTGTTAGACCCAAGCGGCGTAAAGGAGTTCGCGTAGGCGATCAATGTCGGTCGCGGATGTTTTGGCAACGAAGCCGCGCGGGTGGGCGAAGTGCACATCGTCACAGCCTTCGATTTTCGTGAAATCCAGACGTGGATGATCATTGTTACGGCTCAGTCCGTAGCCTGCGCCACGACGGTCCGGATAAATCATCGCTACTACTTCGGTATCGCGACCGATGCTGCGCAAGTAGCGCGACATCGCCCCCGATGGGTCATCGATTGTCGATTCCGCACGTGGCAGGAATACCGCGCTGAACGTTTCACCAGCTTTTTCCATTTCCCAAAAATGCAAATTTTCCTCTAACACCTTGATGCGTTCACGCATGGTGCGCAGGTAGTAGAGCAAATCATTGCCGATGACTTGCATCAGCTCATAGATGAGGTGACCGGGGTCGAGTCGTTGACAAAATGCGAAACGACGGAGGATGGTGACATCGATGGTCGATTGCAATTTTCCTAAGGCCTCGCGCGATACGCCCAGCCATTCGGCTGTTTTCACTGGGCCTTTGGTATCGAACCACTCGGCGGGCTCCAGCCACTCGCAAAACATCCGCGCATCCTCGTAGATCCCGAGGTGCTGCATCACCAAGCTCAAGGCACAAATCGGCGGTGAGTCTGCGGGAAATTGGTGGTGGTCAAAATTCATGCGCTCCGGTTCATGCTCGCCGCCGACATCGACGACAATCACCGATGGATCATCGAGATCGGCTTGCGTTGGCTCGCGGCGCACGATCGGCACGCCATGCACAGCCACCAAGAGGCAACAGGCGAGGAATTCATCTTTGTGGGCACTGCCCGGGTGGGTGAGTATCAGGGAAATCATCTGCTGTTACTTTCCATGGAAATTCTTGATTCGTCAACCCCGGACCATAGTGCTTTTTAGGGGGGCATGGGACTATTGATTCTTTCTGTCCTAAAGAATAGGCAGAAATCATCAAAGTTGGGTCGCGAAACTTTTCTCGATCAGTGATTTTGGACAAGTCCGCGGTTGATTGCATCACCCATCGGAATGGCTTTGGCCTCGCAGACTTGTTGCCAGCCAGGGAAGTTCCATTTGTTGGGAAATCCTGCACATTGCGATGGTTTCACGGGATGGATGCGGCAGGCATTGCCATCGAGCATGATGCATTCGTGATTGGATTTTTCAATCAGAGATAGTCCTTGCCGATTGGTGCGAAGACGAGTGAATTGATCGAGAAATTCTTGCTCGCTGAGCTCCAGGTAGGCCGCGATGGCGGGAATTTCATCATCTTCAAGTCGGACATCACCGGGCCATTTGCAGCAAGCAGTACAACGTTGACAGACGTAGTAGGTTTCTTGATCGAGGGAAACATCGCGGTTTCCCGGGCTGCCATGAGAAGGAAGTTCGCTCATTTCATTTGTCGGTAATAGTAATCGACCTTGCCGAGAAAGCTGCGCCACTTGCTGCCGGGCTTGCCATTGGTCATGAGAAAGTGGGGGCAGTTTTTGTTTGGCGGACTCGCTCCGCGGCGTGGCCAATGATAATGAGGCACGACATTGCGCAGGGGAATGCCATTTTTGATCATGAGGTAAGCGGCAAGTCGAGCGGTGCGATCCATGGTGGCGTTGAGATTGCTACCGCGGTGCTCGCACATTTCGATGCCGATGCTGTATCGGTTCCCAGGACCATCAAAGTCTGCGTGTTCACCTTGCTCATTGGTCGGCACGTGTTGTAATGCTACTTTGTCGTCTACGGTGAAATGCCAGATCAAGTAACCGATTCGATTACCGCCTCGGCGTTTTGGTGCGCGCAGGGCTCCGTTTTTTAAGGCTTGTGAATGTTTCCAAGCATCAGCGCTCCAATTTTGCGTACTGTGAATGGTAATGTAGCGGGGCGACATGGAGCGATAGACTTTGCGTCCATGAGTGCCGCGTGGGACGAGATCTTGGCGTAAGTTCACACCGCGCATGATTGTGCTCATCGAGCCGCCGCCGGCGGAAACGGGTGCAGAGCCACTACGGGCTGCCCATTCGATCGGTCGATCAGCTCCGCCACCAATGGGCGCGACTGGCGTACAGCACACGCCTACGATCACGGCGACCAATGTGAGCAAGGGCATGATGAGCATGTGTCTCTTCACGCGGTTCAGTGTAGGATCATTTACGCTGTGTAGCAAAGCGAAAATGGGGTCAGGAAAATAAAGTTTGTAAGGCAGCGGGGAGATTGCACGCGCCATTGCCTCCGAGCTTGCGGTCGATGTCCTCCAACTTTTGAATCAAATCGCGCACTTCACCACGCGGAGTGGGTCCACCTGCGGCATCGCAGAAATGAGTGCGACAGCCAAATGGGCGCGCCTCATAGTTTTGGCAGCGATTGTTTTTGAGAAAAGGACATGAGCCATCTGCGGGAAGTTCGAGGTTTTTGCGACCACTTGATTTCCAGCCTTGCGCCGCGACCATCGCCTCGCCGCGGGTGAGATAGGGTGTTTTTCCCGTTAGGCCAAATCGGCAGCAGTCGCCGCGGCCGATGCAGTTTCCGTGGCTCGGGCGTGATGCGAGCTCTTGGTAAATGCCTCGAACTTCATCCAAAAGTGTCAAAGTCGCGGCATCGGGTCGGGATGGTTTCCCGGGACGTTTGGCATTGCGCGCTGGAAAATTTTTGTCGGCCATGTGCGGTAAGTGCATTGAGCATAGATTTGTTTGAAGCAAAACAACACAAAATTCCTCAAAAATGAGCGAGGGAGATCCGAATCATTTCGCAGCATCATTTTATGATTGGAAATCATCCCCGCACGTCGTAGTTTGGCGCGGATGACAGGTGAGGCACGACAAGATTTCGCATTTGCGTTTTTAAGCATCCTTTTTGAAGGAGCGCCGTTCATTTTGTTAGGCACACTGATCAGTGGCTTCATCGACATCTACATGCCGCCTGGCATGATGGATCGGTTTCTACCCAAAAATAAATTTCTCGCCGTGTTGATGGCAGGATTGCTCGGTGCGGTGTTTCCCGTTTGCGAGTGCGCCGTAGTGCCGGTGATACGTCGATTGGTGAAAAAAGGCTTACCCGTTTCTTGCGCGCTGACGTATATGCTAGCGGCGCCCATTGTGAATCCCATTACGGCGTTGAGTACATGGAAAGCTTTTACCGGCCCAGTCATGATGATTTATGGCGAAACGGTGCAGGCTAATTTGGTGATGACGGTGAGTCGCATGGGGCTTGGTTTTCTGGTGGCGGTCTTGTTAGGTTGGGTCGTAGCGCGCATACCGATGGTATGGGTTTTGCGTAAGCGCTTGGTGGATGAACTCAAGAATGAACTGCCTGATCATAAGGCGGCAGACCATGTTCATGCATGCTGTGATCACGATCATGACCACAAGCACAAAAATGATACGCATGCTTGCTGCGGACATGATCACAGTGCGCAGCATACGCATAAGCACGAGGAATCATCGCATGCTTGCTGCGGGCACGATCACTCACACGACCACGCTCATGAGCATAAGCCTGATGGCTCTCAAAGAATTGTGGCGGCGATGCGCTCGGCGATCAAAGACTTCGTGGATGTCGGTGTATATTTTTCCATCGGCATCGCCATTACAGCTCTTTTCAACACTGGCATCGCGCCGGGAGCTGCATGGCTAGATTCCATTGCCAATCGACAGATTCTCGCACCATCCGCGCTGATGGTCTTGGCTTTTATTCTAAGTCTTTGCAGCACCTCGGATGCCTTCATAGCGGCAACGCTTGATAAGTTTACGTATGGTGCAAAGTTGGCCTTCTTGGTCTTCGGCCCCATGCTCGATTTGAAGCTCTTGTTTCTCTATCAAACCGTATTGCGGAAAAAATTCATTTTTTGGATGGCTGTGGGACTTTTCGCTACGACCCTGCTCGGTGCATACTATTTCCAATGGTTCCTTAATCAACAAATTGTCCCATGAATGTGAAGTTGCAACGAATCGTATTCTCTGTCGTCGTCCTCATATGGGCGGCGGTGCTTCTTTACTTCTATGGCAGTGGGAGGATTGTCAAATATCTCGCACCTGATTTTCGGCCATTGGTTCTGTACGGCGGTCTTGGCCTGGCCGTCTTAGGTTTGTTTGTGTTACTGACTGCAGGCGAGAAATCGTCCTGTGGTCACGATCACAGCGAGGGTGATCCGCATGACCATGAGGCTAGTGACATGAATCCCTTCACCTCGATGGCTCTGATGCTTGTGCCGATGCTTTTTGCTGTGGCTAATACGAAAGATAGCTTCTCTTTGGCTGCTTTGTCGCGGAAATCACTCTTTGACGAGCCATTGAGCAACAATGTGTTTTTGGCTGAAGATTTGCCTCCGTTGACGATGGCAGACATCGAAAAAACTCACAAGAAAAGTGAGGCTGGTTTTTATGAGTTCAATCTCATGGAGTTGTATTTTGCCGCGGGAGATCCTGAGATGCAGAAGTTGCTGAATGGATTGAAGGTCGAAACGGAGGGTCGACTCGTGATGGAAAAAGAAAACAACGAGGCGGGGAATCGGCGTCGATTGTATCGCCTGTTCATCACTTGTTGTGCGGCCGATGCGCGAGCTGTGCCGATTATCATTGATTTTGGTAAGGAAACACCACCCTCGATCGAAGAGAATGCGTGGGTCAAAATTTCGGGCACGGTGACATTCCCCGTCGAACGTGGGGCAACTCAGGTGATCTTGCAATCTGCTTCCTGTGCCGAGGCGGAGGCGCCTTGGGAAGAGAGTTTCATGCGCAACTACTGACCTTGGTATTTGCTGCCGCGCAGGACTTCGACATCTTGCGAATAGACAACAACGGACCAATTTTCAAAATACTGTGCTGCGATTTCTTCCATGATCGCATCGGCGACTTGCTCTGTGACGAGAGTGTAAATTTGAGTATTGCTGCCCTCCCAGTCGGACGCATGCACGCCACGCGAGCCCTCGCCGATGACATCTTTGGCTGTCCAGCCACTGACGTGATGGCGTTTGAGCAAATCGATCAAGTCATCGTAAAGTACGCGTTCTCCGACGATGGTGACTTTTTTTAAGCGGATTTTGTGAGCCATAGGGAAATGATTTGTGCGGTTTTGAGGTAGAGAGGAATGCCGAGTGCCAGGTTAAATGGAAAGGTGATGCCTAATGCAAGCGTGAGATAGTAAGCAGGATTCGCCTGTGGCAGGGCGATGCGGACTGCGGCTGGGGCCGCAATGTATGATGCAGA
>JBIIAI010000045.1:0-21614 GCA_044239965.1 Akkermansiaceae bacterium
CCGGCGATTGTTGCGGGGAAAGTTGAAGAATCGCTGCTGATCAAGGCGGTGCGATACACCGATGCTGATCTTGCGATGCCGCCGAAGAAAAAAGGTGGGAAGTTGCCTGCGTCGCACATTGCGAAATTGGAACAATGGGTGGCGATGGGGGCGCCAGATCCGCGCGATGGGGAAGTGAAAAAACTCACGGGCATCACGCCTGAAGCTCGAAGGCACTGGATTTACGGAGAGAGTGACGAACTCGGTGCCGAACCAGCGAAAGATCCAGTGCATCTCCACGATCTGCACGCTACCATCTTGCGCTTGCTCGGCTTCGACCATACTCAGCTGACATATCGCTACAATGGTCGAGATTTTCGCCTCACCGACAACTTTGGACAAATCGTCAAAGGCATCATTGCATAGATCATCTTTCCCTTATATGCGTTTCTCATTTTTACTTCTTGGTTTGATTGGATTAGCTTCGATTCACGCAGCGGAACCCGTGAATTTTAGTCGCGAGGTGTTGCCGATTTTGTCGCAAAACTGTCTTGCCTGCCATGGTCCTGATGAAGGACATCGGGAAGCGGACTTGCGTTTGGATACCCGCGAAGGGGCGACAGCAATCCATGATTCTGTTGCCGCCATTGTGCCGGGTAAGCCGGAACTTAGCGAACTGATTGCTCGCATCGTGAGCGATGATGAGGACGAAGTGATGCCGCCGCCCAAATCGCATAAACCGCGACTTTCTGACGAAGAAGTAGCACTCTTGCGGCGTTGGATCGCAGAGGGCGCAGTCTGGGGAAAACATTGGGCCTATGAGAAACCGCAGTGTGGCGTTGAACCTAACGAAAAGACTGCGCCAGAACATTTTGCTTTGCGCTCTGCCATCGACCGTTATGTATGGGCGAAATTGCAAAAGGAATCTATCGATCCCTCGCCACAAGCGGAGAGACATACCTTGTTGCGTCGTGTCTCGTTTGATCTAACAGGATTACCGCCAACACCAGAAGAGCTTGCGGCCTTTGATGGGTCAGACAAAAGTTATGAAGCAGTAGTGGATCGTTTGCTGGCGTCACCGCATTATGGCGAGCGCATGGCGATGTGGTGGTTAGATGCAGCGCGCTATGCGGATACCGATGGATTTCAAGCCGATTCCAATCGGGAAAATTGGCCATGGCGCGATTGGGTTGTGGAGGCATTCCTGTCAAATATGCCATATGATCAGTTTACCTTGGAACAGTTCGCAGGTGACTTGCTGCCGAATGCAACCCCTGAGCAGAAATTGGCAACCTGTTTTCATCGCAATCATATGACCAATGGGGAAGGTGGTCGCGATCCGGAGGAATCACGTGTCGACTATGTGTTAGATCGGGTGAATACGATGGGCAGCACATGGTTGGGGTTAACACTTGGTTGTACACAGTGTCACTCGCATAAATTTGATCCTATCGCGCACACGGATTATTACAGTCTAACAGCATTTTTTAATAGCATTGATGAAGATGGCAAAGCGGGCCGGGAAGCGAAGCCTTATCTTGCCTATGAATCCAAGTATGTTGATCAAGCAATCGCGGAAGCGAAACAGCTTGTGGGCCAACGCAAGGGGCCCGAAGCACAAGCCCGCAAGGAGGCAGAACAACCATTTGCCAATTGGCTTGAGGCTCGCATCGAGGAGGTTCAAGATGGTTTTGTGTCGTGGCATCCTTTGCGCGGATCAGTCGAAACGAGCGAAGGCACCTTGCTCACACAGGAGGCAGACGCGACCATCCAAGCGAGTGGGCCACATCCGAATCAAGATGACTATCGCCTCATGGCACCAGTGTCGCTATCACGCGTTACGGGATTGCAGTTGGAAATTTTTCCCCATCCTTCGCATACCAAGCGTGCCTTTTCACGCGGCAAGAGCGGCGATTTTATTCTCACTGATATCAAGGTGCAGGTGCGTCGTCGCGGCAGCAGTCAAATCCGTGATGTGCTCGTGAAAAATGCGGTCGCTGATTTTCAGTCATCAGGAAAAGGGGGATATGGAAACATCGTAGGGGTGCTCGACGATGACCCAAGGAACGGTTGGACAACAAAAGGAGCGCCTGCTGTTGTGCCGCATGTTTCCGTATTTGCCTTTGCAGAGCCGCTGGTGGTGGGTAGTGACGAGGAGATGATTATCGAGTTGCGTCAGCGTTCGACATTGGGTGATGCGAACGTAGGGCGCTTTCGAGTGTCGGTGACGGATCAACGTGGTCCGGCAGTGATGAAAGTGGGGCCTGCCCCGATGGAAGAACTCGCCTCACGAAAGCTCGATGAGCCGCTGCGCGCACTGCTCTTTGAACAGTTTCTCGCTGATCACGAGCCGTATCAGGTGAGCAAGCGAGCGCTGGATCGCGCTATGGCCCAATTTGTAGAGGCGAAGAAAGCGCAGAAGACCAATGTCATGGTCTTAGCCGAGAGAGCTGTGCCTCGCGATACATTTGTTCTTGAGCGAGGTGTATGGGATAGTCATGGTCCTAAAGTGGAACGCGGTGGCCTGCCTTCACTCGCGCCGATGAATGTGACCAATCCTACGCGTATTGATCTCGCGCGCTGGCTGACCTCTCCAGAAAATCCGCTCACCGCACGAGTGTTGGTGAATCATCTCTGGCAGCTATGCTGTGGTACGGGGCTTGTCAAAACGGCTGACGACTTCGGGTTGCAAGGAGAATTTCCCTCGCATCCCGAACTGCTCGATTGGCTCGCTGTCGAGTGTTTAGAGAGTGGTTGGGATGTGAAGCATTTGATGAAATTGATCGTGATGAGTTCGACGTATCGGCAGAGCTCGAAAGTCAGTGACGAATTGCTTGCTCGCGATCCGGAGAATCGATTGCTTGCACGCGGCTCTCGCTTTCGTTTGCCCTCATGGATGCTGCGCGATTCGGCGCTGCGTGCGGCTGGATTGTTGCATCCTGTGATCGGTGGTCCTCCCGTGAATCCCTATCAGCCTGAAGGAGTTTGGGAGGAGAATTTCATGGGAAGATTTACGTATGTGCCCAGTGAAGGTCCAGCCCAATACCGACGCACCTTGTATGCCTTTTGGCGGCGCACTATTGCGCCTACCTTTCTCTTTGATTCGGCTCAACGCCGCTCCTGCGAAGTTCGCACGTATCGCACCAATACACCGCTGCAAGCGCTGGCATTGCTCAACGACGAAAATTATCTCGAAGCATCACGGGCGCTTGCGGCCTTGGCTTTAACAAATCCTGATCCCTTGCGTGAAATGGTGTTGCGTGTGTTGTCGCGCGAACCAAGTGAGTCGGAGAAGAAAATTCTCAGCCGCGAACACGATCGTGCTCTAGCGCATTATCGAGCTCACCCCGATGATGCCGTGCAGTTTTTGGCACGTGGCCAATTTTCTGGATACCCGAAACAGTCAGCAACAGAAGTGGCTGCTCTAACGGTCGTTGCCAGTCTTTTGTTCAACCTAGATGAATCGATTACTCATGAATGAAGCACCATTTTTACCGCGTCGTCATTTCTTGCGCACCACGGCCATGGTCGCGGGCTCTCTCGGACTTGCGCCTTTTGTACGGAGTGAAAGCAAAACCGCGCCCGCGTTTCATGGTACTGTCATTGGACATGGTAGTTTGCGCTATCGTGTCAACAAATTATGGAGTCAGGCGGATCCGATGAAGTATCCGGTTCGCGATTGCCACGAAATGGTTCAAGTGACCGATGGAAGATTGTTTCTACTCACGAATCACCCGCGCAATAACATGCTTATCTATGAAAAATCGGGTAAGTTGTTAGATGCGTGGACGCTTTCATTACAAGGCGCTCACGGTTTGACAGTTCATCGCGACGATAGTGGCACAGAGCATCTTTATCTCACCGATACAGGCGGACGCGTGTTGAAGACCACGTTAGAAGGAGAAATTGTGTTAGAGTTGCCTAAGGCCTTGGATTGTGGGGCTTACAAGGCAGGCGAGATGTATAACCCGACAGAAATCGCAGTCGCGCCAAATGGCGATATGTTTGTGGCGGATGGCTATGGTGCCCAATGCGTATTGCGCTATGATGCGAAGGGGAACTACATCAGTAAGTTTGGTGGCAAAGGAACACAGCCTGTGCCGAGTCGATTCATGCAAGCTCATGGCATAGCGATTGACGCTCGTGGTAGTGAACCATTGTTGGTGGTGACCGAGCGAATCCGCAATGAATTCCAATGGTTTACGTTAGAAGGAAAGCATGTCCGCACAGTATATTTGCCGGGTGCTTATGTGAGTCGACCTGTCATCCACGGTAAGCATCTTTATTCTGGCGTTTGTTTCGGCGCGAAACCCCATGATTCCCGCATGTGGCAAGGTAGGGGATTTGTTGTGATTCTTGATGCCGCGGATCGCGTCATTTCCTGCCCCGGTGCTCATGCTCCTGAATACGATGAGCAATCTCTCAAAGTATTGCTCCAAAACCAGGCTGTATTTCACAATTGCCACGATGTCTGCGTGGACGATGCTGGCGATCTCTATGTCTGCCAGTGGAATAGCCAAAATGTTTACCCTTACAAATTGCATCGAGAAGCATGAATCCTGATCTCCTATCTACAACGCGTCGTTATTTTCTTGGCCAGTGCACAGGTCTATCACTCGGGGCGATGGCGCTTTCGCAAATGATTGGACGCGCTCTTGCTGCCGATGAAAATCTGAAGCGAAATGTGATCGGCGGGCTCGATGCCCTGCCACTCTTTGCCCCTAAGGCCAAACGTGTCATTTTCCTTACACAGTCGGGTGGTCCATCGCAGTTGGAATTGTTCGATGAAAAACCTGACTTGATGCGATGGGCCGGTGTTGAACTTCCCGACTCTGTGCGACAAGGGCAACGGGTCACTACGATGACGGCCAATCAGAAGCAGTTGATTATGCCTCCGCGGGTCAAGTTTGAACGCTGTGGTCAAAGTGGGGCAACGATTGGTGAATGGTTGCCACATTTGCGGGAAGTGGCAGATGATCTTTGTTTCATCAAGTCGATGCATACGGATCAAATCAATCATGCTCCAGCCATGACCAAGTTTCTCACGGGACACCAATTGCCTGGTCGTCCTAGCATGGGTTCATGGCTAAGCTATGGCTTGGGAAGTGACAATCGCGATCTGCCAGACTTCATCGTCATGATTTCAAAAATGTTGCGTCCGAGTGATCAACCACTCTATGATCACTATTGGGGTAGTGGCTTTTTGCCATCACGGTATCAGGGGGTGAAATTGCGCAACGCACGCGATCCTGTTCTCTATCTACGGGATCCTGATGGACTGCCTCGGGAGCTCAGGCGAGGGATGCTCAATGGAATCGCAGAATTAAATCAACAGCGTCTAACAGAAACGGGCGATCCAGAAATTGCGACGCGCATTCGGCAATACGAAATGGCCTATCGCATGCAAACAAGTATCCCAGAATTGACCGACCTCAATGACGAACCCGAGGAAGTATTTGATCTCTACGGGCCTGATTCTCGGCGGCCGGGTAGTTACGCGGCGAACTGCATTCTCGCTCGTCGTCTCGCAGAGCGTGGCGTGCGATTCATTCAATTGTTCCACCCTGATTGGGATCATCACAGTCGTCTTACCTCGTGGTGCACCGCGCGATGTCGCGATACCGATCAGCCGAGTGCCGCGCTCATCAAGGATCTCAAACGCCGCGGCATGCTCGAGGATACTCTCGTCATCTGGGGAGGAGAATTCGGGCGAGGTATCGCAGGCCAAGGCAAATGGGACAGTCCTGAAGCGGGGCGTGATCATCATCCTCGATGCTTCACGATGTGGATGGCTGGCGGTGGCATCAAGCCGGGCATCACCTATGGCTCAACCGATGATTTTAGCTTTAATCCTGCGGAAAATCCCGTTCATATCCGCGATCTTCACGCCACGGTTCTTCATCTTCTTGGCATTGATCACGAGCGTCTTACTTACCGCGCGCAAGGTTTGGATTTCCGTCTCACCGGAGTTGATCCCGCGAAAGTCATCGGCGGAATCCTAGCCTAGCCGACCGCTCTCCGTTACAAAAAACTCTAACTCAAACTCATGAAATCCCTGCTTCAGTCGCTTCTTCTCCTCCTCACTGGTATCGCCGCATCGATGTTCGCTAGAGCGAACGACTCCATCTTCTCCGCTGGATCGGAGTGGGAAACGGTAGGTGAAGGTTACAACATCGTAGAGGGCATTGCCGCGGCCAAAGACGGCACGATTTACTTTACCGACGTCCCGGACAGCGAGCTCTATCGCATCGAACCTAGTAAAACGGAGATTCAAGTGGATAAGGCCACTGCCAAGGCGAACGGTCTCGCCTTCGGTCCCAACGGCATACTCTACGCCGCCTGCATGGCTGAGCCGAAAATCATCGGCTGGAATCTCAAATCTTACGAACTTCTCCAGAAAATGAAATCCGAGGTCTACTCAGAATCATAAACCACTACGCTATGAACATCATACTCCGTACAATCATATCCCTGCTCGCCATCGCGCCAGTTCTCTCTGCTGCTCCTATCACCAACCACCAAATAGAGGTTGTCAAAAAGCCCCTTCGCGTCAACACCTCCGAGGAACTTCCCTATCCCGCAGCAAAGGTTTGGAAACTCATCGCAGGATTCAATTCCCTACCGGATTACCACGCGTCCATCACCACAAGCGAATTACTCGAAGGTGGAGTCGTCCGCAAGATCGGTCTTACCGAAGCCGCAGGCGGCGGCCATGTGGTCGAACGTCTCGTCTATTTCAACGACGTATCGCGCGAATTCAGTTACAAAATCACCGACCTCATCAAATGCCGCTTTCCGCTGAGGAACTATCAGGCATTTGTGCGATTGGAAGCGATTGATGAGAACCGCTGTCGTCTTCACTGGGGTAGTGTGTTCACCGTTGAGGGCGCAACCGAGAAAGAAGGGGATGATCTCGCCAAGGTGATCTATCAGGGCTGTTACGACGGCATCCGCAGGGTGCTCGGTAAGTAATTTCCTCTGACGTGATAGGAGAAAAATATATAACCTGATTCGGTTTCGATATTGTGAATCTGAGGATTCCTATTGAAGGGGAAACGAAACAATACGTGCGCTGGAAAGTAATTCCTAGAGAGTTTTATCCAATTTTTGCAAGGTGCGATGCATACTGAATTAGCTATGGCTTTAGCATTAAAAAATTCGGTTCTCATTGATGTCTGGAAGATCGTGCAAACATCATGCGTATGCTGGAACCATAATGAGGAAGGTGATGACACGTGCAGAATTTTGTAAAATCTTGCTGGCTGGTTCTTTGATGGGACGTAGCAATGCCGTGGCTGCTCAGACTAAGCGCGATGCGATGTTAGGCTCCGTTGATGCTGGCTTGAAAAAGTTAAACGATGTGTTTTGGCTACCCGAGATCGCGAACTGGGTGGATCGCCCTCAGAAAGATTTACGAGCAGTGTTTGAGGGGAGAATGAATCCGCCTTGGTGGTCCTGTGCGAATGTTGTCGAGGGGATGATTGATTGGATGAATCGCACATCAACAACGAGTTACGATGCACAGATCCGAGAAATTTATGAGGGCAATGTCATTCGTGGTGGCCGATATCAGATGTTGGCGAATTCCATGCAGAAAAATGGCGACTGGAAAGACCAAGATCAACAGGTGTTAGCTCGCAAGAAAAGCGAGGTGCAAAATCCGAGAGTGAATGCGAGTCAATTTCGCAATGAGTATTTGGATGACTCGGGTTGGTGGGCCTTGGCGTGGTTGGCGTTTTATGAACGCACGAGAGAGCCAAAGTATCTGCGCACGGCAATCGCGATTCATAAACACATGGCATCGGGCTGGCGACAGGATGGCGGGATTTCTTGGGCGCTGGAGCCCGACAAGCGCGGTGCGAATGCCATTACAAATAGTTTGTTTGTCGTTCTATCAGCGCGGTTGAATCGTCTAACAAAAAATCAAGAATATCTCGATTGGGCAAAAAAGACGCTAGACTGGGAAAAGCAAGTGAAACTCTATGATGGGGTCGGAATTGTGGATCGTCCAGGGCATCGAGGAGATTATTGGACATACAATCAAGGAGTTTATCTCGGAGGCTTGGATGCCATGCATGAAGCTACGGGTGAAATCAAATATTTGGAAGAGGCCGCGCTGGTGGTGAAGTCGATGATTGAAAAATCAGGCATTGTTACGAGCGAAAAAATCTTGCTCGAAAAGCTGAGCACAGAGGGGTGGGATGTAGGAATGTTCAAAGGCATTTGCGCCCGCTACTGGGGATTGCTCGCTCGTTCATTGCGTCGTGCAAAAATCCGAATGGATGTCGCTGATCAAATCGAGGAGGTCTTGCGTGCGAGTCATGAAGCCGTGCTGGCGTTGCCGCAACAGCAAGGACTCTATCCGTTAGAATGGCAGCGTGATGCGCGGGCTGAGGTGGTGAATTTTAATACTCATGCTTCAGCCATTTTGCTGTTGATGGCAGAACCCCCGCAAGCGTGACGAATGATTCGCAAATTTTCGATTGCATTTCGGCTTTTTTTTCTCAAATGGCATCATTTTTTCTTGCGCTGAATAACGATAATGACTAATTGGTTCGTTTGAGGAAGAACCGTTCCTTTAACCCAAGCCGATCTAACCCAAAAACTTAGAAACGTGCACTTGCGCTGCGCATGGTCTATGCTTCCGAAGGTTTTTGTGGGAGTGCCATCTTGGGAGCTTAGTAATTTTGATAATCTAGCTAAAGACCCCAAAAACTAATGAAACTCAAAAAAAACTTCCGGACTCAGTTATCACAAGTCGCATTGATTTGTGCTTTGTTGCCTCAAACCATGCAGGCGGTGATCATCACAAAAGCAGCCAACGCGAATGCCCTAAACTTGGGCACTTCATGGGTTGGAGGTGTTGCACCAGGCAGTGCTGATTTGATGTTGTGGGACAGCACATACACCGCCGTAGCGCAAGCTTCGTTGCCACTACTCAGTGCCGATATGGCTGTGGATGGCATCATGGTGACGAATCCGGCAGGTGCTGCGAATACCGCAAATGTGATTGTGGGGAGTCGCCATGATGGCACAGTTGGCGCGCCGATCCGGGTCTTGACGATTGGTGCAAGTGGCATCTTGATGTCATCTGCGACCAAGGCCATTCGCATCGATGCCGGAGTAAAGTTGGGAGCCAATCAGACGTGGAGTGTCATTGATGCCAATACTGTCGGCAACCCTTCAGGCTTCAACAATGGCGAGGATGTCGCATTTCTCGCACCTGCGCTCACGGATTTCGATATGAATGGCAGGACTCTTACCACCTCAGGTACAGGTCAAATCACCTTATCGAGTGGTTACACGTTGAGAAATGGCACGGTCAATATTGGGAATAATTTGTTTGTGGTTCAGGGGGGAACTAATCGCCTGACTACGATTGCTAGCACGGCGAGTATCAACATCGCTACTGGCTCGCAATTGCGCTTGCAATCAAACACGGGCGCGCTCAATTCAGCCGCCGCTATCACCACCAATGGTACATTGCGTTTGTTGAATAATAATTCGGGTCAGCCCGTCACTCAATCAGGCGCACTTACCATGAATGCAGGAATTCTTGAGACCTCGATGACTCAACCAGGCCTGATTACGATCTCTGGATCGATCGCGGCAGCGGGTGCATTTACTTGGAATACAACAGGTACACTCTCTCATGCAAATGGCATTGAGCTAACGGGCAATCTCACGGGTTCGAGTAATATTCTTTATCAAAATGTTAATACCTCTTCGCCTAACGGATTGGTGCGCTTTTCGGGAGATAACTCGGGCTATACAGGCACATTCACGATCAATGGAGCATCGGGAAATCGTTCATTGCGTCTCAATGCGATAAATTCTGGTTCAGCTGCTGCGACGTGGAATGTGGCGGCAAATAATGTATTGCAAGTCAATGGCGTCGCGGTTCAGTTAGGCACCTTGCAAGGGCTGGGAACAGTGACGAATTCTCATGCCACCAACGGTGCCGCGATTCACGTCGGTGCTGGCACTTTTGCAGGTATCATTGCCAATGGTGGGGGAACGATGTCCGTGGTGAAAAAGACTGCTGGGACCGTGGTCTTGTCAGGAAATTGCACATACACAGGTGCGACCACCGCAGAGCAAGGGCTCTTGGCCATTTCTACTGTTGGAACGGGAGCGACTCCGATTACTGTAGCCGATGGGGCTGCGCTACGGCTCGACATCGCGAGTCAAGACGCACAGCGCACAGTGCAATCGGTCGCATTGGGCACGACGACAGGCAGTTCTTTGTTGGTGAATGCAGGTACGCTCCTCAATCCCAGCGCAGCGCCACTCGTTACGACTGATTTGACAGTCAATGCCCCGACGACCTTGGAATACATCGGTGGAAATATCACCACAGGAACTTTTCCATTAGTCGGCTACACCAATATCAATGGAACGCTCGGTTTTAGCGGGCTGACCTTGAAGTTGCCTTCACGGATACTAGGAAACTTGATCAATAATACTGCCGCTAACAGAATAGATGTGGAGATCACATCGGCCCAAGGAATTCGTTGGAAAGGTTCGGTCGATAGCAATTGGGATGTTGACCCGACAGGCGCGGGCACCACGGGCACAGCCAATTGGGAAACAACGGTGACTACCGCGGCAACACGATTCTTACAAGCCCCCTCGAGTACGGATGCGGCCTTGTTTGATGATCTAGCAGCTGGCACGGGCGATGTTAGCGTGAATTTGACTACCACGCATACGCCGACTGCCATTTCGATCAACAATCCAACGCGCAATTACATTTTTGCGGGCAGTGGATCTTTGTCGGGTATCACAGTTTTGGAAAAATTGGGAGCGGGTTCTTTGCAGATCAGCAATACTACAGCGAACGATTACGCAGGAGGCACACTGTTAGATGAAGGATCGATCATTCTTGGCGATGGCGTTACTGCGGGAGCTGGTGTAATATCTGGCACGATTGATTCCTTGGCAGGAACATCGCTAGTGTTGAATCGCCCTGATGATCATAACTTCACCAATCTACTTACAGGAGTAGGCAAGTTGGTGAAAAACCAAGCGAACATCGTAACTATAGCGAACGCTTATTCAGCGAATTATGATTTGGAAGTGAATGCGGGCACGCTGAAGTTTACCGGCGGCGGGACTTTGTCGCGCTTGATTAGTGGCGCAGGAAATCTCGAGATCAGTGGTGGCATTGTCACCTTCAATGGCAGCGTGCCGAATACGATTTCAGGAACTACTACCATTCGCGATGCGACAGTGACCTTTGCCAATTCAGCTGGCACTGCGATTGCTGGGGACTTGGTAATTGCTGGGACATCTCGTATTTCGCCGACGGTGGGCACACAGCTTGCTCCGACGGCTTCGATCTCGGTGATTGGTTCTAACTCCGATGCTTATTTGTCTGGTGTCGGCTTGAGCGCTGAAGTCGTGACCAATGTTTTGGTCAACTCGACTGTGCCCGGCGGCGGTGGCGCGCAGTTTATTATGCGCAATGGAATGACGGTGACGGGACTTGCGACTCTTAATAGTGGCGTTCTCGGAGTTGGTTCAGGAAATACTGCGACGGTCAAAGCGATCAACATCACGGCACCCAATACCACCGATGCGATTTTACGTATTGCTGGCAGTGGTGCTTCATCAACCTTGAACATCGGTGACGGTGGAGTCACAGCTAGCGGTGGAGATTGGCAAATTAAGTTCAATACCAACAATCAAGACGCAATTGTCAATCTCGGTGGCGATGTGACTACCACAGGAAATTTCCTCATCACTAATGCGGGATATAACGGAGTGAATCGTAACGTCATCAATCTCACGGGAACACGGACATTTACGATTGCAGAAAACACCACGACTTCGATGTCGCCGGACTTTGCCGATGATGCCACACTGACTGCAGATCTCGAAGACTCCTTTACTGGAAATCTCGTGAAAGCAGGTGCGGGCAAATTGATTTTGAATCCACTCTGTAACGTGGGTCACAGTGGCACGACATCGGTGACAGCAGGGACTTTAATTGTCAATGGCACCATGCCAAATCAAGCGCCGCAGCTGTCTGCGGGCTCGACACTCGGAGGGAATGGTACGGTCACTGCGGCGACGACGATTCCTAGTGGTGCGACGATTTCACCTGGCGATGGCACGGCTGCTACCTTGAACTTTGTCAGTGATGTCACTCTGTCCAGTGGCTCGACTTATGCGGTAGATATCACAGGCGCTAGCGCAGTGGATCGGATTTCGACTCCCGCTGCGGCATTGTCCGTGAATGGAACGATCGCGGTCACTCTCACAGGATATACACCTGTGCTAGATGATGTGTTTGATTTAGCGGATGCCTCGAGCCTCACAGGAACGCCAACGTTTGACTTTACTGCGGCTCCACTGGCGAGCGGTCTTGGATGGGATACAAGTTCCTTTGCGACCGATGGCAAGATCAAAGTGGTCAGTGTGGCGAGTGGATTTGAAGTTTTTGCTCAGAGCATCACCAATCCTGATGATCGTGATCCCTTGGATGATGCGGATGGCGACGGGATTTCCAATCTTTTGGAATACGTGCTTGGAGGTGTTCCAACGGTCGCAGCGCAAACCATTCTGCCCAACTCCACGACATCTGCCACGGAGTTGGTTTTCAGTTTCAAACGCAGTGATGCATCAGAAGCTGATACGACACAGGTAGTCGAAGTGAGTTCTGATTTGATTAACTGGTCGACAGTGATTCCTGTGACTGCAACGAGTGGTGGCAATGTCACCGTACTGGAAAATGGAGTCGCTGATGACGATGTTACGGTAACCATTGCCAAGGGAGTAAACACTGAAATGTTTGCTCGCTTAAAGGTTACTAAGCCGTAATGGCGGTGGAGTTTCATCATGTCATACCACCATCATTGCAAAACGATCGTCTCGCTGATTTCCCTCCTCGGTCTGAGTGTAGAGGCTGCGCCTGTGGTCTCTGCACTTTCTCCCGTGGAAAACGCGAGCATTGGTTCATTGTCGAGTGTTTCCGTGACCTTCAATGAGGCAGTCAGTGGTGTGGATGCTGGGGACTTGTTGATCAATGGGGTCGTCGCTAGCTCTGTGAGTGGAGCTGGTGCGGGTCCCTACGTATTCAATTTCACGCAACCAGCAGCGGGCACGGTCTCATTGGAGTGGGAGGAAACACATGGCATTACTGGGCTGGGTACAGGTTCATACGTGCCAACAGGCGCCTGGGGCTATACTTTATTGGACAATGCCGCGCCAGTGTTGGGGCGAATTCTTTCCAGTGCAGTGGGTCAAGAAATACTTCACGTTTTCCCCACGCCCGGTGCAAGTGTATCTGAGTTGACTCAATGCACGCTTGTATTCTCTGAGCCTGTGACTGGTGTTGATGTCGCCGATCTTTTGATCAATGGCAACGCTGCCAGTTCAGTAACCGGATCGGAGGCGGGTCCTTATGTTTTTGCATTCAATCAGCCAGCGAATGGATTGGTCAATTTTACCTGGCAAAGTACTACGGGTATCGTAGATGCGATTGGTAATGCTTTTGTTGCTGAAAATTGGTCGGTCACGAAAGTTGCAAGCCTTGGTAGTGTCGTGGTCACGGAATTTCTTGCAGCAAATGCTGGAGGTGTTGCCAACACCGTCAACGGCACGCGTGATGAGAATTTTGATCTTTCGCCATGGATTGAGTTATACAATCCTGGAACTACGTCGGTAGATCTCAGGGGATGGAGTCTTACCAATGAGGTCGACGATTCAGATCTCTGGATCTTTCCAACACGTAATCTCGCAGCAGGTGCACGACTGATCATTTGGGCCAGTGGTAAGGATCGCAAGCCGATCAGTGGTCATTTGCATGCAAATTTCACGCTTTCGGTGAACGGTGGCTACCTTGCTCTGCATACACCGAACCATCCACGAGGGAATCCAGTTAGTCGATTTCCGGCAGACTATCCATTAACGGAAGAGTATCCACCCCAGCGCTATGATTACAGCTATGGTCTGCAAGATGGAGATCATCAGTTGCGATATTTTTCGCCACCTACGGTGACGCAATCTGCCTACACATTGCCCTCCGCGGCTAATCCAAATCCAACTGCTCCCGTTGTTCCTGTGGGTGAGGTAAGTGGCACTAGTTTACTAAGCGCGATCACTCCAGACCCCAGCGCTAGTGTCAAACGGGGATTTTTTGCAGAACCGTTCTCTGTCATTTTGACATGCCCGCAAGCCGATGCCGCGATTCATTACACCACCAATGGATCTCTGCCGCTCGCTTCAGATCCCGTTTATGTTTCGCCAATCCCGATCAGCACAACAACCGTGTTGCGTTTCGCGGCCTTTGGTGAAAATCAAGTGCCTAGTGAAACGATTACGCACACGTATTTTTTTAGCTCCTCGGTCTTTGCTCAGAAAAGCCCGCCTTATACAACGGGAAATCTCGCCCCTGTCGTTGGAGGCGAGAGTCTGCCGAGTCACTGGGGCACGCAAAGCGGTTTTGGTTTTCCTGGCTTGATCACCAATCTTCCGGCAAATGCAATTCCTGCTGACTATGGTATGGATGAAAAAATTCACGCTGACCCGAATCGCTACGCCGATGATGGAACGCTCGATTCAAATGGCCTCACGAATGCAGAGCGTATGGAGAGGGGATTGCGTAGTCTGCCGGTACTTTCCATTGTGATGAAAAACAATGACATGTTCGGCACTGGCGGACTATATCCGACATCGACGTCCGCGAATAAAGCGGACAATACCAAGGCTTGTTCGCTAGAAATGTTTTCAGCAGATGGAACGACGATTTTTAGCAGCAATGCCGGCATTGACAACCATGGCAACGCCAGTCGCGATCCGTATAAAAACCCGAAGCATGGATATACGATTCGTTTCAAAGGGCGCTATGGCAATGGTCGATTGAAGGCGAAACTGTTTCCTGACTCACCCGTAGAGGAGTGGGATAAATTTGTCCTTCGTGGCGACTTTGGATTTAGTTGGCTGCACTGGGATGGTACACTACAAAGACCGCGTGGTATCCGCATTCGCGATGTTTTTTGCAAAGATGCTTTTCGCGATATGGGCCGCATCGCGGGATATTCGCGCTTTGTCAATGTCATGATCAATGGCGTTTATTGGGGGACCTTTGATATTGCCGAAGATGAGGCTCAGGATTTTGGCGCATCATATTTCGGCGGAGATAAGAACGGTTATGATGTCATCGAGCAGAATGCTCTAAAAAATGGTCAGTGGACAGCGTATCGTGAAATCAAGCGTATTCTCGGTTGGACCAGTGCCCCGAACTACAATACGGCACCCAATGCGACGATGATTGCGAGTGCGTTCACAGATCAGAAATATGAAGAGATTAAGCAGTATGTCGATGTTCCATGGTATGCCGATTACATGATCTTGCACTATCTCGTTGGTCACGAGGATTGGGGGACACAAACAGCATACGATAAAAATTGGTATGCATTGAGGCCACCCGGCGATACCTTCAAATATCTACCATGGGACATGGAAAATTTGATGAACTCACCAACCATCAACCGAGTCTCGGGAGCGCAGTTTCCGCCTACGGCGATTCAGAAAAGACTTGATAAAAATGCGCAGTATCGACTCGATTTTGCGGATCGTGTGAATCTCCACATGGTCAATCCCGACGGAGCTTTATTGGCTGAGGCTAACATTGCTCGACTCAATCAATGGGGATCGATCATGAATGCCGATGCCATTTGTTTGGAATCCGCGCGCTGGGGGGATTATCGCGATCGGGTTCACGTTTACAGCAATGATACCAACATTGTCTACACCTGGAATGGTTCATGGTTTGAAAATGGATCACGCTCTACCACCCCGACACACTGGCTTGCGGAGATGAACCGACTGCGCAACGATTACTTTACTGTTAGAACCACAAATGTGTTAGGTCAGCTGCGCACAGCAGGTCTGTATCCTTTGTTGAATGCTCCAGAGTTTCGCAATAATGCGACCAATGCGCAAATCGGCTCAATCCAAGTAGATGCAGGTTTTCTATTGAAGATGCAGTTGCCTAGCAGTCCGCCAGCGGGTACTGCCAATGCAGGGGCCATCTATTATACTACGGACGGCAGCGATCCCCGTGTCTACTTTGACACCAGTGGCACCATTTCCACTTCCGCACAAGCATACTCCGCTGCGATCCCGATCAATGCGACTACTACGGTCAAAGCGCGAACATTGAATGGCACCACATGGAGCGCTTTGCGCGAGTCCACATATACGGTGGGTCATCAGTTGCCGCGTGTGGTTATCTCGGAAATTCATTATCGCCCGAGTAGCGGGGCGACATCTCGTGAGTTTGTGGAAATTCACAATGCGGGCAATCGTAGTGTCGACGTATCGAATTGGACATTTGAGGGTATCGATTTCATCGTTCCATTCGGAACCATCATGAATCCTGGAACACGTTTGGTTATCGCAAACAACGATAATCCTACTGCCTTCGCTGCTGCCTATCCAGCAGTGATTGTTCTCGGTTATTTTTCAGGATCGCTCGACAATAGCGATGAACGCATTTCTCTGTTGGATCGTCAGGGGCGCGTTGTTTCCTCTGTGCATTATTTTGATAAAGCGCCTTGGCCAACTTCGCCTGATGGCGGTGGTCCCAGTCTTGAGTTGATCGATCCACTCTCCGACATCGATGATGCAGGAAACTGGAAACCGAGTAACGCGAATCATGGAACTCCGGGGCAAAGCAATAGTTCGACTTCATCTCCTACTTTGATTCTAGCAGAATTTTCGACCACAGGATTTATCGAAATACAAAATACCTCTGAGGCCGTGCAATCTACTGCTGGCTGGAAAATACTCATAAGACAATCTGATCTGACCGATCTAGTGGTGCCGCTACCATCCACTTCGGTATTGCCAGGTGCGCTTTTTTCTATTCCTATCAATTTACCTCGCCAACATGGATCGCTGCAACTTGTCGATGCTAGCAATCGCACACGCGATGGGCTTCGCTACGGTCCACAGGCGAGCGGATTTTCTTTCAGTCGCATAGGAGGTGTCTGGACCTTGAGCACGCCTACACCAGGAACTGTGCAAAGTGCTGCCACGCAAGCTGCCGTTAGCTCGCTCGTATTAAATGAAATTCACGCCAACCCGCTGCCGGGGCAAGATGATTGGTTAGAGATTGCGAACTCTGCTTCATTGCCGATTTCTCTTATGGGATTGCAGCTTGGCATCGACGGGAAAAAGCAAATCATCAATGTTCCTACCGCGATTGGTGCCAGTTCACAGATTCGAATATTTGCGAAGGCAGGAAGTCGTAGTGGTGATAGCATCGCCTGGAATCTCCCTGCCGCAGGAGCGACATTGGATTTTTCCACAGCTACGGGAACCATCATCGATTCGCTAAGTTACGCATCGCAATCGGAGGGGTCTAGTCTCGGTCGTCTGCCGCACGCGACAGGAACATGGAGTGCTCTTCCTTATCCGAGTCCTGCTGCTGCGAATCATGCAATCCTCAGTGATGTACCACAACTTCATGAGGTTTTGGTTCGCAATCATTCAGGCGAGATCAATCCGTGGGCTCATCGCAGTTCTTGGATCGAATTGAAAAATTCCACGGCTTCTGCGATTACGCTCGATGCTTGGTCACTACGTGCCATGAGCGATGCGGATGACAAAAGTACTAAGTGGACGATTCCCTCTGGCACGATTCTCGCCTCTGGCGCGTTTATTCGCATCTGGGCCGATCCCTTAGCACCCGCAATCGTGAGTAGCTCGGAGCAACTGAATTGCGCTCTCGCGATCGATAGCGAGTCTCGTCATGATTATCTCGCATGGGGACTCGAACTCTTGAATCCCTTAGGGCAGGTGGTTGATCAAATTTCTTGGGGTATGCAAATCGATGATCGTAGCATCGGTCGTACGCCAGCAGGTGAGTGGCGTTTACTCGCTGTTCCGACTCCCGGTGCCGCAAATGCATCTGCATCTCTATTGGATTCTTCATCCGCAGTGAAAATCAACGAATGGACGGGAGCTACGATTGCCTTCGGAGGAAATGATTGGAAAGAATACATCGAGCTCTATCATCCCGGCGCTAAGCCTGCCGATCTAGCTGGTTTGTGGCTAGGCGATAATCCTAGTGAATCCGGACGCCGCAAGTGGCGTTTTCCCTCTCTTAGTTTCATTCCGGCACAAGGTCATGCGGTGTTGTTGTCGCGAACAGGCACTACTGACCCGGCACGTGTGAATTTTGCTATCGATGGAGCAGGGGAGATGCTTCTTCTATCCGATTCATCGAGCACCTTGCATAGCGTGAATTTTGGTTCATCTAACAGTTCAGTCAGTAGTGGTCTTGCTCCTGATGGTAGCAGTAGTATTTCCTCGATGATCCCAACGCCTGGTTCTAGCAATTTTACGAGTATGCCTTCTCAGCCGCAGTTTTATCTTCAGCCTCGTTCAGAATCTCTCTCTGCTGGTTCGTTGGTGGTTTTGCGTGTCGGGGCTACGCCCGTAACGAGTTATCAGTGGTATCACAATGGCTCAGCATTACCGGGAGCTACACAGTCATCGCTTGCTCTCGGACCACTCACGCGCGCGCACGATGGAAGTTATCACTGTGTCGCGCTCGATTCCAGTGGATCGACAAGCAGTAATCCTGCATCACTGACAGTGCTCTACAATTACCCACTGCTGGCGCAGGAAAAATCGTTAGGTTTGGCCGCAGAAGATGATGATGCTGATGGCGTGCCGAATGGTGTCGAACTGATACTCGGGACTGACCCTCGCGTGGCAGAATCAGGCGCGATCCATACGACGCTCGGAAGTGATCAATCAGGTGCGTTTTTCACCACAACGTTTCGACAAAGCAGTCGAGCCTATTGGAGTGAATGGACTGGAGAACTCGCTAGCGATCTCGAAAACTGGTCTGAGACGGCCCCCTCTAGCACAGAGGTGTTGGAAGTTCATGCAAATGGCGATAAAACCCTACGATGGAAATTTCCGATTCCGCCGAATGAATCAAAGCATTTCCTGCGCTTGCGGATGGAGCCTTAGTGCTATCTTTATCTAACAAATTTGCACTTATTTGCTCTCGCGACTTGTTCCTAGGATGCTTACGTTGCGGAAGCGACCAATATCATCGAATGAACCCAGTCCGATTTTACCCCACACAAAGGTTTTATCGCGGGCGGTGAGCAGTGGAGTTTTGTCTTGATCAAACCAAACGCCGATGTCGCCAGTTGCGGCGTTGCGTATGATTTTCACTTGATGCCAGGTGTCTTTTTTCCATGGAGTGCCAGCATTGCGCCACGTGGTGATCGGGCTGCGATCAGCTTTGTTGACGATGTGGATTTGGTGATGTGCGGCATCAGCTTTTTCGCCGAGATGTACGTAGTAAAATTGATCTGCCCCCATTCCTCCAAAGGCGATGCAAAGGTCATTGTTACCCTCATTGAATGTGTTGAGCTGACATTCGAGGGTTAGTGTGAAACTGCTCCACTCACGTGCAGAAAACCATGCCAAGTTGGTCGGGCTACGGAAGGGAGGCTTGTAGGCGTTTTGCTTGGTCAGTGTCAGGGTGCCGTCGGCATCGTCATTCCATTTCCATGCAGTCGCATCGTCGAACGTCCACTTGGCTTGGTCGGAAAAAAGGTTCATGGGCACCGCGGCCGAGCGTGAACTTGCAACACAGCATGATGGCGGTTCGATAACAGGCGGAACTGTGGATTGTTGGCTGAAAGAGTTTGAGCCAAGAAACAACAAGCAAGAGGCTGTGAAGTAGAGAGGGGAGCGCATGCGACAAAGACTTTGAAATCAAGGATTCATGCCTTCGCCTTCAGCAGAAATCGTAGGTTTTGGCATGCTTTCATCGGGCAATATTTCGTTGAGCAAGCGCTCGACACCGCTCTTTGCAAGTTCACTTTGTGGATAAATGTTTTGCGCTTTGAGGAACCAAGCCATGGCTGAACCAGTTTGCTTCGGCGTGCGCTTTTCAAATTGCTGTGCACGATCAATGGCCTTGGTGAAGTCGGCAACCTTGGGCGCTAATAGTTCGATTTCACGACCAAGCTTCGGATCATCAGGGAACTTTTCACGAACTTGAGCCAATTGTTCATAAGCGGCATAGTCTTGGCCCATTTTCGAAAACTCATTCGCCTTGCCAATGGAGGCCTCGATGCTGGTAAGGTTGGTAATGATTTGCTTGAACGCCTCAAGGCGTTGCGGATCGTTTTGAATCGCGGGGGCGATGCGATATTGATCAGTGAAAATCTGACGATAGTTGTTCTCAGAAAGAAGACGATCAAAGTCATTTTTCGCAGTCACCAGAGTGCTACCAGCCTCGACGAGTTGATCGAACTCGGCGAGCTTCGGATTTTGCGGCCACACTTCCATGGCCTTTTTGATTTCCTCGCGTGCTTTATCGATTTCATTGGCCGCGACGTGGGTCTTGGCGGTCATGATGTGCATGTTCGAGACGCGGGTGTAGGTTGCGATGGCGGCATCGGCTTTGTTGCCATTAAAGTCACTGGCCATGGTTTTCATGTTGGCAGTGATTTTTTCGGCAGTGGTGTAGTCTTTGGCATCGATGGCAGCGAGAAGCTTGTAAGACTCGCGCACAAATTCTAACACCTTACGCTTGCGATCGCGCGGTAGGGTACGGATGCCTGGCATGAACTCGCCTACGGCATAGGCTTCGGACAAGCGCTTTGCTGCGGACTCAAGTTCGCCTTTGTCCGCAAGGAAATTGAAGGCCTCCACACCTTTATCGCAGTCGCGAATGAATTCGGACGAGAAGGAATCGAGACTTGCTACGGTCGGGCTGAAGCCGACGGATTCGTTGAAGAGCTTGGAAGTATCTGAGTTTTTGTCGAGATACAACTTGCTCTCACCATCGGTCCAGATTTGATTGTAAAATCGCGATGCCATGAGCACGTGCTGGAAGCGGCGTTGCATGAAAAACTGCATCATCAAAGCTTGATATTGAATCTTCGCTTGGACGATCTGCACTTCTCCCTTGAGCTCGTTTTTCTTTTTCATCGCCTCAATTTCCAAAATGCGGCGCTGCATATCAGCGTAGCGCAACGATTGCACACCGCGCCCGGGATCTGTAGCAGCCCCAGCTCGTGTACCAGGCCCGCCTTGCTGCTGCTGTCCGTTTTGTCCGCCACCACCACCTTGTTGCGCTTGGCCGCCCGCTTGGTTTTGTCGTCCGCCGCCAGTTGTCTCGCCGGTTTGATTCAGAGTAGGATCTTTTTCATTCGCCGCTTTCCAGTCAGCCTCACGAATGACACGCTGTTTTTCGTCCTCCAAGGATGCCATCAGTTTTTTGGCACCTTCGACGTTCTTCTTGGAAACCATAGCGACATAGACCGCTTGGGAGAGGGAATCGCAAAGCTTGGCATCACCGGGATACTGCGAGGCTTTGGGCAACAGCTTGAATGCCTCGTAAAGTTGCGGCCCCTTGGGGTTATGCGGAGATACCAATGAGAGAATTTCATCAATGGTTTCGCGGTATTCCACAGCGGCAGCGGAGTCGTCTTCGGGCTCATTGAGGTAGCGCTCAAAGCGAGCTGCGAAGAGACGGTTGTCAGCTATGGCGAAATTTCTCCCATTAAATGTTACGGTCTCCGCGGAGGGATCGATGAATGGCACCTCATTCCCCACCAGCGGTGCTGCTTTTTCCTGAGGTGGGC
>JBIIAI010000167.1:0-6492 GCA_044239965.1 Akkermansiaceae bacterium
TACTATTGCTCACTGTTAGCGCGTTTGGACAACTCACTGGAGAGGCGCGAATCTTAAAAGAAAAGCGAGACGCGAAGGTCGCAGAGATCGACAAAATCTATCGAGCCGAGCTGGAAAAATTGAAGCTTAAGGCCTTACAAGAAAAAGACACAGATGCGGCAATTTCAATCAGCAAGGAGCTTGGAGAAGACTCGGGAACATTTCAGCAAGTTGCACATGTTAAGGACCCATTGACACACATTATCGGGAGATGGAAAAGATCAGGCATGCTTACAAGTGGAGACGGTGATATTTTAGAATTTGTTGATGAAAAGAACGGTTTTTATATCAATGAGCATCGCGGAAACTATGGAGCACGTACCCCGTTCCGCTCGTTCTATAATCCGACAACAAAAGAAATCACCATTCGATCAACAGAGTGGAAAAACAAAATCACCCTTACTGGCGATCCCGACATACTTGATGGAGACTCAGGAGAACACAAATACAAATTGACCAGAATCAAATAGATCTCCGCTTTTATTACAAACTGCGAGATACAGAAATAAATGGGTAAACGGGGTCAATTCTTGCGCCAGCATATTTTCATAAGTTATTAGTCTTTAATTATATTTGTATCCCTCTCAACCGCTCCATCAAAGATTCTTGCCTTTTTAAAATTTTTTGAAAATTGCATTTTGTATGCACGTCCACTTGGCGTCGTTCCTGATATGATTCTTTCTTTATGATCAGTTATCTCCCACAAAAATAATTTTTGGCTATTTGAGTTATATAATGCCTTGTCATTGTGCGCGAAAGTAATAGTTTCGCGTCCAAACCACACCCACTTCGTTCCAATCAAAGTGGCTTTCATATCTTTGTCAACATTCTCATCGACTCCGTCCGTATTATACTTACCAATGAGTTCAACGATCGCGTTTGCTGCGTCTAAATCTCCTTTTCTAGTATAATTTATTTTGAGTTTTTCAAGCTCTTCTACCAATCTCTTGTCAAGGACACGGACCGCGCTGTTTCTCTTATCCAGAAGATTTTGAACATCTGATGGGATTTGGTCTGCATGTGTGATTCCGATTAAAAATAAAAATAATACAAATGTTTTCATGGTATGTTGTGTTTTCGGGTGTTGGTGAAAAAATAATGACCTAAAAGATAAATTAATCAACATTGCGAATTTTTTTGGTGTATTTCTCGACATCAAGTTCGCCTTTCAAATGGGGTCAGTCAAATGGGGTAAATCCTTGGAAATGAGTATTTTTTCGCGTAACAAATATTGTAAATGTATGTAGTAGTTTATTGATCTGGTACCGATGCATTAGAAACCCAGCATGGATTGGACCTCCCTGCGTGAAAGGTAGCGGTCATGATTTTTGTTCCATTGGGAAAACTTTTCTTGCGCACTTTTGCTATCGCCCGAGCCATTGGTAAATTCTTCAAGTGTGAGAGACCGATCGTTGTTTTTGTCACAATTTTTCATGACTTCGTCGATGGCTTGATTGATTTTGTCTTTTTTAGCACGCTCAGCGGCCTCTTTTTTCTTCTCCGCTGCAAGAGCTTTTTGCTGTTGTTGTTTTTGCTTATTATTGCGCGGATTCTTTGCCTCTACTTGCAGAGTGGTAATTGCAAAAATGATGGAGAAAAGGTAGGTTGCGTATTTCATACAATCGATATGTAGCAATGCTAGCAACAGATACGCTGATGACAAGAGGTTTTGTTCCGACAGAAGTTTTAGTACGGCACTACTGGCGCGATCTGGGGCGCACTAAAGTTCGATCATGGAGTCCTTTGTTGTGCGTATTTCAACATATCGCAAATGGGATCTTCACCGCCCCAAGCTCATTTTCAGCAAGTCCTCTTGCACTTGCGTCACGTGAATGCGCGCCACATCTCCAGGAGGCAACTCTGTTTCCGTTCCTTGCAAGACAGCAACCGCTACGCAGGCTAGCCCTTGGCTTTGCAAGCCTCGCAAGAAATCGAGGCGACTCTGGCTCCAGCCCGTAAACACACAAATGCAGGCACTGAGGTCAGCACGATGCCGCAAAATCAAGCGCGTGAGTTGCTCGAAATTTTCACTCTCCGAGAAATCGACCGCCGCGAGGGCTTCGAGCAATTTCACCGAGTCCGCCATGCCTTTGCCCGCCGTGATCACATGATCGCTGTCACCGAGAAACATCAGGTCAAGCATCGATTGCTCCGTATCGATCTCCGAGACAAACGAGGCCGCCACCGATACCGCCTCCTCGAAGGCCAGCTCTTGTGACTCTTGCGCAAAGGTGTCGAGCACCAGCGCGTAACGCGGGAAAAACACATCTTCCACCTCCTTAATGATCGGTCTGCCCGTTTTGGCCCATGATTTCCAATGAATCAAGCGCGGCGGATCACCGAGTCGATACTCCCGCAGCGATGTGAACTCGCCCGAGCTGCCGTGCTGCCGCGATGTGGCATCATCCCCTGCTTGGAACTGCGCTTCGCCCGGCAATCGCAACGCAGGCAAACGATAGCGGCGTGGCAGGATTGCGATGTGGGCCGAGGGAGCCGACACCTTGCGAGCTCGCTGAAAAAAATGAAAGGGATCAGGCAAGAGAACGCGCAGATCATTCAGCTCGATCATCCCGCGCTTCTTAGGCGTAATCTCCATGCTTACCCGCGTTCTTCCTTCCGCCTTGGTGCTGACCAATCCGAGGCTCTCCCCTCCTTGAAAAAGTTGCCGTTTGTCTAACAACCACTGCCAACGATTGAAGGCCGAGAATCGATCAAAGCCATTGCGTTGCGCTTCACCAGGCTCACGCGATAGCGCAAAGTTTTCCCACGAAGGTCGCGGATCCGGCAGGGTTTCTTGCAATCGGCAATCGCGCGTCTCACTTCCTTCGACCATGACTTGATAGCGAAAGGGTTGATCCACCGAGCCAAATGCGGGCACCTCGCGCGTTGCAGACAAACTTGCCCGACGAGAAAACGCCCATAACAATGCCACACTCGTGAGACACACCACCAAGGCAAATGCTTGATAAAGCGGCGAAATCGGTGAGCCCATCAGCATCGTCGAAACGATCACTGCCGCAATCAACGCCATCCAGCCAGCAGGCAAAATCCGCCGGAAGATGAAAAATTTCACCGCAGTGCTGAGCCGATACGAACGATAAAACTGATAGAGCATGGTCCGATCAAACGCCACGCAAGCCCGTATTCGCATCCCCCAGGCTCGAAGCCTTAACGCCGGCAGCATCAAGCATCGTCATCCAGAGGGAGCACAGTGGAGTGCCATCATCAAAGACCATGTGGCGTCCCGTGCGCAAGTTGCCGCCAGCTTTTCCTGCCACGACAATCGGCACGTTTTGCGGCGCATGCGCATTGCCATCGCGGATCGGGCTGCCGAAGGCAACCATCGAGTGATCGAGCAAAGTGCCGTCACCTTCCTTGATGTTTTTCATTCGACCTAACATATAAGCATATTGCTCTACGTGCCAACGATTGATCGCTTCGTATTGATCAAGCTGACCGCCATTGTTTTGGTGGTGAGAGATCGAGTGATGTCCGCCATTGACGCCTTCGATGAATGAGAAGTTGCGGTTCGTCACATCATTGCCAAACATGAAAGTCGAAACCCGTGTGCTATCGGACCAAAACGCGAGCACCATGATGTCCAGCATCAAGCGCGAGTGCTCGCTGAAATCAAAGCGCGGCATCGAGTTCAGCTCCTCTTCGCGCGAGGCCTTGCCCATCAGCTTCGAAATGCGTTTGTCGAGGGCATCCATTTCCTTCAACACCTCGGGCGCAAGATTTTCGCCAGCACCCAGACTGTTCGCTTCTTGCTCGATGCGACGCTCCACCTCACGGATCGATTCCAGATACTGCTCGAGCTTTTGACGATCCGCAGCGCCCAGTTTCGACTGAAGTTTCTTCGCATCCTCGCTTACCAAATCGAGCACCGATTTTTCATCTGCTTGCGTCTTTTGACCATTGGCACTGGGCTTGCGGAACAAGCGGTCAAAGGCAACGCGCGGATTGATTTCACAAGGCAATGGCACCGTCGGAGTTTTCCAGGCAATGTGTGAGGCATACAGACGAGTGTAGTTGACATTGGTATCCACGCCCGTAGCGGTCGTCTCCGTGCCCAATTCCAACGAAGGCAATTTGGTAAATTTCCCCAACTGCGCCGCCGCAATCTGGTCCATGGAAATACCGCCGGCATTGATGTCCGAGCCCGTTGTTTTCGTAATCGTCGTTCCAGTCAACCAACCACCCGTTTTCACGTAGTGGCCATCTCCCGTAAACGAAGCCTTGTTCTGCAAGCCTGTGCAAATTAATATTTCCTCACGATATGCTTCGAGCGATTTCAAAATCGGCGAAAGCTTAAATCGCGAGCCATCCCCCTCCGGAGTCCAACGATCTGGACGCACACCATTCGGCATGTAAAGCATCGCAATCCGCTGCGGGATCTCAGCCGCAGGAGTCGCCGCATGAGCTGGCATCATCGCCTCCAACCAAGGCAAGGCCAAAGTCGCTCCTGTTCCCTTCAAAAATGCACGGCGTGGAATCGGTTTCATCAGTCGAGTGTAACGTTGTTTACGCTTAAAACCTTACAGATTTTCCGCATAAAATCAACGAAAAAGGAAGTGAGGGTATTGGTTATTCGGAAAATCTCGTCGTGAACCTTTTCTGCCCTTCAAAAAAATCCGTTTCATCCGTTAAATCCGTTTAAATCCGTCGTTGAAAAAAGCCCTTTGCTCTTAAAAGAACGAAACGCAAAGGTGCGAAGTTCGCAGAGAAAATCGCAAAGTTTTTTCATGGGAGATGATGAATCAAGGACGACAAACGTAGTGGTGGCAAATCTTAACAGAATTTCAGAATTTTCATAATTGCAAAATCCGTTCCATACGTAAAATCCGTCGTTTCTAATTTCTGGTTAAGTTTTCATCACCGCCATGAAGCGCCACTACCCAAAAATCAGCTTCGCCTGAGGCTCCCACGAAAAGTCACGTTCAAACGGAAAAAGCGGACGTCTGCGTTTTTCATATTTCTGCTCCCAAAAATCCGCTCGAACTCCTCCCGCGGAAAGCACCAACATGTGCCGACGCGCCATCGCCTTAAGTTCGGGCTCCAAGTAACCGATTTTGACGATCGTCACATCCACGCACTCAGGGTCCAAACCGAGCTTGAGAAAATCCGCACGCAAGTGATACGGACGACGCTTCTCGCTCACGATCACATCTACTCCATCCACGCGCAAAACGCCCTGCGCATTTTCTCCCCCTAACAAAAAGCGAACTTCCCCTGTCACCTCGATTTCCCGACCATGCAGCGGATCAAGCTTGCCACCAAGAAAAACCGTAACCACCGAGCCCACCCCAACCTGTTGCATCACGCGCAGCGCAGTAGCATCGGGGATCGATGCAAAAATCACCGACTTTTTTTGCGGCCCATTCGCTTGCGCCTGCAATACCCGAGCAAGTGTGTCGGTCACATCCCCCGCCCCGCCCGCCGTTGGGTTATCGCCTGCATCACTGAGAAAAAATCGCCCAGCATCATCAGCGAGCACTTCTTGCCAACACTTCGCAAACTCAGCCGCCTCGGTGATGAAGGTAAAATTTTCGCGCTGCTCCCAGTAACGTTGCGCTATGCTTTCGGCGAGATGTTTCACCGCATCGGCCTCATCGCCAATCACCACCACAGCGGCTCCCACGCGTTCTTGATCCGCCCATGCATAGCCGACCCACAACGATGCATCCCAGATCCCTGCTTGTTGCGATTCCTCCGCCAACGGTGCATACAAGGACTTCCCTGGTTCATACTCCGTGCTCGACATCTCACCCGAAACGATCACCGGGATCGACACATAGGCGCGATGCGGCTTACGCCCCGCTCGCAGCCCCCGAAGCAACAAAGCCAGCGCTCGCTCGCGTGTTTCCATCCAATCCACATGCGGCGCGGTCCGATACGTTGTCATCACATCCGTCATTCTCCACAATTTTTCCGAGACATTTCCATGCAAATCCTGACTGCATGTCACCCACACATGACTCGGCAGTTCCGCACGAATTGACTCTAACAAATCAGCCTCCGCATCCTCCAAACCCTCCACCGTCAGGGCTCCATGAACATCAAAATAAAACGCATCCAACCCTTCTGCGCAATCGCGCAGTCTCTCGATGATTTCCCCTTTCATCCGAGCGTAATCCGCTGCCACCAAACAGCCACCAGGCATCGCCCGAAAATGCACCAACGGAACCAACTCGATATCGTCAAAAGCTTCACTCGCTAGAAACGGATACCGCTCGCGCATTTCATCACCACGCAAAGTCAAAAAATCCTCCGCACGCGATCGCAGCGGCGAAAATGTCCCACTCTCGATATGCATGCCCGCAACCGCTACACGAAATTTCATGCACCCAAGCTAAATCATTCCCCTCACCAAACAAGCGCGAAAAACGCACAACAAAAGTGCATGAGTGATCAGTTCGCAGCTCATATAAATCCGTTTCATCCGTGAAATCC
>JBIIAI010000059.1:0-17583 GCA_044239965.1 Akkermansiaceae bacterium
CGGGCAGGGCTTTCATCAGCGCATTGCGGCGTGTGCGGTCTAGTTCGCCAAAAATATCGTCCAACAAATAGAGTGGCATTTTTCCGCCTCGTTGCTCTAACAGTTTTCCTTGAGCTAGCTTGAGCGCAAGAGCTAAGGTGCGCTGTTGGCCTTCACTGGCGTAATCACTTGCTGGCATGCCGTTGAGCAAAAGTACCAAGTCATCGCGATGCGGACCCACGACGGATTGCCGCGTGCGTCGTTCCCGTTCGTAAGCTTGCGCCAATGCCGCCCTCATGGTCAGACTGCCTGCTGGTCGATACTCGAGAGAAATGCTTTCTTTAGAAGGATGAGCCGCATCTCCGATGCTTACTGCTTGGTGTGATTCTGCCGCCCATTGCTGAAGACCTACTACCATCGAGGCCCGCGCCTGAGCCAGAGCATCACCGCTTTCGATCATGATCTCCTCATACGCGGCGATGTGTTTGTCGTCGGGCAAGCGTTCTTTCAGCAATGCGTTTTTTGCTTTCAAAGCACGACGATACCGCGACCAGTGACGTCGATATTCCGGCTCCCACTGCACCCCCATGAAGTCCAGATAGCGCCGCCGCACTTCGCCACTGCCGCGCACCAGTTCCAGATCCTCATTGCCCATCCAAACGACCAAGCCGCCATCACGCAGGTAGGCGGCGGAAGTATCGCGAGCTTCTTGATCGACCTCACAAATGAGCCCATCGGCATCATAGCGCACTTTGCGTTGTTCCTCCCAGGCTTCTCCGGCGATGCCGAAACCTCGTTCGCCGGACTGAACCATCGTGCCGAGCTTATGGGTGCGCGGCGATTGCAAGCGCAGCAACACACAAACAGCCTCCAAGATCGAGGTTTTCCCCTGCGCATTTTGCCCGACAAAAATCGCACCTGAGTCTGGCATCTCAATGCTCAGCTCCTTCCAGCAGCGAAAATGTATGGCACGCAAGGTTTTGACCATCGCACCCCATCGTTACCCCGCCCGCAAGCAATCATCAAGGGAAACATGCGGAAAAGTAGAACGCTGACCTTCTTACTTCACCGGAAATACGGGAGCGTTTTCCCACTCGATCTCATAGCTCCCGAACTCGTTGGTGATGCGTTGTTTTTCCTCGTGAGAAATCGGCGCTGTCGCAAATAGCGGCAAGATCGGGCGGCCTTGCGAGTCTTTGCGATAGTCGACACCTTTTTCTTCCACGTGCAAAATGAATCCTACCTTGCCGCCTGGACGCTCGCCAATGGCGAGGTCAATGTCGATCACTTCGCCCTCGCGCAGATGCACCCAATCGCCATAAACTAAGCGCATGTTGCCGAAGGGGCCTGTCCACTCACCCGTGGGCTTGGTGGGTTCCCAGCGCTCGGCAATGCTCGGTTGGATATCACTCCAGCACGCGGCGAGACGCATGCGGCCTTTGAGCATCAGCACGAGGTAATCATCGCCTAATCCGGAAAAACGATAGGTTCCTGAGCGAGGCACGGTGATCCGACCTTGGTAGTGCACCATCCAACCCGAGGGCTTGATATCACCATCGGCTCCGAAAAACGACGGACCACTCTCGGCATTGCTGAAGGGGATTGCAAGGTGGGTGAGGAACAAACTCTGCGGTGCGCGGAAATAACGGCTCAGCGAGGCATCGGAAAAATCAGCCTTCTGGAGTCTCACCGCGCGCTCGACGAACTCGGCGGGGTTTGCAATGTCGTAGGGCACATCCTCGCCGTTGCGTTTTTTCTTGAAGTCATACATCGTGCCCTCGAGGCCGCCCGAACTGCGATGTGTGGAGCCGAAGTTGCCACTGCCGCCAAACTGGCTATCTCCATCGCCAGCTTCCCATCCCTCGCCAAAGTCATTGCCTTCGCCGAATTCGAAGGAGGGATTCGCGATGTCCACATCGGGCACTGGAATCGCTGTGTTCGAGATGGCGGGACTGGTAATGACACGAGCCGAGGACATTGCTCTACTGGATGGTTTCGCTACGGATCGACTGGGTTTTTTCGTCTCTGGTATCGGATCTTCCTCAGGCATGACATGCTCATAGACGGTCATCGGCCCATATGTCATGACGATTTGCGGCAAGAGATAAAAGGCTAACAGCAAGGCAATGAGTGCGACCGTGAGTAGCGACAGAATGATCGAGACCAAAGTCGAATTGCGTTTTTGTGCCTCAAGGCGTTCTTGGGCTTGGGGGCTCAGTGTGGCGTGAATGCTCATAATTTTTTGTGGGGTTCGTTGTTATGAGTTCCAACGAATCGACACAAAAATTCCTTAGAAAAATCGGATGTAGACGCATCGGTCGAGGACTTACTCCCTTTGAGGGCTTGAAATGATCGTGGCGCTTGATTCTCCCGGCGTTGCTCCCGCTCAGCGGGGCAACAGGGTAATGCACCGTTGGTGCGGGAAGATGGAGTCGGAAAGTCGGTGGTCGGATTCGCGATCACAATGATTCACTCCGAGGGGACGACTTTTGACTTGAGGACCTAAGACTTTCGACCCAAATCACATTTCTAGAAGCATGCGAGTGGGGTTCTCGATGCATTCTTTGATGCGGATGGTTGAGACTCTGAGTGTCGAGTCGATTCTTAAGCACTACATGGAATCCATGTTCAGTTGGTGCTTATTTGTGGAAATCATTTTTTTTATTGTTAAATTGTGATTTTGTATGGCAATCCTCTTGCGTCCCATGGATTCGTAATCAACTCGTAGCGAACTTAAGTTGTTCGAATCGATAAGCAGTATAGCAATAATCCTATTACATTGAGTAAAATCTCCACAAAACCAAACATTTACCACTGGATCGAATATTTAGTCATACAGGTTTTCGAGCTACTATTGCGTTTTTTTCCTGTGAGCTTAGTGGACAAAGTTTCATTATTTGTTGGGCAAATAGCTTGGTATTTATTTAGTTCTAGGCGTAGGATTGTGATTCGGAATTGTCGCATTGCTTGGGGGCACTTGATAAATCACGATGAAGTTCAGGAATTATCAAAATCCATCTTTAAAACAACCGCCGCAAATATTTTGTGTGGTATGAAGTTGGCTTTGATGGATCATAAGATTGTCGAGCAACATGTCTCAATTTCTGGATTGGAGATGTTAAAGCAACAGTTAACCTCCCATTCGAAGGGAGTTATCCTTGTTTTGGCCCACATGGGTAACTGGGAAATTCTTGCTAGGCTCAATATGTTGCTCGCCCCGTCAAGACCCAGCGCTGCATTCTTTCGGCCACTGAATAATCCGCTGATGAATGCCAAGGTGATGAAGCGCCGTATGAGCTCGGGTACAAAGTTGTTTTCAAATAAGGAAGGCTTTATTGGGGCTTGTTCTCACTTGCGTGACGGAGGTTTGCTCGGAATTCTTGCTGATCAAAATGCAGGCAATTCAGGCGTGCGTATGCCGTTTTTTGGTAGAATCACTTCTTGCACTCCTTTGGTGGAAATATTGCACAAACGAACTGAGGCTGCCATATTTTATGTTTCGTTATCTAGAATTGGTCACGCGCGCTGGCATATCAATCTACGAAAGCATGCTGATAACGATTCTTGCGATACTTCAGTGATTATGAAGGGCATTGAAGTTTCGCTTAGCGAAAGTCGCAGCGATGTTTTCTGGTTTCATAATCGATGGAAATTGGGCGTCAGAAAACCATTTTTACGAACTCAGTCAAGATTGCCAAAGACGCCATACAGACAGAGCAAACCATGGCAAGCCGTAATCATCTTCTCGGATGACCCTGCAATTTGTGCTGCCTCAATCCCAGCAGTGGAGAAATTAATCCGGCAGGAACCAGATTTCCATTTTTTTCTTATCAATGCTCCGTGCGATTTGAATGCCCATAACGCAGAAAGAGCTTTTATGCCGGAAAACATGACAGCAAGCAAATACTTGCGCGTTTTAGATCACAGTCAATCATACCCTTTAGATCTCGTTCTATTTTTTACAGCACCTGAAGAGCAATTTGACTCAAGAGTTATCTCTGATATTCCTTGGTGTGCAGGATTTTCGAGCAAAAAATCTCCGGATCTTACAATTAGAGTTCCTTATCCCGCAACAGCGATGAGTGATGCCTCGTCATGGTATCATTTGATTGAGGTATTAGGCAGCGCCCCACGCTGAAATTTTTTTCGTGGGACAAATTATAGCGGCTCAAATCTGCCGTTTTGAGAAGGCTAACTACTTTATCTCGACATTTGACTGCATAGTTGCCCATGCGTTTTTAGCTTGAATCATATGCTGTTGTATATTTTCGTCATCGACCAATATAGCATTCGCGCCGCCACCGACTAAGACTTCTCTCATAAGCTCTCTACATTTATCAGGGTATGCATGATGAGAGTCTCGAAAATTATGCTCTGCAGACGTAAAGGCAGTTGGCGAAAACGCATCATATACCTGCCCGAATTCGGCAACCATATCATGCATCCATCTTGCGTAATCATCATATCGACCCATGTCCATCACTCTTTTGCTGAGGCTTTCATGGACTGGCGTTACGATCACGACTAATTCTGAACCTTGGGCGGCCTCTTTGATGTCTCTTAGTAATTCTACAAAGTCTTCTCTATACTGAAATTTTACACCGTAGCGTGAAGGAACTTCCTCTCGGAAATATTTTTGATACAATGATTTCCGTTCATTATCAGTAGCAATATTTAGATGCTTTTCATGAGTTCCTATGTAATACGTGCGCTCTTTATTTCTGGTTTTTTCTGAAATATTTAACTTCAAAACATCGAGCGAATTGGTAAATGTATCCCAACTCATCGACAAACGCGCTCGATAAAATGGCGTGTCGAGTTCGTCCACATATTGCGAAAACGGAACGCGTTGCATAGCTTCTGCCTTTGAAACGCCCAATAAATCCATCATGACGTATATGCGAGCAGGTGAAGGGCGATGTGTTTTGTAAAAGCGTATGACGTCGTCGTAATCTTCAACAGCAAGTGCACTGAGTCCAAAATTGAACACCTTCTGATCTACACCAAATGCGTCAGCTGGGTAGTAGGTGGAGCGACTAGTGCCGATAACGAGAGTATTGGCAACCTCAGTATTTTGATGCGCGTATTTGAGGTGCATAGCTTTCTGCCTCCTTTCATCCACAACAGGTTGATACACGTTCCATTTATTGAACTCGGCGTTTGCCCACCATGGATTAGCGATGTGATGCAATACAAGAGCTATGATCAACCAAGCCGTAAGAGGCAGCAATGATGCGAATAAAAAACGACGAGCAGAATGTTTCATATGGATTTTCGTCAAAATTCAAAATATAAAAATGGACTCACGCGAGAGAATCGGCAGATTCCGATATACAGCATGATGGCTACAATGATTCCCCATTTTGCATTAAGCCTCGCCGTTAAGACAGTTTTTCTTAAAAGTGTTTTATCGAGAGAGAGACAAGGACGATATTTGCCCCAAATTTCAATGACATTTGGCATAAAGAGGCAGATGATGCTAGCTCCTGCAATCCAAAACCATTGGTTGTGATCTATGATTGATGTTGCATCGCTGCTCTGGACGAATAAACCGCGATACATTCTGGCAGTATCAGAAAGAGAAGCACTTCGAAATAGAACCCATCCAGCCATTACCGCGGTCATCGTGGCAATATGACAAAGGATATCATAAGTTTTTCCACGCAGAGTGGTGTGACTGCGCCACCAGTGATTGCCGACCAAAAGCAACCCGTGGCCGATTCCCCAAAGGACAAATGTCCATCCTGCCCCGTGCCAGATCCCGCTGATCAACAATACGATGAATAAATTGGCATACCTCCTTGACGGCCCCTTACGTGAGCCTCCCAACGGGTGATAGACGTATTCGCGTAAAAACCACCCTAGCGACATGTGCCAGCGCCGCCAAAACTCAATGATGCTTTTGCTCTTGTAGGGTGAGAGGAAGTTTGCGGGGAAGCGCACACCGAACATTAATCCCAAGCCAAGAGCCATTTCCGAATATCCCGAAAAATCGAAATACAGCTGTAGTGTATATGCGAATGTTCCCATCCAATGATCGCTGATGGACAGATTGACTCCGTTGTGTACAGCATTAAAAACGGAGTCTGCCACCGGACCTAGCTCATCGGCTATTAAAAGTTTTTTGCAAAACCCCATCGCGAAAATCCCAAGCCCCGAGGCGAAGTTGATATTGCTGCGGAATCCCGTGCCAATTCTTCGAAGTTGAGCTAATATTTGTCCGTGATGCGTGATCGGACCAGCAATTAAATGCGGAAAAAACGAAACAAATAAAGCGTATGTGGTGAAACTTTTTTCCTCTTCCTTACCTCGATGTATATCGACGAGATAGGTAAGTTGCTGGAAGGTGAAAAAGGAAATTCCCAGAGGTAGTATTCCTTGCTCGATAATTGGCACGCCGAGTGGCGATAGCTGCATGGTGATGAAATGGGCATATTTGTAATACACCAATAATGTCAAATTCAAGAGAACTCCGCAGCCCAAAAGCCAGTTGGAAGATAAAGAGTTGCGGCGATTTGCTAATAGTTTCCCCAGTATAAAATTGACAGTGATTGAGCCGATGATTATGGGTAGAAACTCCATTTTCCACCAGCTGTAAAATGCGATAGAAGCTAACAACAAGAAGGATATCAATACTCGGGTGGGAGCCACTTCTTGAAGAAGCCGGAATAGCAGGAAAACTATCGGCAAGAACAGAAATAAGAATTCAAAACTACTAAATAACATATGATATCAAAGGTTTTTCTGATTCCATCGGGCGACTCGTAACATAATGCTTTTCGCGAGTTCGGTATCTTCGTCTTGCTTTGCGCTCAGCACTGCCATGGCCGCGTTAGCTGCCTCTGCTGCATTCACAGCAGCATTGCGGAATAAAGGCAAGGTGATTCGTCCCCACCATGAAACAGTGAATCCATCTACTAAGGCGAGTTGCCATGGTTTTGTGCATGAACGAACAACAACAAGATTGTGTGGCAGAATTTTACGCGTTGCAAATCCGTAGCGTGACCAGCCTTCGAGGAATTCTTTGAGCGCCCTGCCTAAATCAGCTGTCATTCCCTCGGTCCACAGGGTGTATTCTAAAGTTCTGCTAATTTTTCCGTCGTCGTCACGAAACAAACTACAGGCTAAGGCTTTCCCAATGTCAGTTTCCACCATGCCGAGAAATTGTGGAATGAGTATGGCTTCAGTGAGCGGGGCTCTTAACCTTTGAAATGCTTTAGCTTCAAGTGCGTTTTCATCAAGAGGAAGTCGTCTACGACTTGAAGCATAGCTTGGATCATTCAAATAGCGTGCTATTTTGAGGCATTGATTAGGATCTTCTGGGTGCACATAACAAAGACGGTTTCCACCTCTTGCGAACCAATCTTTATCCGTCAATGTTATAGTCATACTATGTTACTAACTATTTTCTAACAGATCGGCGATTTTTATGGCGGCATTGCCATCTCCAAAAGGATTGCACTCCACCGGAGGACATCGCATTTCCGGCTGCAGGTCCAGCAAGCGGCAGACTGTCGAGACCACTTTATCAGAATTTGTTCCCACCAAGTGCGCGAATCCCGCTTCGACTGCTTCAGGTCGCTCTGTAACATCGCGCAATACTACCACCGGCTTCCCAAGCCCTGGTGCTTCCTCTTGCACTCCACCAGAGTCACTAAGAATGACGTCAGCACGCCGCATCATCCAAACAAACGAGAGATAGTCCATTGGAGGCAAAAGGCAAATGCGCTCATGATTGCCTAGCTTACCGACTACGACGTCACGTACTAACGGGTTAAGGTGTACAGGAAACATTACGCGCGCAGTTGGTCGTAATGCGAGGATGCGCAAAATTGCATCGCACACTTGGCCAATACCGTCGTTGAGGTTTTCTCTACGATGGGTAGTGACCAACAAAAACTCTCCATCCTTTGTCAAGAAGTCATTCCATGGCTGCAATGATTCGGTGATTCCCTGTTGATCCAAGGTCAGGCATGCGGCATGCAAGGCGTCCACTACGGTGTTGCCTGTTAGAAAAATCCTTTCCTGAGGAATAGCCTCGCGCAAAAGTGCATCGCGCGCTGTTTTTGTGGGGGCAAAATGCGCTTCTGCGATTGGTGTAATCATGCAGCGATTGATCTCTTCTGGCCATGGTGCGAAGCGATCACCTGTTCTCAAGCCTGCTTCGACGTGCGCGACTTTGGTTTTATGATAAAACGCCTGAAGAGCGCCGGCCATTGCGCTGCTCGTGTCACCTTGAACAACAACCCAATCCCACATGCTGTCGCGCATGATCGGCTCGATGCTATTCATGAGATGGGTAAGTAGCTGTGATAAAGTGAGCCCTGATGGGATATCGGGCAGTCGGGTGTCCGGTACTATACCTGTATCTTTCAAAACCGAATCAATCATCGAGCCATGCTGCCCGGTCAATAAGACATGGACGTTGGCTTTCCCACGTCTTTTGAGTTCCGAAACCAATGGAGACATTTTAATTGCTTCGGGACGAGTGCCGATCACTAGGAGAACTTTTTTCATAATGGAGAGGGGAGCGTTCTTTTGATTTCGTCGAGCGTGAGTCTTGCGATGGAATCCCAACTAAAATGCTCTTCTACTTTCCGACGAGATTGTTTTCCCATTTCTTTTGTTTCATCAAGGTTCGCCTTCATCTTCAATAGGCATGATGCAATATCGCTAGGTTGTCTTGGTTCAACGAGGTAGCCGTTTTTGCCCTCATCGATCAAGTCAGGTATGCCGCCGACTCGAGTTCCTACGAGAGGTAGGCCACAGGCCATAGCTTCCAATCCCGTCACACTCGTGGCCTCCATATAAGAGGGTAATACAGCAACATTTGATGCATGATAGAAGCCTGGCATGGCATCATTTGGTTGCGAGCCAACAAAAATGGGCGAGACCTTGGAGTTTGCGAATACTTTTTCCATTGCTTCTCGCTCCACACCATCGCCGACTATGAGAGGCACCACGTTTTCCATGCCGGGTTCTAGAAATGCTCTGGCGAAATCGACAACGCCATTTTTCTCAACCAAGCGGCGCGCAAGGATCGCGACAAAGTCATCTTGAGCGATGCCATACTTTGCTCGTAGTTCAGCGTTTACATGTGGTTGGAACTTGATTGTGTCGACCCCATTCGGTATGTATGCTCCTGACCCATGAAACCCCGCTGTGCGAGCAGCCTCAAGGAGTTCAACGCTGGGGGCAAGAAGCAGCGCTAAATGTTTCATTCTCCATGCCAACGAAGGGAATTGCTTGCGCCCGCTTGCAATTCTTAGAAGAAACCCGGAAGTGTGATTTGTAAAAACGACAGGAATTCCCAATCCTTTCGTAGATTCTAAGGCTCTCATGCCGTGAACGTGAATAATGTCAGGCTGGAATTCACGAACGAGTCTTTTTAAATGGCGTCGCACATACCACAGGTAGAAAGGTCTGTTTCTTGGGGCTCGAATGGTGTCCACAGGAACTCCTCCATGCGCGAAGGCTCCCTTGACCGGAGTGCCGATTAAGACGTCGCAGTTTGCCTTAACTAATGCACGTGTGAGCTCGTCTACGACACTCGCGATGCCCCCTCTCATAGGAGGATACTCGCTAGTATACGTCAGGATTCGCATCGGGGGGGAAATTTGTACGCTGCCATTTTTCATGGCAAGCGCATTCTCATGCATGGTGCATTTTGTTGCGCTTGTCGTTTTCGATTATTCCTTTTTCTTGACAAGTTGTCACGGGATTCGCATGAAAGCTTTGAAGAAAAACTATGCGAATTTTACAAGTAGATTATGGTCAATATCGCCGTTATGGCAACACGCGAGTGAGTTGGCCAATCAAGCTCATGCGAGGATTGATTCAAAATCATCATCACGTGCATTTTTTTTCTGATCGTGATACCGCCGCGTTTGAAGCCCCATTGGGCTGGCGTGATCTCGGCATTGGTAAGGCAAATAAATTACTCATCCAAACCGCGATTGACCAATCTCCCGATCTCTTAATTCTCGGGCATTGCACAATGATAAAAAACGAGACGATTAAGAGTATTCGCGCGCTCCTTCCTCATCTTGTGGTAATTCATTGCAATAATGATCCTTTGTTCGTGCCCGAAAACCTCCAACACATTCAGCATCGCGAAGAAGTTGTTGACGCGTTCTATGTCTCGACAGGTGTTCCCGAGCTACTAAAGCTAATAAACACCAAACGTGTTGCGTTGCGCTATATGTGCAACCCTGTCGATATTTCGATTGAAAGATTTAATGCTTCACAACTCAGTTCAGAAGACTTGGATAACGATGTGATTTTTTGCAGTAATACTGATAAATACACATCACGCATGGCCGATGTTGCTTGGGTGAAGGATGCGACTTCGGCGAGTCTTCGCTGGAAAACTCCCGGGGGGTTTGGCGATCAACCGTTATGGGGGACGCATTACGATCAGTTGCTTTCCAAGACAAAGATGGGACTCAATAGTAATCGCCAAGAAGGTTTTTATTGGTATTCCTCAGCTCGCCTCGCACAAATGGGCGGGAATGGCATCCTTTGTATGACCCATGATTCAGGTTCGTTAGAATCACTCTATCCCGAAGAGACGTTGGTTTACTTTTCCAGCCGTGAACAGTTGGCAAAGAAATTACTCGCATTCCATGAGGATGATGAAATGCGGCGACATTATGCTGCTAGAACTCATGAAATTATGCATCGTGAATTCAGTTCACGTCTCAATGCTCAATATATATTAGAAACAGCGCTCGATCTACCGTTGAGCCATAACTACATGTGGATGCAATAGGATTAGCCGTTGTTACAATTTCGCTCTACCTCGTGCGCTTTTGCGATGCGGAAAATCACAGGAGGGAACAGGCGCATTCAAAAATTCGCACAGCTTTTCCCATCCATCTCCCGCGAATACATCCATCACGAGGATATTGTCGCTAGTTGTTATGGTGTGGACTTGATCGTAATAGCGGCGGAAATGCTCACGATACTTGGCCTCATTTGGTGCGGGGGAACCATACATTCTCGTGCGAAGATTGATACGGAATCGTTTGTATTCATCACGCTTTTTGTTTGGCCACCATGGAATTCCATGTTTCCAGCAAAAACCTGCCAACTTGGTTGGTGGCTTTGCGACCCTCTGCTCAAAATGTTTCTTAATGCTTTCCCACCATTGATCCTCATCGCGTACTGTGACGATTACCTTGCTGCCAGGATAGGCACTAAGTAGTTGAGGGAGGAAAAGAGGAATGGGTAAGTCGGTCACCGCGTCGAGATCATCATAAACGCGAAAATCAAAATCTTCTCTGCCGTTGACTGCTTCATTCAAGCGCACATGATCAAAATGGAGGCATTTGTAGCCAAGAGTAATCAATGCCTCAGTGACAGAAGTCGTGCCGGTTTTACTTAAGCCGGCCCCGAAAATTTTTGTTTTTTGATTGAGGTGTTTCAATTACCTGTGACGTGAAGGGAAGTTTTAACAAGAGGAATATCGTGATGGCAAGTTCGCAAGTTGAAACTACCTAACTACATTCATGTGATAGAAATCTCAAAGAAAATAATGTATTGCATTTGTAGGACGCATTCCCCGAATGCAATCTTCAAATCACATTTCCAGAAGCATGCGAGTGGGGTTCTCGAGGCATTCTTTGATGCGGATGAGGAATGTAACGGCTTCTTTGCCATCGACTAGGCGATGATCGTAGCTGAGGGCGAGATACATCATCGGACGGATTTCCACTTTGCCATCGATCGCTACGGGGCGTTGTTGGATGGTGTGCATGCCGAGGATGCCGCTTTGCGGAGGGTTGAGGATCGGGGTGCTGAGCAGTGATCCGTAAACGCCACCGTTGGAGATGGTGAAAACGCCGCCTTGGAGGTCTTCCATGGCGATTTTGCCATCGCGGGCCTTGGCGGCGAAGTCGAGGATGTCTTGCTCAAGACGCGCAAAGTTTTTGGCATCGCAGTCTTTCAACACAGGAACGATGAGACCTTTTTCGGTGCCGATGGCGACGCCGATGTCGTAGAAGTGGTTTTCGATGACGTCATTGCCATCGATCATGCCGTTGATTTGCGGCACGTCTTTGAGAGCTTGGACGACGGCCTTGATGAAGAAGGACATGAAGCCGAGCTTGACGTTGTATTTTTTCATGAAGTCGTCTTGCACGGATTTGCGCAGGTTCATGACGGCGGTCATGTCGACTTCGTTGAAAGTAGTAAGGATGGCGGCGGTTTGCTGGGCTGTCACCAAGTGATTGGCGATCTTGCGACGCAGCATGCTCATTTTCTTGCGCGTGGTGCGGCCATCGTTCACTGCTGCGCTGGGAGCCTCGGCCACTGCGGGAGCAGTGAGGATCGGCGCTGCTGCAACGGGAGCGACTACAGGAGCAGGAGCTGCTACGGGCGCTGGCGTCGGAGCCGAAACAGGTGCTGCAGGAGCAGCAGCGGGTGCTGGTGCTGGGCTCACTGCCGCAGCTGGCTGAGCAGCGCCTTCGGTCACGGAGGCAATCACGGTGCCAATGGTGACTTCGGTGCCCTCAGGGACGATGATGTGAATCGTGCCATCGACGGGGGATTCGAGTTCGTTCGAGACTTTGTCGGTTTCCAGGGTGACGAGGATTTCGCCTTTGCGCACGGCAGCACCGTCAGCTTTGTGCCAACGGCCGATGTTTGCGGAGGTGATGGATTCGCCAGCGGCTGGGACTTTGATATCGATGGACATGATGAGAAGAGTTGGATGGTTGAAAAGAGGAGATTAGACGGAGAAAGCGGCTTTGAGGTAGGCTTTGAGTTCGCGGTAGTGAGCTGCCTTCGCACCGGTGGCGGGGCTGGAGGCTTCTTCGCGGCCGGTGTAGATGAGGTCTTTGCCTACGACTTGACGCAGGCGTGGTGCGATGTAAGTCCAGGCGCCCATGTTTTCGGGCTCTTCTTGGCACCAGACGAATTGCGTGGCGTTTTGGAATTCGCTGACGAAAAGAGACGCGAGCTCATGATGGAACGGATAGAGCTGTTCGACGCGGACGATGGCGGTGTCTTGGATGTTGTGCTCTTTGCGGAAGGCATCGAGATCGTAAAACACTTTGCCGGAGCAGAAAATGACGCGCTGGATGGAGGCGGGGTTCTGGTGGGCGAGGGAATCGGGAAGGATTTCTTGGAAGCATGTGCCGGGGAGGAAGTCCTCGATGCGGGAGACCGCTTCGGGGCGGGTAAGTAGGCTCTTGGGCGTCATTACGACCAATGGCTTGCGGAACTCGCGACGTTTTTGACGGCGCAGCGCGTGGAAGTATTGGGCGGGGGTGGTGAAATTGCCGACGATCATGTTGTCTTCGGCGCAGAGTTGCAGGAATCGTTCCAATCTGGCGCTGGAGTGCTCAGGACCTTGGCCTTCGTAGCCGTGGGGCAGGAGCAGTGTGATGTCAGAAGGAGTTTGCCACTTGGATTCCGCAGAGGCGATGAATTGATCGATGATGACTTGAGCGCCGTTGGAGAAGTCACCAAATTGAGCTTCCCACATGGTCAGCATGTTTGGTGCGCCGAGGGAGTAGCCGTAGTCGAAGCCAAGAACGGCGAACTCGGAGAGCAGGGAGTTGTAAACGCAGAAACGGCTTTGATTTTCGCCGAGGTTTTGCAGCGGGATGTAGCGCTCGCGGGTCTCGTAATCGTAGAATACGGCGTGGCGATGGCTGAAGGTGCCGCGGCGGACGTCCTGGCCAGAAAGGCGAACGGGATTGCCTTCGAGAAGGAGCGAGCCAAAGGCGAGGGCCTCGGCGAGTGCCCAATCGATGTTTTGGCCTTTTTCCATGGCCTCACGGCGGCGTGGGATGAAGCGTTTTTCGAGGGTGGTGTGGAGATGGAAATTTTCGGGAACCGTGGTGAGAACTTTCCCGATGTGCCCGAGCTGTGCGGCATCGACACCGGTGGGCACAGGTGCGTGATGATAGGGAACTTGCTCGATGGCGGTGGAGCCACTGAATGCGGTGCGATCGCCTTTTTCTTGGAGCTCGACCATTTTTTGGTAGCCGGCTTCGAGTTTGTCCCAAATGGCTTTCTCGATGGCATCGGCCTCGTCTTGGGAGAGGGTGCCATTGGCAATGAGTTCCTGTTTGTAGAGGTAGTTGATTGGCTCGCGTGCTGCAATCGACTTGGCGATGAGAGGTGCGGTGAATGCAGCCTGATCGGTCTCGTTGTGGCCTTGGCGACGGTAGCAATACATGTCGATGACGACATCGCGGCTGAATTGCTGGCGGAAATCGAGGGCAAATTGAGCGGCCCACCAGAGTTCCTCGGGGCGCTCGCCGTTGACGTGAAGAATCGGAGCCTCGATCATTTTGGCAACGTCGGTCGCGTAGGCCGACGAACGAGCGTCTGATGGCATGGTGGTGAAACCAATTTGGTTGTTGACGACGAGATGGATCGTGCCACCAGTGCGATAACCAGGAAGTTGCGAGAGGTTGATGACCTCGGCCACGGAGCCTTGACCAGCAAAAGCGGCATCGCCGTGAAGCAAGATCGGCAGAACGCGGGTGCGATCGGTGACAGCACCGTCATCGCCAAGAATGCGTTGGCGGGCGCGAGCTTTGCCCTCGACGACAGGATTGACGGCCTCAAGGTGACTTGGGTTGGCAGCGAGACTGACGCGCACTTGGCCGCCTGGGACATCGCGCATGCTTTCGTAGCCAAGGTGGTATTTCACATCGCCATCACCCGCAACGAGATCGGGCTCATAGTTGGGAGTGAACTCATAAAGCAGCGTGGTGAGGGATTTGTTGACGAAATTTCCGAGCACGTTGAGACGGCCGCGGTGGGACATACCCATCTCGATCTCCTGCACACCAGAGGTCAGGCTCTTTTCGAGAATGGCGTTGAGCACGACCATGGCACCTTCTCCGCCCTCTAACGAGAAACGTTTTTCGCCGATGAATTTTTTACCGAGGAAACTTTCGAAAATTTCGGCTTCCATCAGCCATTGCAAGGACTTGATCCGCTGCTCGCGACTTTCTGGTGCGCGGCGTGGGCGATTTTCAATGCGTTCACGCACCCAGTGGCGGATGGCGGTGTTGTGAATGTGCATGAACTCGAAGCCAATCGCGCTGGCATAGGTTTCTTCCATGACGCGGAAGAAATCACGAAGTTTCATGCGCTCACCACTGCGGAAAAATGCAGAAGCGGCTTCTTTGTCCATGTCTGCTTCGCCGAAACCTAGGGCTTCGGGAGTCAAGCGCGGGTTGGTCTCAGGCTTGTCTGCAAGCGGATTGATGTGCGCTTGTGTATGGCCGAGACGGCGATAGTTTTCGACAATGCTAGTAACCTTGGCGCGGAAATCTGGTTCACCTTGAGGTGCCAGTTGATCATTGGTAGAAGCAGCAGCTGTATTTATCCCGCGGCTAGGTGGCTGGGCAACGCCGAGAGAAAATCCCTCGAAAAAGATCGCCCACTGCGCATCTACGGAGTCAGGGTTAGCACTCCAACGAGCATACATTTCGTCGAGCAAATCAGCATTCAAGCGCGCGCTTATGGATTGTTTCATGGTACAAAACTTTGTTTGCGCAGTTCGCTAAAATTTCACACTTGGCGATACGCGCGGGGCAGTTCATAGTCGGCGCGAGGCAGAACGTCAACATTTCACCGCGAAAATTATCACTCCATGATCGAAGTCAACCAACTCACGAAATCCTACGCACGTCACCAGGCGGTGCGCGGCATCTCTTTCCACGTCGATCGCGGCGAGATTGTCGGCTTTCTCGGGCCAAACGGAGCAGGTAAGACAACCACCTTGCGCATGCTCACGGGCTATCTCCCTCCGACTTCTGGCCAAGCCTCGATCGCAGGTTTTGACATCTTTCGGCAATCGATCGAAGCGCGTCGAAAAATCGGCTATATGCCCGAAAATGTGCCACTTTACGACGACATGCGGGTGCGCGAGTATCTCTCCTTCCGCGCGAATTTGAAAGGTCTTGATCGCGGGCAATCGCGCAAGCGGGTCAATGAAGTGCTTGATACCTGCGGCCTCGAAGGGGTGAAGAAAAAAATGATCAAGACACTCTCGAAGGGCTACCGCCAACGTGTCGGGCTCGCCGATGCCCTCGTGCACGACCCCGAGCTGTTGATTCTTGACGAGCCTACGAACGGCCTTGATCCGAACCAAATTCGCCAAATTCGCGAGTTGATCAAGCGACTCGGTGAATCACACACCATTCTCGTTTCCACGCACATTTTGCACGAAGTGGAAATCACCTGCAACCGCGTGATCATCATCGATTCCGGAAAAATCCGCGCCTCCGATACCCCCGCGCAACTCGTAGCCAACATGCGCGCTGCTGGTCGTGTGACGGCGGAGTTGATGGTCGAGCCCGATGTCGCCGCGGCGGCTCTGGGACGCATCGATCACGTGAAAAAAGTCCGCCCCGAGCCCGTCGATGGCGGCTGGACGCGATTCCACATTCTCAGTGATTCCGGCAGCGATGTGCGCGAACCGATCGCCCTGCTTGCCGCGCAATACGGCTGGCCGCTGCGCACGGTGTATCGCGATGAACCAACACTGGAAGATGTTTTTGTGGAAATGACCCGCAAGGATTGAAAATGCAAGGTGTTTCCTGATTCGCAGTTGCCTCTCATCAAGCGCTGGGCTATGTCGAGCCATGCGCACGCTGCCACCACCGGATCAAGCTCAATGGTTGTTGTCTTTTGACTTCGATGGCACGCTGCACGATCCTGCCGCGCAACCACCCGTAATCCCCGAGTTTTTTCAGGCGATCCAATGGCTGCGCGCAGAAAAACAAGCGCTTTGGGGCATCAACACGGGCCGCTCCATGGAGCATTTGGTGCAAGGACTGATCGAGAGCCGCTTCACCATCTTGCCAGACTTCGCCATCGTGCGAGAACGTGAAATTTTTCTCCCCAATGCCGTCGGACGCTTTGTCGGCGTCAAGACTTGGAACGAAGCCTGTGAGCGCGACATTTCCAAGCTGCTCAAAAAGTCGAAGCGCTTGTTGAAAAAAATCCGCGAAGTCGTCGAGGAACACACGGGCGCGCAATGGATTGAGCAACCCGGCGAGCCTGCCGGCATCATCTCGCGCACCGAAGACGAGATGGCCTGGATCATCGAGCAAGTGCACCTCATCGTCCCGCCCGATTCCGCCCTCGGCTGGCAGCGCAACTCGATCTACCTGCGTTTCGGCCACAAGGACTACCAAAAAGGCAGCAGCCTCACTGCCGTGGGCATGATCTTCGGCATCGGCGTGGAAGGCACCTGTGCCATGGGCGATAGCCACAATGACTTAGCCATGCTCGATGACACGGTCGCCAGTCGCATCGCTTGCCCCAGCAATGCCGTCGACGATGTGAAACAACATGTCGCCGCGCAAGGAGGATTCCTCTGCACCAAACCATGCAGCGCCGGTGTTTTCGAAGGCTTGGCCCATTTTTTCGGCTGAGCGATTTCACGACCATTGATGCACTCATTTGCGACTTAGTCTTGGACAAATCAGCTCCTCGATTGTAACATACGCAAGCAATGAAAAAATGGCTGATGTCGATGACCTGGTTGTCCCTGAGCATTTCATGCACATGGGCCCAAGAAATCCCTGAGTCTTTTTGCAAACGCTACACCGCCGAGGTCTCAGGTCGCGG
>JBIIAI010000316.1:0-6367 GCA_044239965.1 Akkermansiaceae bacterium
CAATATAATCTGAACACTCTTTTTTTGAATTAAAAGAAAATTTATCAGATAACTCCTCCTGTGCTTTTGGTTCATTGGCATCGTGCCACTTTTTAAAGTTATTGACGTGAATTTGCTCGTGAGCAATAGTCCCGTCTACTCCTTCATTAACTCGTTGGTAATATTTTCCATCCTTATATAAATGTGTCCTTACAACAATGTATGCTTGAACCCAGAACCTAACCAGATGTGGGCTCCAAGTATTTTTGGACGGATCGCATTCACACTTTGCGCCAAGAAATGCACGAGATAGGGTTGCTCCCAATTCTTTTTCGCCAGGTAGTGACAAAACCCGTTGAGTATCGTGTTGCTCGAACTTCTTGCCTAATACATCCCATTGATTCACTCCATCATTCCCCACAAAACCGTGTAAATTCAATCCCCCATTTTCCTCAATGGGATCACGGTTCATCCAGCGGCCTTGGTTTGGGTCATAATGCGCTGCACAGATGCTGGTGAGCATGTGGAACGAAATCGATAGCGATAGGAGAAATTGTGTTTTCATATATTGTTTAACAGCGTTGTTTTTACAATCCGGGCAAATTCCAAAAGCAAATGCAATGTTGTTATTTAGGGAATCCTGGACCTTCTGGTACGGGCAGCAATTTATAGTTGGTATCCTGTATTGGCAAATCCCAAACAGATTTATTCCAGTATGAAGAGTCTTGGATAATTTTTAGAGCTCTTGCAGCGTCTATCTTATTAACATAAAGTGCATGTAAATTGGTTCCAGATGAGAAGCTAATAATATTGTTATCATCCAAAATTTTGCAAATTTTTTCTGAATGATCTGGGGATATAACTGCGATCTCAATGTATGATGTAGTCCAAACTTCATTGTTTTCTTGATTATTCTGCTTCTTGCATGAAAATAACAGCATGCAAAAAGTGTATATTAAATATATTAGTTTCATTTTGGTAGATTCGGATGTGGAGAAGTAAATTCATGAGTAACTTTTTTTCCGTTACTAATTTCTAATTTTTGTATAGCTGTCACATTCAATTGTTTGTTTTTGCAATCGCAGTCTTTGCCGCTTTCAACCACAAGGTAAAAATCAACTGTGCGTTTTTGATTATGTCCCTGCAGGCCAAGGCCACCTAAGGAAGGCTCGTCTGGAACGGTAATGTCTGTGTTCTCGGGTCCCCTCGCATGCCAGTCATCATACATTATTTTGAATGAATTCATTCGTCCTTGTCTAACTGCCTCAGCGTAATGATCAATCCATACATTTGGCTTTAAACCTACAAGAACTAGAGCAGGGAGATCCGTTTTCTCAAACCAGTAAAGGGTGCAATCGTTTTGTTTGACGCTAACTTTTTTATCAATATACTTGAGTTTTATTTGGAGATCAAATTTATGTCCAAGTCGACGATCAATTCCACCTTCCATCGGCTTAATGTTTTCAATTGATAGACTTTCTACACAACAGCATTTACACGATTCTTCAAATCCTAGGATATCAATTTTGCCAATGCCATCATTCCCCACAAACCCATACAGGTTTAATCCACCATTTTCTTCAATGGGATCGCGGTTCATCCAGCGCCCTTGGTTTGGGTCGTAGTGAGCTAGAGTAATGCTTGAAAGTAATTGAAAGAGTATTAAGACGATGAGAAGTTTTTGATTTTTCATTTATATTAGTTCTTGTTAGCGCGGAGTTGTTAAGTATATGATTTTGTTGCGATTGTTTAAAATTCGATATTTAGTAAGAGTGATATTTGTATTTTTACTGTATTTAAAGTTTTTATTCACGGTATGTAATGACTAAAGACATTGAGCTATAGTATCCCCTATTATCGAGTAGTCTTATCAGATTTTTCTTTTTTTATGTCAAAAGTGCAATCAGCTTCACAATGTTTGTTTTCGGAATTTAAAAATTGCAGAACAATACGTCCTTTACCGTAGCCATATCGTGTTATGTTCTGAATGATAGATTTAGATAATTCATCATTATCAGGATCGTCAGGCATAAGTTCGTCCAAAACGTAAGTGTAAGTTTTTTTTTCACCCGGCTTCATACCAATCGAAGGGTTTAATGCAAATGCCTGTTCGCGCCTCCACTCAGCATCTGTCCTATTTCTGACTATGACTCCTTTTCCTAAGCTCCATAATTCTATATAGGTTTCCATTAGCATTCCGTTTTTTTCTCCAATTGATACCAAATTTTCGCTATTATTGCTGATTTCAACTATTAATTCAATTCGTGTTCTATTTGATTTTTTTTCTGGGTATTCGACGGTAGCATTTAGTGATACTTCGTCAGAATACGATACAGAAAATGCAAGTATAAATAATATGATTAGATATTTCATAACGGTTATTTCGGGCAAGTCATGTCAAGTTCTTCGGGATTTTCAGCATTGTGAGGCTTGCTTATTCTATCGAACAGGCCACTTTCTTTAGCACCTTTCCAAATCTTACCTGATTCGTCCAGATATGACGATTGTTCAGCAGTGATTTGATCTCGTTGAATCGCAGTCCAATTCAAAAATTCTGTCGATGCGGCAGTTTGCTGTGCTTCTAACCACTTTTCTAATGCTTGTTGATACTTTTTCGCCTGATAATGACTCAATCCGTTTTTAGAGCATTTTTTGTTTATTTCACCCTCAAAAACTTTTAAAAAAACATTATATCCATTTTTGTATGAGTCGACTCGTCTCTGTTCATGAGCGCGGATATGATTCAATCCATTTGCTGAGTAAACTTTTCCTAATTGATCATTAGCGACAAAGGAGTTGACTGTAACATCAAATTCTTTCGATTTGTTAATAAAAACCTTATATGTTTTGTCTTTATTATCACAAACCATCAAAACTTCATTTTCACCTTTTGGTTCAGGTTTCGGTCGATTCGTTTTACCATACCATCCATTAGATAGGCCTCCATCGGCAAGCTTTCCCTCCTTTTGGTTCGCTTTGAATTCTAGCCCTAAATAATCACTGAAATTAATGTTATTATTGCCCACCATACCATACAAATTCATCCCCCCATTTTCCTCAATGGGATCGCGGTTCATCCAGCGGCCTTGGTTTGGGTCATAATGCGCTGCACAGATGCTGGTGAGCATGTGGAATAGGAGGCAGATTATAAGGTGGAATTGAGTTTTCATGTGTTAAGACACGTTACGCCAGTTGTAGAATTGGGAATAATTAGTGGAGTATAACGGCATTTATTAATTTGCTAGAATCTCTGAAAGACGGGTTTTTTACTTTTTAGTTGTTTCAGCATATTTTTTCATTAAAACTTCACCACTAGGAGATAAAAATACTGTGAATGTCAATCCTTCTTCAGGTATTTTTGTAGAGTTAGACGATAAATACCGTAACCTCCATATCCAGTAGCTTTTTTTATCTTTGGTCACCTTACGTAGTAAGCATATATTCATTACGAGCGGACGAAATTTTTTGCCGTAAGTGTTTGCTAAATACTGATCTGCCAGTTTTAAAATTTCGCCTGAACCCAATGCTTTTACATCTCGAGGTAGATTCCGATTGTAGTCAGGTAGGTCAAATTTACCATATGAGTAGATCGTGATCCCGTCGTGTGTAAATTTGTATGGCGCTTTTTCCCAATCTTCTGAACTTTCGGAAGCCAAAGAGTAAAAGGATAAAAGAATATATGCAATTAATGTAATTTTCATATTTTTTTAATTTTTTGAATGCTTGCATGCATATAAGATATATAGCAAAAAAATAAATGCGCTGATCGTATTCCCCTCGGGTTATTTTCTACTTTGATTTGTTTTCATCATTACTTCTCCGCTTGAAGAGATACAAACGATTATGAGTGGGAAACCTGTTAAGACATTACTAAATTTTGGATCTTTATAGCTTATCTGCCAGTACCAGTAGGCTGTTTTATTTTTTGCCGAATGGCTTCGATGCAAGCAAACTGCTACCACTTCAGGCTTAAAAGATTTGCCAAACACGTTGGTTAGATACTGATCTGCAATTTTTAGAGCACCTTTTGATTTCATCGTGTTCTCATCCCTAGGCAGATTCTCTGCAAATTCAGGAAATGCATAATCATCTACAGAGTAAATGGTGATGCCGTCTTTTGTGTATTTATAATTAGCTGATTCCCATAATTGAGGCTTCTCACACGCATGTATGTTGCAAAGTATGGCTAAGAATAATAATTGATACTTCATTACTTTGGGTTTTTAGATACGATTTTGGTTTCGTTAAGTTGAGACCCGCAACAATCCCAGCTAACCTCTATGGAATGCTCCACCAAATTAGAATATTTGCTGCCCTGTGCGTCTTTCCATCCAGGATTTTTTGCGCCTGCCCATAATTGGCCAGCCCAGGTCCCATTCGTTGACTGATCATTTGTCCACCCCATTGCTTGTAGCGGAGCAAGTATGTCATCATACACAATATCAGGATAATAACGCGCCCAACCTGAAATTTTGAAGCTGCCTTTGGTATTAGGGTATCCATTTGTTGTGGTAGTAATCCCATTAGTGGTATCAGTCTTGGCTTTAAGTTTGAATGTATCTTCGACTATTTCGGAGCCAATACCTACATCCCAAATTTCATGATAAGGGTTCGTTGTTGGTCCAATTGCTACAGATGTTTTTGAAAGTTTGCCTCCGTGATTATAAGCTTGATAGCTTCCAGAAGCATTAACTTCTTGCAACAAAACGCCAGTGTCAAGTTTTGGCGAAGTTCTGAATTCAACCGTCCATGAAAAACTCCCACATTTGCCGGGTATGAAATCATGTTCTTGGAGCGATAAGGCCACCTTTTGACCAAGATTATCTACATGTAATACTGGATTATTGCCCACAAAGCCATACAAATTCATCCCCCCATTTTCCTCAATGGGATCGCGGTTCATCCAGCGGCCTTGGTTTGGGTCATAATGCGCTGCACAGATGCTGGTGAGCATGTGGAACAGAATCGATAGCGACAGGAGAAATGGTGTTTTCATATTGTGGGTTGATTGCTGTGTTTAATTTCCCAAGGGTTGCTGCATATTTTGCATTTGCGGATGGATGATCGTATGGGGTTGTGTGTTTTTTATTGGATTGAAAGTCGGATTTGATGCCGCGTGATGATTCCAAGGTGGGTTCACCTGCATCTGCCTTGCCTCTTCTTGTTGCGCGATTCGTGCATTTTCTCTTTGGTTCCACATCGCCCAATTGACTTCTGCGGGAAGATTTGGGTCTTGGAACATCGGATGTGGCGGGAGGCGTCTTTTGTTGGCGGCTTGTGGCTCATTCATCCGATTGAGCATCTCGTTCTTTGCGGTTTGGAGAATTTTCTGATAGTGTATTGCTTTTGGCGCGAGTTTGAGGGCGCATTTGTGAGCCTGGATTGCTTCAGCGAAGCGTTGTTGAGCCATCAGGCAAAATCCCCGAAGTGAAAAAAACACGGCTGTTTCTTCTGCCGCGGACATAGGTTTTAAAAAGTGATTCTCCTTTTCTTCTTGATCATTTAAGGGGTAAGGCCATTTGCGATAATAATCATCGGGATAGGTGTTCATTCCCTTGCTTGTCACTTCCACGTTGAAAACGTTTGCTGGATCATTCCACCTGACAAATAGATGATTCTGCGTGCTAACCAAAGCAAGTGGGTATCCGAGGCTTCTGCCAACAGCGATCACGAGAGCAGGTAAGGACGCGCATGTGCCGTTGTTTTGTTTCTGCAATAGTCCGTGAATGAAAACGTGACGAGGATCAGCAAAAAACACCTCGTTTGGCTCGATGACACCAGCTTTCGTCACTCGGTCTGGATTGTAAAGCATTCCATAATCTTGCTGCAATACGGTGACCAGCATCAGCATCTGATAGTATGCCTCCGAATTTTCAAAATCGTTGGGACGTTCAAGAAAACGATGGTGATTCCTTTCTGTTTCGACTTTCACACGCAACGACATTTCATCAAGTCGATCATACATCGTTTGTATCGTCACGTCTAACTGCTTCACAATGTCCATTCCGCAGATCAAATTTCGAGTAGCGATGTCAATGCGTTCTAATTCATCGTTAGTCATTCTTCCTAGCGCTGCTGCATCTAACTCAACCGATGATGGGGTGTAGCTATATATCGTATTGGTTTTGCTTTTGCTGGAGTAGTAAACAACAATAGCGCAAGCGATTAGCAAAGAACATCCGAACAGAAGTAAGCGCGTGCGGTTTCGGCTACGCATAACATTCTTGTGCTTTTCACGTTCCTGCTTGATCGTGCGTTTTGACATAATCTATATACAAGAGATAACCATTCAGAGATGAGGCGTCCAGCTTAAAAATGATTTTTTGGAGTATTCTGCTCGCAGCATCCTGTCATGCGTGAAATCGATCGGAAACCTGCGATATCGTTC
>JBIIAI010000140.1:0-7890 GCA_044239965.1 Akkermansiaceae bacterium
GGATTGAACACCTTGGCGATGGCGGCCCGACATTTCGGCTTGCACGTGGACGAAGATTGGCTGGCGGTAGCCGGAAAATTTCAAAACACCGGCAGTGCTGCGGGATCCGATATTTTGGGTCTCTACTCGGCTGTAGCATCCGAAGTGAACCTCCGGATGGATCGTCAAACTCGGCTTTCGGCGGCAGATGTGCGGCGTTCCATCGATCAAGGCTTGCCGGTCATTGTCTGGCGGCGATTTTCTCACGAGCGCAATCAACTGCATAACCAACACATGCAACGACTGAAAAGCGATGCCACCGCGACCTTGCCCGATCCCGCCGATCCGCAAGAGCGCGCGAGCTGGCCTGATCGATCGGCACCTTTGCACGCCTCCGTCATCGTCGGCTACCATCCCCAGCGCGGGGAGTTTCTTTTCTTAGAAAGCTGGACCGGCAAAGACCAAGCCCGCCGCATCCGCGTGCAAGAAATGGAAGCAACGACCTACTATGCGTTTGTGTTTGAGAAGTGATTGTTCTTATCTCATGGACATCGCGATGAAATGAGGAGTTATTCACGGACTCCTGGCACAGGGGCAGGCATAGTTCGCCGATAAAGATTTTTCGTTATGGCAAATGCTGCAATGATTCACGAATCAATCCCAACGGGATTGCGTCCCAAAGCCCAGGGTTGGAACGCCTCGTTCCTACCCTGGGTTGCGGATCATATAAATTCTTCCAACCCCAACGGGGTTGTGTCCCATGATTCGATTGGACTCAGTCCCAGACATATTTTTCGTCCCATTCGATGCCGTGCTTTTGAGAAATGTTCGGTATTCTTCTTGGAAGGTGGTTTTTTTGTGATGCTCTTCTTGCTTGCGGATGTATTCTGTCACGACCTCCACAGATGAGGCACTCACGGAAAAAATTCCGTAGCCTGCCTGCCAGGAAAAATCTCTCATTTTTGCATCCTTCGCCTTGAGCCTAGTATGAGAAACACGTTTGATTTCTTTCACCCAGTCGGATTGAGTGATGCATCGCCCCATGCGCGCTAGAATGTGAACATGGTCATCCACTCCTCCCACGATGATGGGCGGGCAATCGAGATTCTTGGAAATGCCGCCTAGATAGGAATGCAGTTCCGTGCGCAATGCCGCATCCGTGAACCATCGTTGTCGATTTTTCGTGGAGAAAATGAGATGCAAATACGTGGCCGAGAGTGATTGAGACATATTATGCGGTAGGTTAGCTGAATTCATATCACGCCGATGCCGCGGACGCAACCCCGTTGGGGTTGGTGAGGTGATTGGGGGATAGTTTCCCAGGGTAGCGGCATGCTGCCACAACCCTGGGCTTTGTGACACAATCCCGTTGGGATAGAAGATTTGAATCGTTGCTGATCATGGCGTGTTGCGTTGTGTGTTGCCTGCTGACAAAGCCGAAAATTTTCTCGCAGATGACTTGATAAGAAAGGCTGCTTGCTGACGTATGGGGGAGATTGCGTATTTTTCTTCCATGGATTCACCTCAACATGCCCTGAAATTGCCGGATTGCATGAAGCTTTTGCCGGAGGAGACGATGGGGGTGATGCGGCGCCTAGAATGGTATGCGCGGAAGCGGATGCAGGGGACTCTCAGCGGTCGGCATAGTTCGCCGGACAAGGGGTTCTCGGTGGAGTTTGCGGAGCATCGCGAGTATGCACCGGGCGATGATCCGAAGAATCTCGACTGGAAGGTGATGGCGAAAAGTGATCGTCATGTGATCAAGCAATACATCGAGGAGACCAACTTGCGGACGATGTTGGTGGTGGATGTCTCGGGCTCGATGGAATACACGGGCGATGAGGCAGCGCAGGTCGATGGTGTGCCGCTCTCGAAGCTGGCTTACGCGAAACATTTGGCGGCAGCGCTTTCGTATTTGTTTATCAAGCAAGGCGATGCCGTGGGCTTGACGACCTTTGATCAGGAGGTGCGGAGTTTTGTGCGTGCGGGGAGTAGGCCGAGTCAGGTGCGGCGGATTTTGCAAGAGCTCTACGAGACGAAGGCGGGCAAGGATACAGATTGCGGTGCGGTGTTGCATCGGGTGGCGGAGCGAATTCCGAAACGGGGCTTGGTGGTGGTGATCAGTGATTTGTTTGATGACCCCGATAAGATCATCGAGGCGCTGCATCACTTCGACTATCGTCAGCATGAGTTGGTGTTGTTTCATCTGCTCGCCGAGGAAGAGTTGACGTTTCCGTTCAAAAAATTTCAGCGTTTTCGCGATCTCGAAGGAGTGGCTGAAATGCTACGCATCGATCCGCAGGCGGTGCGTGCCGCGTATTTGGAAAAAGTCCGAAATTTTGTGAAACGGATCGATGGGGCTTGTGGGAAAATGCGGGCGGACTATGTGCCGGTGAATACGAAAACGCCATTGCGCGATACCTTGTTGCGCTATTTGGGAGGGAGGAAGTAGATGTTGTTTTTTCATCCATGGATGTTGTGGGGTTTGGTGGCGGTGTCGATCCCGATCATCATTCACTTGATGCGTAGGCAGGCGGCGAAGCCCATGGACTGGGGCGCGATGCGCTTCTTGATGGACACGATTTCGGTGCGCAGGCGGCGCATGGAGTGGGAGGACTTGTTGTTGATGGCGGCGCGGTGTTTGCTGCTCGCCTTGGTGGCTTTAGCGATTGCGCGGCCCTTTTTGACACCCGATTCGCAGGTGCCATGGATGTTTGTGCTGCCTGCGGCTTTGTTAGGTGTTGCCCTCGCCGGTGCCTCGTTTGTGCTCAGTGGCAAGCGTGCGCGTTGGTTGACACGAGGTCTTGCCGTTTTCTTGTGCCTGGTGGCCCTTTCGTTAGGCTATTGGGAGAAAATTTTCAATCTGCGACGATTCGAGGCCAGTGGGCGTCGCGATGTGGCCTTGGTGATCGATGCCTCGGCGTCGATGGAGTTGATGCGCGGTGGCAAGACGGTGTTTCAGTTGGCGATCGAGGAAGCAAAATCCGTCGTCAGTGAAGCGCCGCGCGGCACGGCATTTTTGGTGGTGCTAGGTGGTCCTTCACCCCAAGCCATGACAGCATCGCCGTTAACGCATCGGGCGGATGTGCTGGGAGTGCTAGATGGACTCACGCCGATGGGCGGCTCGTTTCGTGCGCATGAGGCGCTGGGTGTGGCAACGCTGGCACTCGCGCAGGGCACGAATGCGACCAAGGAGATGATTGTTTTCACCGACTCGCAACGCAGTGGTTGGCGGCTGGATGAACCGGATGCATGGGATCGCTTGGACAAGGCCTGGGATGGTCTGCCGACGCAGCCGAAGCTGTTGGTGCGGAATTTCGGCGAGCCAAATGCCTTGGTGAATGTGGCATTGCGGTCCTTTGCGACATCGCGCACGGTAGTCGGAACGGATCGCGATGTGACCTTGCGCGCCGAGGTGATCAATACCGGAGTGAATGTGGTGACGCCGGGTGCGGTGACGTTTTTGGTCGATCAGAAAAAAGTCGGCACGGCAGCGGTGGGACTCTTGATGCCAGGACAAAGCACCTGGGTCGAGCTGCGGCATCGCTTTGGAAAAGTCGGCCCGCATGTGGTCAGCGCGAGCGTGGAGGCGACGGATGATCTCGCGGTGGACAATCGATGGGAGATGGTGATGAACGTGCAGGAGCAACTGCCGGTGTTGTTGATCGATGGCAATCCCTCGGGCTCGTTTTTTGATCGTGCATCGGGCTACACCGCTTTGGCCTTGGCTCCCAGCGCAGCGGTTTTGCAAGGGAAAACGGCGGGCGAGCGGTATCTGATGGATCCGCGTGTGGTGCCTGCGGCGCAGGTGAAGTCGGAGGATTTGGAACAAGCCCGGGTGATTGTGTTAGCCGATGTGCCGCGCTTGCCCGAGCGTTTGGCGGCATTGATCGCGGCGCGGGTGCAGAGTGGAGCCGGCTTGATCGTCATTGCGGGGCCGCGGACTGAACCGGGATTTTACAATCCATGGAGCAGCTTGGATGGTCCGCTGCTGCCGATGGAATTGGGCGAGGAAAAAATCGATGTCAAAGGGGTATCGCCTGCGCCTGCGACCTTTGTGCATGAATCGATGGCCTTGTTTCAAAAACGCAGTGATCTGGCCGATGCGGTGGTCAAGCGTTGGCGTGCTGTGGGTGAAACGCGCGAGCACGGAGTGCTGGCTGCGGCTTTTGGCAATGGTGATGCCTTTCTTGCGACTCGGTTGTATGGAAGTGGTCGGGTGATGCTGAGCACCTGTGCCTTTGACGCGAGAGCAGGAAATTTCCCCGCGCGGCAATCGTTTTTGCCCTTCATTCACGAGTGGGTGAGTTGGGCCGCGGGTGGTGGTATGAATTGGAACGTAGCGTCGCTATGGAGTCCCAGTGTCGCATTGGATCAAGCGGGTGGTGGATTGACAGGCTACTATGAACGTAGTAACGAAAAAAACAGCAAAGTCTTGTTGCAGCGCACTGATGCGACGGTGGACTTTGACTGGACCAATCAATCGCCCGGAAAAAATGTGCCGCGTGATCAATACATCGTGACGTGGAAAGCGACCTTGGTGCCGCCGGTGACGGGGGACTATGAATTCGAAGCGGAGGTCAATGAATCGCTGCGCATGAATGTGGGCGATGGTCCGGTGTGGCAAGCGGATGCGGAAGATCATGAGCTTGGACGTGTGGCATTAGAGGCAGGAAAAGGTGTGCCCGTGAAGTTGCGCTATGAGCAGGAATGGGGTGCGGCTTATGTGCGATTGTATTGGAAAGCTCCGGGTGGCAAGCGTGAGTTGATTCCGCGCATGGCGTGGATTCCCGAGGTGGAAGAACGTGAACCGATGCGCGTTGTTGATCCACGTGGACTGCCGAGAGAGGCAACAATTTTGGCGGGTCGGCGCGGTCGCGAACTGAAGATTGAGGGCTCGGCGATGCCTGGCATTTATCAAGTGCATGCCGATGAATTGTTAGAAGAATTGAGTGGAGTGAAAAAAGGCGAAGTAGTGCCTGTCGCCGTGCTGCGTGATCCCGAGGAGAGTGTTTTCACGTCGATGAATGAAGATGACAAGGCCTTGATGGCAAGCCACGTCGATCTGTTGTGGCCGCAATCGACGGCAGATGTGCTGGCGGTTTTGCAGGGCAAAGGTTTTGGTCGTGAGATCGCGCGCTGGCTGGCATTGGCGGCGGCGGCATTTTTTGTGTTAGAGTGTGTGCTTGCGCGGTGGGTGTCGAAGTCGCGGCGAGCGGGTGAAGAGGTGCGGGTGGAATTTGGCGATGATACGATATGGAGAGGAGGTCTGCGATGAAGGCATTGGTGCGCGGTGTAGTGGTGTTTTTGGCACTGTGGGGCTTGTTGTTTTTGTTGGCAAAAGTGCTGCGCATTTCCCCGAATTGGCCATTGTGGTGTCCTGCGCTGGTGACGGCGGTAGTGGCTGAGGCGATTGTTTGGCTCTATCGTTATGAGCGCGGTGCAGTGACGGTGAAACGAGGAAGGATTTTGTTAGGCTTGCGCTTGCTGGCGTTGGCGATTTTGTTGTGGATTTTGTTAGAGCCAACGTGGATTCAGAAAATCACCCATCATCCTGATCGTCAGGTGATCGTGGTGATGGATCAGTCCGCCTCGATGCAGCTGCAAGATGACGGCACCGAGCAGACGCGTGAGGCTCTGGCCGAAAAATCACTGGCTGATGCTAAGGTGATCGAAATTTTATCCGAGACGATGAAAGTGCGGACGATTCGTGCTGCGCGCAGTGTGCGTGATGGCTCGGGTGCCTCCGCCGATGGTTGGGCGGATGCAACGGATCTTGCGGCCGCACTTTCGCATGTGTTAGAAGAAGTGCCGCCTGATGAATTGGCAGGCGTAGTTTTGGTGAGTGATGGTCGTCACAATCGCCCTGAGCGAGTCGAGGATGTGGCGCGGAGATTTGGGATTCTGGATGCGCCGGTCGGTGTGCTAGCGGTGGGCAGTGAGAAGCCGCCGATGGATGCCGCTGTGATATCGGTGGAGGCACCGGAGGCGATGCATTTGGGCGATCGCATGCGCATTGCGGCGAAGGTGAAGTTCGATGGTTACAAAGGCAAAAAAGCCAAGGTGGAATTGCTGCGTGGAGAGAAAGTCTTGGAAGAGCGTGAACTAACGATTCCCCAGGAGCATCATCGCGAAGACATGCGCTTTGTGCATTTGCCCGAAGAGGATGGAGTGGGTGATTACCAGATCCGCATTGCTGCGCTGGAAGGTGAGAAATTTTCCGATAACAATGCATGGCAGTTTGAGACATCGATCACCGATGCCCGCACCAATGTGTTAGTCGTCGATAGCTTTCCGCGTTGGGAATTTCGTTATTTGCGCAACCTGTTTTATGGTCGTGATAAATCGGTGCATTTGCAATACGTGCTGCTGCATCCTGATGAAATTGCAGGCCAAAGCATGCCCTCAGTGGCGGCTTCGGCAGGTCGTGCCTTTGGAGAAGCACAAGCGACTCGATTGCCGGAAACCGAGGCGGAGTGGCAGAAGTTTGATGTGATCATTTTAGGCGACGTGGAAGCAGAAGCGATCGATGCCGCGACGTGGCAAATCATTTCGCGCTGTGTGAATGAGCGTGCTGCGTTGCTGGTGATGATTGCGGGTCCACGCTCGATGCCTCATGCCTTGGTGGCTGAAGAAGCTCGTGCCCTGGTGCCTGCGGAAATGGAGTGGGGCAATCGCGAATATTTCCAAACGGATGCACGGGAATTTCGTTGGATGTTGACTCCCGAAGGAGCATCCCATGCCGTCACGCAGCAGGCGACAGGTGAGCGCAGCAATGAACAGGTGTGGGCAGGCTTTCCGACATTGGCGTGGCGGCATCCGATCAATTCGGTGAAAGAAGGCGCAGATGTTTTGTTAGCCGAGGCTCCCAAAGAGCAAGCTCGTGCTGCGGCCAGTGGTGCTGATCTAACAGATGCGCTAGCTGATCTTGCGCTGCGCAAACAACGTCAAGCGGAGTCGGCATTGTTGGTGACGCGCCAGACGGGCAAGGGCAAAGTGGCATTGCTATTGACCGATCGCACATGGCGTTTGCGCGAGGGAGCTGGTGATGTATTTCATCATCGATTTTGGGGCAATTTGGTGCGTTGGGGTGCAGGGCCGACCTTGCGCGCTGGTGCTCAGCAAGTGCGCTTGGGTACGGATCAATTGACATACACACCGGATGATTCGGTGAAAGTAACGGCTCGCCTGCGCGATGATAAAATGGCCCCCGTAGAGAATGCGGAAATGCAAGCGGAGTTGCTGAAGGATGGAGCGGTGGTGGATACCATCGCGTTGCAGGCCGTGGCGGATTCGAACGGACTGTATGAAGCGACATTTGCACCGCGAGATCATGCGGGGCGTTACGAGATCCGACTTCGCGGTGAGGCTGTCGATGCAGCGCGCGCAGCGGATGGTTTGTCAGAGGTCGGCACGAGCATTCGTGTGGTGGGCTCGCGCGGTCCAGTGGAAATGGCGGAGACAACCCTGCATTTGCCCTTGTTAGAAACCATTGCGAGTTTGTCTGGTGGCAAGGTATCTCGTTTGGATCAAGCAGCGGAGTTGCCCAAACTTTTCCTTCGCAATAAAGCGGAGAAGCAGGAACTGCGCGAAATTTCTCTTTGGGATCACATAGGCGTGTTGGCTTTGCTGGCACTGGTTTTGACGATAGAATGGATGATGCGCCGTGCTGGTGGTCTTCCCTAACGATGGCATACGATGATGAACGACAACAATAAACTGGCCTCAGTTCATGAAACACTTGGCCGATTGAAAAAGCAGATTCGCCGCACGCAGTGGACTCGTGCTTGTGCGATGGTATTGACCACCGCGTTGCTTGGCTTGCTGGTAATGATGGCGCTCGATTGGTTTTTCTCGCCCTTGCCGCTGTGGCTGCGATGGTCGATGTTCGCTGCATGGCTGGCCGTAGTT
>JBIIAI010000082.1:0-13101 GCA_044239965.1 Akkermansiaceae bacterium
CGCGCCAAGGCAATGAGTTTCTTTATGAGCTCAATCCTGTGAGCAGAAGTTTTCGTTACAAGCTGCGAGCTGGTCGCGCCGAAAGCGATGCTTACAGCGTAACTGTTTGGCCGGTTCCCACATTGGTGGATGCTCAACTCGAGATCACTCCGCCCGAGTATTTGGGATTGATCGCCCACAATGAACCTCTCTCCGAGCAACACAGCGCCGTCAGCGGTTCTCGCTTCCGATTGCTCAGCCAAACGAATACTGCCATCGAAGCCGTGCAGATCATTTCTCAAGATAAAGTCTTAGCCGATGCGACCATTACTACGGCATCAGGCATCAGCCAACTGGACTGTCAATGGACCATGGAAGAGCCCGGCTTGCATGAATTGATCATTCGGGGAAAGCACCGACTTGGTCGTGATTTTGACCTCCATCATGTTGTCATCGATATACGCGAGGATCTTCCGCCTCAGGTGGTTTTGCTCAGCCCCTTGCAAAAAGAACTCAAGCTCCGCATGGATGAAATCCTTGAGCTCCGCTACGAAATCACCGAAGACTTTTCCCTAGTTCGCAATGCCATCGAGCTCAATGATGGCAAAGAAAAAACTCTCGCCTTGGGGCAAAATTTGCCACCGCTGGTCGATGGTTCCAAGCCCCCGCGCTATCGTGGTGGCTGCGAGCTTTCTGTGGGTGATTTGATGACCCGCATGGGTGGTGCTCGTGAGTTTCGCCTTCGCGTCAAAGCGCAAGATGCGAAACCAAGCGAGCGTTCGGGCCCCGGCATTGGGTATTCCGAATGGGTGCAAATCCGTATTGATGAAAATGCTGAGTCGTTGGTGCGTCAGGAGTTGCGACAACAGCATGAGGGTGCAATGCAAGAGATCGACAAAGCCATCCAAGAAGTGCGTGAAGCACGCGAACGCATGGACTGGCACAAGGAAGAAGTCAAGCAGGCGAAGCTATCGGAAAATGCCGAAAAAAATCTAACCGAAGCTGCAGAGAAGCTTGCCAACGCCCAAGAGAAAATCAATGAGCTGGCGCAAGACATGCAGGAAAGCGTTCACGCCCCACTCGCCAGTGAGCTCAAGCAAGCCGCCGAGAAAATGCAACAAAGTCGCGAGAATATGGAAAATGCACCGTTGCAAGATGATGCCGATCAGCGCATGCAAAAAATGCAGCAAGCCCGCGATGGAGCCGAAGATTCGATCAAAAAACTGGAGCAAGTGAAGCAGGAAATGCAAAAGGACAGCGAGAAAGTCCAAGACCTCGTTCAGCTTCAGGAGCTCGCTCAGCGTCAACAAGAAGTCGCACGTCAAGCGCAGCAACTCGCCCAACGAACACCCGAGTCTTCGAGCGAGAAATCGCAAGAAGCGCAGCAACAGCAGCAAAAACAACAACAGTGGCAGCAGCAACAAGATCAACTGAAAGAGCAAATTCGCCAAGAGCTCGCTGAGCAACCACAAGCCATGGCGGAAGCTCTGCAACAGCAAGCCGAAGAAGCGCAAGAACTCGCCGAGCGCGCCAAACAAGAAGCCCAAGCTCAACAACAACTTCAGCAACAAGCGCAAGAACTTGCACAACCCGAGAAGCAATTGTCTGAGCAATCGCAACAAGCCTTGCAACAAGCTCTTGCCCGTGAGCAGGAGGCCATCGCGCAAGATACCGCCGCGCAGTTGGATCAAGCGCGTGAGCAACGCAGTGAGCTCGCCGATCAGTTGCCCGAGGCCGCAAATGCTACACAGCAAGCTCAGGAAAAAGTCGCCGAGGCGGCCAATGAGCAATCGAACGAACAAGCTGCCGAGTCTGCGAACGCAGCGCAAGAATCGCTCGAAAAATCAGCTCAGCAAGCCCAACAACTTGCCGAGCAAGCCGCGCAAAATGCCGCGCTACAAGCTGATGAAAATGCCGCAGAGCCTGCGAATGAAACTGCTGCCGCTGAGGGTGAACAAGGAGCGTCCGAAGCGAATGAATCCACGCCTGCTCAAGCAGCCGATCAGGCAAAAGAGATGGCGCAACAACAAGCGCAAGCGGAGCAACAAGCGGCGGCCCTTGAGAAACTCAGCGAGCGCCAAGAGCATGTCGCCGAGGCACTGGAAGCTCTCGCTCAGGGCAATCAAGCTGAAGCCCTAGAATCACTCCAACAGGCACAAGCGGAGCGCGCGGCAGAACTCGCCCAAGACATCGCGGCATTGCCCCAAGCACAACCATCGGGTGCCATGCAGCAGGCCGAGCAACAAGGCAAGCAAGGCAGTGCCCAAGCATCGCAAGCCGCTGAACAGGCAGGGAAAAATCAACAAAATCAAGCCGCTCAGCAACACCAGCAAGCACAACAAAGTTTTGAGCGCAGTGCCGAGGCACTCACCCAAGCGGCTGCCGAGATGAGCCAAGCCGCGCAACAAGCATCCCAACAACCGACTCCTCAACAGCAGGCGCAAGCTTCTGCGCAAGACCTCGCCGAGGCATTTTCTCAAGCCTCTCAGGCGAGCGAAAATGCAGAGCCTCAGCAGGCCGCTCAACAAGCCCAACAAGCGGCACAAGCATTGCAACAGGCCGCCCGTTCGGCACGCTCGCAGATGCAAGGCAATCAGCCATCACAGGCACCTGGTCAACTCGGCCAGCCCGAACCTGCGCAGCAACCCGGCCAGCAACCTGGTCAAGATCCCATCGCTGGCGAGCGACCTCAAGAGGCCGATCCCGGTGTGCCACCTGAGCTCGCCAAGCTCGGCATCAGTGCTGCGGATTGGGAGAAAATCCAAGCCAACCTGCGCTCCGACGTCGGGGCTGGCGGCGCTTCCTCCATCCCTGAAGAATACCGTGAACTCGTCAAAGGCTACTTCCAGAGCATGTCTTCGAAAAAATCACCTCCATCGCCATGAAACATTTTCTCCTGCTCTTCTCTCTTGCTGCCTGCGCCTTGACGCCCATGCCCTGCGTTGCTCAGGAAGAACTCGATCCTGTGTTTGCCGAGTGGCAAGACCGCGTTGATCCCGCCGTGGAAAAAGCGCTCGAATACCTATCGCGCGTGCAAAAGCCCGATGGCTCTTTTCCCGAAAACTTCGGTGAATCCACCGGCATACCAGCACTCGTTGGCATGACCTTTTTGTCGAAAGGACATCTTCCCACCGAAGGGCCGTATGCCGATACCATCAACCGCTGCATCGACTTCATTCTCAAAAATCAAAAGCCCGATGGACTCTTTCACAAAGGCCACGCTGGCAGTGGTCCGATGTATGCCCATAACATTGCGACACTGTTTCTCTCCGAAGTCAGCGGCATGTGCGATCCGACTCGACAGAAAAAAATCAACGTTTGTCTCCCACTGGCCCTGCAACTGATTCTCCGTGCTCAAGCCGTGAATAAAGATGAACGCAATCGCGGTGGTTGGCGCTATCATCCCGGCTCGCGCGATAGCGATACCTCATGCAGCGGTTGGGCGCTCATGGCGCTGCGCTCTGCCAAACTGAATGGTGCCGCCGTCCCCGATGAGGCCATCCAACAAGCCGTCGATTACCTCAAACGCCACCAGCACAAAAAGAAGGGTTGCTTTGGGTACACCGACTATGAAGATCATGCGCGCTCACTCACCGGCATGGGATTGCTGTGTCTGGAACTTTGCGGTCAACACGGCAAGCCCGAGTCCGTGCTCGCCGCCGATTACGTCATGAAGACCTACCGCGATCTCCCCGGTGATCAGTTTGAATTTTACGGCAACTACTACAATGCCCAAGGTACCTTTCAAATTGGTGGTCGCTACTGGAACGAATACGCCAACTGGATGTATGAGACGTATTTGAAAAAACAAAACGACGATGGTTCTTGGAACAGCAGCGAAGCAGGTCGCATCTACGGCACCTCCATCATGGTCCTTGCCTTCACCGTGCCCTATCGCCAACTCCCGATCTACCAACGCGATGAAACTGTTGATGAAAGTGAAGAGTAAACGTTTCTCCTGATCGATTCCATTTTCAAAACTAAAAACTTCATTCCCCGAGCACTTTCTGCTATCACTCGTGTGTTGCCAATCTTCACCATACCATGTCACGCTTGATCATTACCAAAACTCCCAAGTGCTATGTTGGCGGAGCGTTCATTCGTTCCGAGAGCGGAAAAGTTGCCGCTTGGCATGATCACACGGGTAATTTTTTCGCAAACATGCCCGTTTGTTCGCGTAAGGATCTGCGCAATTCCGTAGAAGCTGCGGCCAAAGCTGGAGCGGGCTGGGCCAAGCGCAGTGGATACAATCGTGGGCAAATTTTGTATCGCCTTGCCGAAATGTTAGAGGCTCGGCGCACGGAAATGGCAGCGGCCATCGCGCTCGATGGGACTAGCAAATCCGATGCCGAAAAAGAAGTCGCCGCCAGCATTGATCGCATCGTGCACTATGCCGGCTGGACCGATAAATACCAAGCTCTGCTCGGCAGCGTTAATCCCGTGGCCTCGGCGCATTTCAATTTCACCGTCACTGAGCCCATGGGCGTGATCGGCGTGATCGCACCTTCGGAAGCTCCTTTGCTTGGCTTGCTTTCGCTCGTTCTGCCGATCATCACCAGCGGCAATAGCGTGGTCGCCATGGCATCCGAGAAGCATCCGTATCCCGCGATTCTGTTAGGAGAAATGCTTGCCACTAGCGATCTTCCCGGTGGCGTCATCAACATTCTCACCAGCGAGCGCAAAGACCTCATTCCCACATTTGCCACGCACGATCACCTGCGCGGCATTTCTGCTGTCGCGAATCAGGCAGAGCGCACGGAGCTCCAGCGCGGTGCGGCCAGCAGTGTCAAGCGCACCACTTTGTTCCCGAGCGAAGATCGCTGCGACTGGTATTCCAGCAAGGCCCAAGGTCTCTATCACATTCGCGATTTCATCGAGTGCAAAACCACCTGGCACCCAGTCCAATAAGGAGAAGGGGTGCAAGCCTTGGTCGAATCTTTGATTCTGATCGCTTACTTTGTTTGGTAAATTCAATTGTTTACCATCGAAGAGTCGGGGAATATTCTTGGCAAGGAACTTCGATCTGCTAGAGTGATAAACATGGGAGAGCGAAATTTGCTGGAGGAAAAAGACGCGGTGGTTGCTGCTGAAGAGCAAGAGCATCTCCGCCGCGAAACGGATCGTAAATTTCTGGTGAAGTGTTCGTTCGCCTTAGTTTTTATCTGCGTTTTGCTCTTTGCTGTTATATCGACACCAGCCATTATCAAATCTCCCCAAAAAACAAATATGACGAATGCAATTTCCAACTCGAAGCAGATCTACCTGGTTTTGATGGATTTCGAGAATGACTATGGCAAATTTCCCGATGACGAAACGGCCGCGATGGAAAATTATCTCAATACCTGGCGTGGTCCGCACGCAAATGATTATCTAGGCCAGTTGATTGCGGGAGGTTTTACGAAAAGTGAAGATATTTTCTATGCCTATGATAATCGCTTTAGCAAAAAGAAACCTGACAATGAGATTTCACCGCAAAGCGAGATTTTGCAAAAAGGAGAATGTGGATTCTCCTATGTTTTGGTAGAGGAAAAAGGGAAAGTGCGAGGCCTAAGCACAAGCGACAACGGCGGCATTCCCATTCTGGCGACGCCATTGGTCGATACATCGGGGGCATGCGAAGCGAAAAGCCATGACTGGCGTGGAGTCTACCTCCGTGTCGATGGATCTGCGCGCAGTGAGCGATTGGATTCATATAACAAAGTTCGAGTCGGTCCTCAGACTTTGTTCGACACAGGCACTGGGACAGTGTGGGGAACGGAATTGAAACCGGTGATTTTGTTGCCGGAGCGTTAGTTGCATTGCTTTGTCAGTTGACAAGCAGTGGCGAATCGGTGAATGCTGCAAGTGCCTTGCCAAGCGGCGAGTGATCGATTATTTTGCTATGCGAATCCAGACTGCAACTTTTGAAATGAGCGCGCCGACATTGGCGGAATGCCCCGAGGTGACGATGCCGGAATGTGCCTTCATTGGTCGATCCAATGTCGGGAAGTCGTCCTTGCTCAATATGCTGACGGGAAAAAAAGATCTCGCCAAGGTATCGGCCACGCCTGGTCACACGAAGCTGATCAATTATTTTGTGATCAACAAAAAATGGCGCTTGGTGGACTTGCCCGGCTATGGATATGCGAAAATCAAGGAGGGGCGCGATTTTTTCCACGATGTGATTGCGGAATACATCTCTGCACGAGAAGGGCTTGCGTGTGTCTATGTGGTGATTGATTCGAACATTCCCCCGCAAAAGATTGATATGGAATTCATCGAGTGGCTGATTCAGTATGGCATTCCGTTTGCGCTGGTGTTCAACAAAATCGACAAAGCCAAGCCAAATGCTGTGAAGAAAAACATCGAGTTGTTTGAAAACGAAATGGCGTTGTGGACCAAGGTGAAGCCGAAAATTTTCCCCGTATCCGCCAAAACTGGAAGCGGCGCGGGGCTTTTAGTCGCATCCATGCAGGCTCTCTGATGGGAATAGGGAGAAGGGATTTGCAATCCTTTCCCCTTATTAACCTAAATAGGAAAATTGAAACGACGGATTTTACGGATTATACTGATTTTTTAAGAGGAATGAACTGATCACTCATTTACTTTGTAGCGAGTCGAAAATCCCGATTATTTGTAATAGTCTTATCCGTTAAATCAGTTAAATCCGTCGTTAAAATGGCTATGTTTAACAATTTAATTTTCCTATTTAGGATTATAGGATTAAGATTCGCCAGCGATGACGTCTTCGAGAGTTTGGCGCTTACGCACGACTTTTGACGTTGAACCATCGACGAGGATTTCGGCGGGAAGCGGGCGGGTGTTGTAGTTGCTGGCCATCACGAATCCGTAGGCGCCTGCGGATAGCAGTGCGATGACGTCGCCAGGTTGGAAGTCGGGCATTTCGCGATTTTGGCAGAAAAAGTCGCCACTCTCGCAGATCGGGCCAACGACATCGGCGGTGACGAGTGCGCCGCTATTTTCGTTCAAGGGGGCAATTTCGTGGTGCCCTTCATAAAGAGCGGGGCGGATGAGGTCGTTCATGCCGGCATCGACGATCTTGAAGGTCTTGGCGCTGCCTTTTTTCTCATAGAGGCAACGGGTGAGTAGCACGCCTGCATTGCCGACGATGTAGCGACCGGGTTCGAGCAAAATTTTCAGCCCGACATCAGCCAGGAGCGGCACCACAGCAGCACCGTATTCCTCGATGCTGAGCGGTTTGGTCTCAGCCTCTTGCCCAGCCCACCAAGCGGGATTGCCGGAGGCGAGGGAGTCGTGATAGACAATGCCGATGCCACCACCGATCGACCAAAATTCGATCTGGTGTTTTTCTTTGAGCGATAGGGCGAGGGGCTTGACCTTGGCAACGGCCTCGACGAAGGGCTTTACGGAAGTCAGTTGTGAACCGATGTGCATTTGCAGACCGCGCATGCGAACGTTTTTCCACTCGCTGGCTGCTTTATCGTAGAGGGCGCCGATGGCATCAAAGTCGATGCCGAATTTGTTCTCAGACTTGCCGGTAGAAATGTACTTGTGCGTTTTGGCATCGACGTTCGGGTTGACGCGCACCGCGGCAGGGGCGATCACGCCAAGCTCGGCGGCGACTTCATTGAGGTAGGCGAGTTCGGCCTCGGACTCAACGTTGAAGCAATAGATGTTGTTCTGCAGAGCGTAGATGATTTCCTCGCGGGTTTTACCAACACCGGCGAAGGTGCAGTGTGCCGGATCGCCACCAGCTTTGATGACGCGGAAAAGTTCGCCACCGGAGACGATGTCGAAGCCAGCCCCTGCCTGAGCAAGAAGGCGCAGCACGGAAAGATTTGAGTTGGCCTTGACGGCGAAAGCGACCTCGTGATCGATGCTGGCAAGTGCTTGATCGAGACGTTGAAAGTGATCGACAATCGTGTTAGCAGAATAGACATACAGAGGCGTGCCGTGTTCTTCGGCAAGATTCTGGAGAGCTACGTTTTCACAGTGGAGTTGGCCGTTGATGTAGGAGAATGCGTGCATGCAGGCACGCAAGCTAAACGCAAATCGCGATTCCGCCAAGTGGGAAAATGCACGTTGACAAGATCGGCATTCCCAAAAGAAGAAATTGCTACTTAACGTAATGGTTACGGGTGCGCGAAAACTCCGTTATTTTTGCAAACCAAACAGAATGAGGTAATTGCCCACAGCTAATGGGCTTGATCTTTCTAGGATTTTAAAAAATATGAAAAATATTTCTTGCCATGAAAAACGATTCTGTTAGTTGTGGATCATTCGTTAAAAAGTCGTCCCCCTAAACGTCATGAATAAAGAACCCAGGAATGATTCGTCAACCAAAGGAGTATCTCTTAGACTTGCGAAGTATCCAAGTAAGTTGTTGCACTACTTAGAATTCGGAGTTTTTCTCGGAGCAGTATTGGCTTTAACCATCCATTCTGCTCAGCATAAAACTTACATCCCGAAAGAGATCGGTGAGGAGGAAATCATCGAGTTACCTACACATGAGTTGCCGGTATCAGAAAGCATCGGTTCGGGAGAAGCGATCATCGATGCCGATGAAGATGGCATTGCCGATGACTGGGAAACGCAGTTCTCTCATAACCCCAATGACGCAACTGACAAAGACAGAGACTTCGATCTCGATGGCTTAACAGCATTGCAAGAATACCAAGTATATGTCTCAAGCAGCGGCACTTATGGAAATCCTTTGGGCAAATATACTACTTCCGTTGTTGTCGCTCCTTCTGGTTACATATTGCCGCCTAGCCTGACTTTAATTGAGGCAGCTTCGAACGGATACCTGTTAATCCGAGTTAATGGTGTTTTAGAGGGGGCAATAACGAGTTCGTATCAGTTTTATTTGTATCGCCCCCAGAATCAAACATGGGCCAAAATTACTCCACCAGCTGGAGTGTCAGCTTCGTTCAATTGTTTGGATATCAATGCCGCCGGTCAGGTCGCAGGCTACTATTCGCTTTCTGGTTACAAAGGGTTCATTTGGAGTCCTGCTTCTGCCACTTCAACTACTGGCACAGCTGCGCCTTATGTAATTAACCCTACGTCGGCTACTCCACTCCAACGGATTCCTATCAAAATTAGTAATACGGGATATTCAATATACGCATCTAGTCCCAGCGGCGCTCGCTTTCCGGCAGATCACAGAAAACGTTCCTTCTCTCCCATTGCTGCTACTTGGGTAAATCCTGCATACCTAGATGTAAACGATTATGGGGAATTTGTTGGCACTGTTATTGATCCTTTCACGCAAAGCGCAAAAACGTTTCTTGTAATTCCTGAAGGCATGCTGTATCTCACTGAACTGTCTTTCGATGAATTATGGAATAGCACAAATACAGAAATCTAAATACCTAATGTTGACTTCTCCTCATTGGATTGGCAGAGCGTAACCTTTACATACCCTGACGATTATTTCGATGAATTTGGAGACGTTGACCCTTATGAGGCAAATGGAATCAGCGCGAATCATGAGTTCTCTTACGCAACTGACAGTATTACTCAAGTCAATTATGTTTTCCGACGAGATGCTGGATTTAATAGCAATTTTATCTTCTTCAAAATTGATGATGCTGATAACACCTACGCTATGTGGAATGGATTCGATTCCCAAATTGGCCGTAATCTTGCGAGTGTCAATGACTGGGGTGAGTTTATTGGGCTTTATTCTTTCACTACAGCTACCGCACAGGATTACGGCTACTACGAAGGAAATTTCGAAACTGAAACAAACTCTGATTATAACCAGGGAGCATTTGTCTATGATGGTTCCTATAAATTGATGCCTGCAACACAAACCATCCGAGGATTTAATAATCAAAAGCAGGTCCTGAGCGCGAGCTATGGCGTCAATTACCTGTGGTCAGACGGCGTGAGCGCACCACTTTCTCAATTTAGTTTGGGTGCTTCATATGCAACGATTTGCAAGCTAAGCGATCATGGGCAGATTGCTTTTAACAATCGTACCATCACCATCCTCACTCCCGATCAAGACAGTGATGGTGATGAGCTCCCTGATGATTGGGAAATGCTTTATGGCTTTAATCCTGAGCTAAACGATTCATTAGATGATTCAGATGGCGACGGACTCAACAATTTTGCAGAATACAAACTCGGTACCAATCCCACGGTTGCGCCCGTGTTCGATGAGAATGGCGAAGAGATCGACATGCGCGAGGGAATCGATAGCGATGGCGACGGAATCCCAAATACATGGGAGTATGCAAATGCGATGGATTATTTCGACCCAGCGGATGCTGCAATGGATTTTGATCGTGATGGTTTCAGTAATCTCAAAGAATTTCAACTGGGCACCGATCACCGCGGAGCACCATCATATCGAATTCATCAACCGGGACCATTCGCCGACACACTCTATCCAACAATTTTGCAAGCGCAACTGGGCGCGGGCCGCAACGCAGCAACTTGCTTGCTCCCGCTCGATCCAAGCATGCGTGATGACCTATTTTTCTGCGTGACACCGGCTGGATATAGTGGTGGTCAAATTCCGGCAGTGTGGCGTAAGGATTTTGGCAGCGAAAGTGGTTCTTTTGTGACGTACCCTGATTCTGCAACACTTTCTCCATGCAGTGCCATTGCATCAGCCGCCAGTGGCGCGTATTTGGGACAGACATACGGAAGTCATTGTGAGTTTCACTACTGGGCATCTCCTGCGGCGAATCTCATTTCTTTGTCAGGCTCAAGCGAGCAAAATGATATTTCGTCATTGTCATTAGCTAAGTTTTCACCGGCGGCATTGTATCTCACAGCTTTGAGGATTACAGAGTCTGAGGGCAGCGTGGCCGAGTTCATCATTTGGAAAATGCCATTATCTGAAACACAGACTTGGTCTCCCGTCGTTTTGCCAAGTCCAGCAGGTGTTACGCTGGTAGAAGGTCAAATGATTCATGTGAATGACTATGGATTTGCGGTAGGTGCTGGGATTGATCAAACTGGCAAAACTGTTGCTGTTTTGTGGGAACTCAACGCAACGGGAACAGCAGTGAGCACAACGCAGCTGCAAACTTTTGCTTCAGATGGCTGGGCCACGGTCATTGGGATCACGAATCAGTCGTCGCCAATCATCGTGGGCAACGCCCTTTCTGATGCGGGGCAAACGCGTGCTGTCGCATGGACTTCGAGCGGCGCAATCACGAGTCTGGGAACATTACCTGATGGGAATTATAGCGAGGCCATTGCGCTGTCACCTGCGGGCTTTATCGCAGGCAAAGCCAACACAGTGAAAAATGGCAATCCTGTCACAGTTCCTTTCATCGCGAATCCTCCACAAGTTGGGACAGATTATCAACTCAGCCCTCAGGAATACGACAATGAACCTTTTCAGATTTACTCCATCGCCGACTCAGGCGAAGCGCTTGGCATTGGTCACATTTATACACCTGAATATCGTCAAGTGCCTATCATTTGGAGCCATGGGAAATCGCACACCTTGGATGCAGCCATCCCCCCTTCGTCCGGATACGTTCTTGATGCTGTGCAACACATCAACTCCAATGGGAGTTTGCTGGCAACAGCTTGGAAAGACAATGCCCTCGTTAAGCTGCTGCTGACTGCTGATCGTGATACCGACGGCGATGGCATGTCCGACGCCTTTGAAAATCTGAACGATTTCAATCCTTACCTTGCCAACAATGCAGAAGATGATGCTGATAGTGATGGTCTTTCTGATTTGAATGAATTTCGGTATGCGACGGATGCTCGCAACCCAGATTCTGATGGCGATGGGATGAAGGACGGTTGGGAAGTCGATTGGGGCTTTCTCCCCCTCGATCCCTCTGATGCAGATCTCGATCCCGATCAGGATCGCGTGACCAACCTACGGGAATCACAGATTGGGACATCACCCACGGGCTATTACAAGGTGGAGACAATACTCACCGACGAAGCAGGTCAGTATCCCTCACTCCATAGCGTGAATGATGCTGGTAATATCATCCATACCGGAGAAACATTGTATGATTCAGGCACAAACGAGGACATGTTGCTGTTTTCCAGTCAAACACAAGCGTACCATGGATTAACTCAAGGTGCAACGACCCCCGTAAATCTGCCATCTTACGTAAATTCATACACATACAATGAAGATTGGAAGCTATATAACGTCTTGCATCAATCTCCTTCGTTCTATCTTGATTCTGCGAGCACCGCGGTTCACGGGTTTGCCACAGAGACATATTATGGGAGTAATGCAGATGGTTCTTACTTTTTCGAAAGATCATATCTGATTCCTGATGCGGTAAGTCAGGTAGCGCAGGAGTCTTGGATACCCTGGACGACAGTTGAACAGAATTTACAAAACCATTACGATGCTGATTTTTATCCTGTACTCGGCTACGACCAAGCACTCTCACCCTACGCGGAAGCTGTATCACCAGATGGCAATCGGCGCATTCACCGCCGCAGTGATGGTGTTGCCATCGTCTTGGACGCTTCTGGGATTTACGTCAGCACGCTTCAAGGGCCCTATGCTTGGAATGTGATCAATCATCAGGGTGATGCAGCAGCGGTCTCTTATTCGGCCTTGAGCCAGCCTGATGGAAGTCAAATCACCATACCTGAGGTGATTGTTTCACGGAATGGTTCCAGCAGTCAGTTCCCACTAATCGAAGCTGTCAATGCGAACGTTACGCTGAAGAGTCTCTCCGATGATGGCAAATTGCTCCTATCCATAGAAAACCATGCTGAACACGGGTTTTGGCATAGTATCGCATATTTGCTGGATGTGAATGATGGCAGCGTAAAGCGCATTCGCATGCCTGGTCTGGGCAACGAATGTATCCAGTCTCTCTCTCGTGCCAATGGCATGACACTAGGCTATGGTCCTAAGCCGTTTGTTACAACGACGGACGGCACCTGCATACGCATAGAAGCACTGCGCATCAAAAATCAAATCACGGACAGTCCCATTTCATTCCGTGAAATGAACCCTGCTGGTTATAGTGTCAACCACATCAGCTATACTGGCGTCATCACAGTTACCACCGTGAATCATGTTGGCCAGATCGAATTTCTTCGCCTCATTCCTCATAATGATGCTGACGGTGATCGTGTGTCAGACGACTTTTTGACTAGCATGCAAAAGATTTTTAATCAAACAGCCATTTATGCTAGTACTATAGT
>JBIIAI010000168.1:0-6302 GCA_044239965.1 Akkermansiaceae bacterium
TGCGTGTGCCAAAGCTCGCATTTCCTGCTGCTCTACCGAAGCTCGGGGAACGCATGGAAGTGGATGGTGTCATCTATCGCATCACACGCGTGAGCAGCCATCCTCGATCTCCATTACTCACCCTTAGCCTATCCTCCACCGATGAGTGACGTTCGTATCACTGCCAAACTAGATGGCACTGCGGATGTGGTGCGCTTGCTGCGACGTCACCCAGAAAAAATTGGACGCACCGTGGAGTCACTCGTGAAGCAGGAGGCACGCGCGCTATCGGTGGAGCTCGCCCGCAACACACGTCCGTTTGGCTTTTCTGACAAAGCACGCAAGATCGGTGAGGAGGCCGTGGCCAAAGACATCGCCGGTGTATTCGCGTTACCTTCTGATGCCTACGAAGAACTTCGCAAGTCTGACCCGCAGTCAGCCGATCGATATTGGGCCAACATCCAGAATCGACGTTTCAAACGCGCAGAAAACAATCTACGCCAATCGAGTAGCGGATGGAATGACCTTGCCGTGGGACGTCTCGACCCGAACCTGCATCAGTGGGGCCAACTCGGTGGTGAGAAGCCGAAGCAAGTGGTCACCAGCCCCAAGGCACGCGAGACATACATCGCGAAAATCCAGAAGCGCGTCGGCTTTGCGAAAGGCTCATGGATCAATGCGGGCAAATCGATTGGTGGGAGGATCCGCGGGGCGGTGCAGTGGGCGACTCGTCACAAGCAGGCACCCGGTAGTGCGGTGATCAAGACTGGCGACAAGGCATCGGTCACGCTGGTGAACAATCTCGATTACATCGATGACGTAACCACCTACAAGACCGTGAGTCTCGCATTGGAAGTTGCTGCGGGACGACTGCGCAAAGCCCTTGCCACCTCGCTACGCAAAATCAATGACCGCACGAATCGAGCGCTGGGGCGTCGTGTTGGATAATGCTTGATTTTTCCAAGAAAGTTGCCATATTGGCAATGTTCCCGTTGAAATCATGCAGAAAATGATCCTAAATGAGCCGATTTACGATATCAACTCGATGCGCCATGCGCTGAGCGGAATCGCAGATCAACGGGGAAAAATCGCTCGTTTACTCGAATCTGGCGCGTTGATTTTACTGCGTCGAGGACTCTATGCCAGCCGCCTGAATCTTGAGCCTCTCTGTTTGGCTGGATCGATCTACGGGCCATCCTACATCAGCTTCGAAACCGCACTTGCATGGCACGGAATAATCCCCGAACGCGTAACCGAAATTCTCTCCGCAACCATCAAACGTGCCGCATCATTTGAAAACGACTTCGGTCATTATCGCTACCTCGCCATCCCCAAGTCGGTCTATCCTGTGGGCATTCACAGGATGACGGATTCCGACCTTCCCTTTCTCATTGCCAGCCCGACCAAGGCACTCGTGGATCGGATCGCTCGTGAAGCGGGTTTCCGCTCCATTGCCGATGTGGCCCGCTGGTGGAAAGCGATGCGCATCGAGCTTCTCTCTGGTCTCGATCATTCGCAGCTTCAAGAATGTGCCGATGGTTATGGCAGACCATCGGTGCGCTGGCTGCTCCGCTTTGCCGAAAAGAATCACATCATCGAATCATGAATGCAGCACTTCAGGATATGCTCAACCAATACCAGCCGAAAACGCCAACTGACTATCAGAACGCGGCGCGAGAGGTCGTTCAAGAAATCGCTCTGTTAGGCCTGTGGCGCGGAGGGTTCTTCGACCATGCTGCCTTCTATCGAGGCACCGCGCTGCGCATCATGCATGGTCTGCGTCGCTTCTCGGAGGATCTCGATTTCACCCTCCTGCGTGAAGGAGACTCGACACGATTGGAAACCTACCTGCCAGCGATTGCGACGGAGTTGGAATCATGGGGCTTTCGCTTTGATGCCGAAACCAAATCTGTCGGGCGCGCGACGGGCATTGAATCGGCATTTCTCAAAGGAAACACTCAGCTCAACTTGTTGCACATCGGAGCACCAACCGATCTCGCACAACGATTGCCAAAAAATCAGACACTCCGGATCAAGCTGGAGCTCGACATTCAACCACCCCCTCACGCAAAGACAGAGGTTCGCACACAACTTCTCCCCATTCCTTATCAAGTAACACTCTATGACTTGGGCAGCCTGTTTGCGGGCAAACTTCATGCCGTGCTTTGCCGTGGATGGAAGCAACGAATCAAGGGCCGCGATTTTTACGACTTTGTCTGGTATGTCGGACGAAAGATTGAGCCCAATCTCTTGCATCTCGACGCAAGAATGCGCCAGTCTGGTCACTGGAATGGTGCACTCATCGATGGCGACATATTACAGCGATTGCTAGAGGAACGCTTCGCAGCGGTCGATGTCCAACAGGCTGCAGAAGAGGTGCGGGTATTCTTGCCGGATCCGCGTGAACTCGATCTCTGGTCGCGAGAATTTTTCATCGATCTCGCCGGAAGAATTCGCACCAGTTGACGACTGCATCCTAGCAAGATGCCCAACTTGATCGAAGACCGCTTATCGTCATTGCTGGCCGAGTGGATGACCAGTCACCGCCCTGCGGAAATCTCTGAGTCCGTTCCCTTCCATGTCGCTCGCCGTGATGACATCCGCACACGCCCATGCGTGGTTCTCAATCCCACGGAATCCAAGCCTATACCCGGCATGCCACACACCGCGCGCGTGAAACTGGACGTTCACTTGTTTTCCCAAGTGGATGATACCTCAGCCGAGGATCACGCAATGTGGGCGGGCAAGCTGGTATTACTCATGCGCGACAAGGCGACCATGCAACTGGACCTCGATTCCGAATCGTTTTGCCTTCATGACCTGATCGAGCGAGAGAGCGTCACCACCCCAGACGAATCTCGTGGTCGTGAAACCGTGCTGAGCTACGAGGCCGTGGTGTCTGCCGTGTGATGCAGTTGACATCGCGACAGCAGCAAATGTCTGCGACTTTCATCGGCACTACTGGCAACTGGGGCATCCCGAACGATCAAGCGGGAATTCTCATCACCGACCTCTCCTTCGACTACTCCAACCAGGAAAAACCTGTGCTCAACAAGAGCGGAGAAATCATTGGCCTCTCACTCTACCAGGAGAAAGTCGAAATCAAACTCTCGGGACTAGTGGCTAAGACCTCGTCCTTCAGTGGCAAGATCGGAGCCGCACTTGCTCTATCGAATGCCATCCCAGCACACCTGCAACAGACGGGCGGCATGACGGTTCTCATGCAAGTCAGCCGCAGTCTCAACAATGAGGACTTCGAGAAAATCGACCTCACCGCGACCCACTATCCATTCCTCGCAGCCGGTGGTGGGGCCTGATCCTAACGACAACGAGATCCCTCTATGAACGCCGTATCACATCTTTCCTCCACCGCTACCAGCAATACCTGTCTTGCCGCTGCATTGACGGCAGTGGGCATCCCGCTTGCCGAGAAGCCATTCGTGCGCGTCGTTGGCGACGGCATCCGTGGAGAGCGCACCGTCTGGTTCTTCGAGCCTCAAAGCCATTGCGGAAAATTTGATACCAAGGCACTCATCGAGGCATGGCACAATGACGCTTGGCATCTCGCCAACCCAGAGCATCCCTTCGCCTACATCAAGTGCGCACTGCTGAATCGTGAGCGCTTGGTGGACAAAGTGAAACAGGACGTGCCACTCGCCTGTGTAAAACGACGGGGCAAGATCGCCTTCATCCCCCTCGATGCCTCGCCCTCTGTGGAAGATTTCTACCTACGCCACCTCTAAGCCATGAACGATACCGACCGCCAAAAACTACTCTCCTCCGCCTTTCATGATGTCGAAACCATCGTCGGTGGCCACGCCATGCGCCCGCTCTCGCTGGCCAGTTACGATGTGCTCCTCAGAACTGGCAATCCACTGGTGAAAGGCGAAACGCCCACGGACGGCACACCGGAATTCACGTCGGCAATCATGGGCTTTGTGTTCACCCACTGCGCACCGTGGCCAGAAGTAGTGCGGGCATCGTTCCACGATCAAGGATTCCGCGAATCCGCCCTCATCTTCTGCGGTGGCCTCACCCCTGCGGATTTTCAAATCGCCTTCAAACGACTGGAGGATCAAAGCCGGGAGCTGGAAGCGGCACAGGTCGAAACCATGGGAGACCTCGGCGGAAAAAAGCCCCACCCTGCGACGAACCCGGCTTCCTAGCCGCCCAGGTATTCGCCGTCGCTGCTGAGACTGGTTGGCCAGAAGAACGCATTTTGTTCATGCCGCTGGCTCGACTGACTCAATATCAGCACTGCTTGCTGCGAAGGAATGGGGTGAGGACGGAGTGGTATTCATTACAACATAGCAATATACGGGAGACGTTAAATCAATTGCGTGTGGCAAAAATTCCAAAAATTAATCGTTGACAGAAGTCTAGCATATTTTACATTTCTTTCTAGTAATATGTAACACACTTAATCATGCATGTATTCATCAAATTTTTTTACTGCCTAATCTTCGCAATTTCCATTTATCATACAGCATTCGCAAACGAAGTGATTCAATACGTGCAATTTGTGGCTGTAGATACGGCTAACGGCAGTTTTGATTCTACCGTCAAGCAAGACCTGGATAGAAAAAATATAAGATACAAGTTGCTTGTATCTCCCATTACGAGGAACCAATTGGATGGCGCTAGTGTATTGGTCTTGAGCGGCGCATTCCGTGATAAGCCACGAACATACGGAACTAACTCCGCTTTATCCAAACACTATTCAAACGAGGAAATTGCTACGATTAAGTCATACGTCAGGGAAGGTGGAGTTTTGATTGCAGCAGGTCAGGCGTGGCATTGGGCTTACCCCGAATACGGAAACAAAAAAATTGAAGATTATCCCCTAAATCAAATTGGAGAAGCCCTTGATTTCTCGATCGGAGCTGAATGGTGCCAATTTGCGAAATATGAAGATCATTTCCACAAAATTGTAAGGCTGGCGCAAACACCCGCAGATTCAACATTTTTCTCCGACGTTAAAATTAGTGGGGAGCGTGATAAGTTCATTCGATCAAGCTCTGAAAATGGATATTGCGGTCTTGGTGCCAGGAGATCTAATGGTTACATTTACATTTTTGGACATGAAGAAGTTCTTGAACGAAACCCAACTTTTGTGTCAGCTGTCTTTCTTGGCTTGTTGCCTAAGGTCATGAAAAATGTTGATCTAGCCAATAAACCCAATGAATCAAATGCTCCAAGTTTCATCAAAGAAAAACCAGCCATCGTATTTGACGAGGTTTCGAAAAAAGAGATCGCAGACATGGATTTCAAATTTCATTATGATCTTGCTGAACTACAAAAGCCATTAAGGGATTTGCTTAATCAATATATAGAGCAGTTGCGTTTCACAAAAATCGAATACCAACAATCTGGCAACCTCAAAGCTGCGTTAGCTTTTGAGCGGGAGATCGAGGAGGTTACACCTGATGAACAGGGGGGACGAGAAGATTGGCGCGCGCCAGAGGATCCGCTCATCATCAAAAAGCGAGAGGAATACACGACCAAGCGTTCAGTAATTTTGAGTAGTAATTACGATAATGCCATTGCCTTATCGCGGAGTTATGCCGACAAACTCAATGCCCTAGTATTAGAGCGAACTAAAGCAGGAAAACTGCGAGAGGCACAAGCATTCCAATCGAGGCTCGACGATTTACGTACCACAGTGTTGATTTACCGCCAAATAGATAAGTCTGTCGTCGAGATATCGGCATGGGTGAATGAGACTTTAGAATGGATGCCTGAAAGACCACAATCCGCTGGCGGCGCCTTACCAAGGCTGGACTTGGTTGGAACCAAGGCAGGTGAAGTCAGAAAAATACAGCTCAACAAAGATCTGAGCATGGAACTCATCTGGTGCCCACCAGGCGAGTTCGTGATGGGTAGCCCTACTTCAGAACAAGGCCGAAAAAGTAATGAAAACCAAGTGAATGTAAAAATCACAAAAGGATTTTGGATGGGAAAATACGAGGTAACACAAGAGCAGTGGATAGCGGTCATGGGAAATAATCCAAGTGCTTTTAAAGAAGATGATTTGACCGAAAAGAGAGACAGCTATACAATAAATGGAGCCACCTACACCGATGGTGGCGATCCTTTCGCAATCAAGTATCGTGCTAATTCGCCTGTAGAGCAAGTGACTTGGAACGATGTACAAAAGTTTCTCCAAAAAATCAATGAGAAAATAGGGTCTGATCGTACAGGGCGATCAAGCTAGGGAGAGGAGGAGTTCTCTGTATTTCTTATCAATCAAAGCTCGCATCCGTTTTTTGGGAGTGCTTTTGTTATAGGTTTTGTCGATTTTGAGTAGGTTCATCACGATTCTG
>JBIIAI010000047.1:0-20861 GCA_044239965.1 Akkermansiaceae bacterium
ATCCGTTGCACGCGCGGGGTGATGCCGGTGTAAATATGCCAGGGGATTGTTTGGGATTGGGCAGCGAGTTCGGTGACGGAAACGTGGGGGCCGAAGAGTTCGACTTCATCGCCCTCTTGGATTTCGGGAGCATCGGTGACGTCGATCATCATTTGGTCCATGGTGACGCGACCAAGGATGGGGAAAAAGCGATCTCGCACAAAAACGCGTGGTCCGTGGCCGGAGGCGTGGCGTGGGTAGCCATCGCCGTACCCGATGCCGATGGTGGCAACGCGGGTGGGTCGGGTGGTGACAAAGCTGCGACCGTAGGAAACGCCGTGTCCGGCAGGCAAGGTGCGGATTAGGGTGACGCGCGACTTGAGGGTCATGACGGTTTGCAATTTTTCCTGATGCATGGGCAAGGGTGAAATGCCGTAGAGCATGAGTCCAGGGCGGGCGAGATTGCAAGTGTGCGGATCGTAACCGAGCAGACCGGCACTGTTGGCGAGGTGACGCCAGCGGAAGCTGTGCGGGCCGCCGAGGAGATTGATGATGTGGGTGAATTGCTGAAATTGCGCGCGCGTGAAGTCTTCGTCTTCGTCGGCAGATGGCAAATGAGAGCCGATGCCCTCGATGCGGATGCCGTCGAGTTCGCGCAGCGCGCGGAGAGTGGAGGTGAGATTTTCGGTAACAAATCCGCCGCGGCCCATGCCGGTATCGACAGCGAGGTGAACGGCGAGCACGGTGTTGTGTGCGGTGGCGATCTGATGGAAATGGCGCGCTTCTTCGAGCGAGGAAATGCAGGGCACCCAGTGATGGCGAACGATTTCCTCACGTTCCTCGGACCATGTTGCCCCGAGCAGATAGATGGGCGTGGTGATGCCAGCTTGAGTGATACGCCGTGCCTCACCGACGTTGGCAACTCCGAGAAAGGCGATATTTTCATCAGAAAAAACACGGGCGACGTCTTCGAGTCCGTGACCGTATGCACCGGCTTTGACGACAGCCATCAGGGCCATGTCAGGCCAGGTCTCGGCGGCGATGCGAAGATTGTGACGAAGGGCGGAGAGATTGATTTCTGCCCATGCGCGTGGCGGTGATGGAGGCATGGAGGGTGATGGTGATCGTGCTGGGTGTCAGATTTTGTGGTAAATCTTGATGTTGGATGATGCGCTTTTTTATCTTTGAAGATGAGGCTGGGAGGCGAGACGCCTCCGCCACGTTATTTTTTCTTGGCAATGAGAAGGAAGACGATGAAGCCGAGTAGGCTGCCGATGATGCAGGTGCCCCAGAAGCCTCCGTATTCCATGACTCGGCCGGGTGGGTTCATGCCAAAGATGGAGACGATGGTGACAAGCGGGAAAAAGAAGGCGGCGAGGCGATTGAGGCGGCGGGCTTCTTTGTTGGCTTCTTCGGCGGAAATGGCTTGGTTGGCGGCACTCTCGGCGATGGAGAAGTCCATGCCAGCTTTGGCATCGGAGGCGACGAGCTCGATCGCGCGTTCGAGGTCTGCGGCTTGGTCGCGCAGGGAAATGAGGCGCGTTTCCTCGGGTCGGAGTTCGCGTGCCGCTTGCATCACATCAAGTAAGCTGCGGGTGGCGCGTTGCATTGGGTGCATGTGGCGCATGACGTCGAAGTATTGGCGCGCTGTTTTGGCGGCCTCGACTTCGGTATCAAGTTTGTGAATGACGGTGCGGTAGGAAGCAAGGTGGGCTTCGAGGCCATTGAGTCCGCCTCCGAGTGGGGAGCTTTTCCATTCGCCCAGAGGATTGCGCCAAAAGACGACGGCTTGACGCACTTCATCGTCATCAGCGCTGGGTGGAGCGTGGAGAAGCAGCAGCAAGTGGCCCTCCTCATCCATGAAACGTTGTTTGCCGACGGATTCGCCGAGGCGCTTGCGGATGGACTCGGGGAGTTCCCAGGTTTTCGGGATGTAGTTGGCTCGCATGAAGGAGGTTTTCAGTTTTTCGTTTTAAGTGGAGCGTGCTCAAGAATTTCTAGCGGAAAGTCAGAGGAATGCACTTACAAAAGGAGAGAATTTTTGGAACGAGTGAGTGACCACTAGCGCTGCTGTTTCCCAGAATTTGACTTAACCCTTAAAACGTAAAACTTCATTTTTTCTCGCTGTAAGCTTTCAGGAAATCGACGCAGCCTTTGATGTCGGGCACGTTGTTTTCCCAGTTGTGTTCGTATTCGATGGTGACGTTGCCCTTGAAGCCATGCTTGTGGACTTCGTCGAGGATGGCTTTGAGATCGATGATGCCTGTGCCGAAAATTTGGTCGTGGGTTGGGCCGGTGATGGAGGCGCGATCTTTCATGTGGAACGAGCGCACGCGCGGGGCGATTTTTTTGATGACGTCGAGAGGATTGAGTCCGGAGGTGGCCCAGTGGCCGAGATCGGCGCAGAAGCCGATGTTTTCATGGCGACCCTCGATGGCTTTGCTGATGGTATCAGGATTCCAGAGTGCGGAGGGTTTGGGATGGTTGTGGAAGCAGACTTTGAGGTCATACTCTTTGCTGAGTTTTTCGAGGACATCAAGGGCATCGAGTGATTCCGTTGTGATGCCATAGAGACCGAGGGTTTTGGCAAATTCGAAGAACTTGCGTGCTTCCGTTTCGTTATTGGGAATGCCGACGACGCCAAAGTTCACAAAGGCGATGTTGTGCTTTTTGGCGTGGGCCTGGAGTGCGGCGATGGCGTCAGCGGGGAGATCGGGGCCGAGTTTTAGGTCCTTGTGCTCGGGGCTGAGAACTTGTCCGGCAAAAATTTCGACACCATGGGCACCGGCTTGGGCCGATTTCTCGATGGCTTCAAAGAGTGTGAAATTTTTCAGTGACCAGCACTGGACGGAGATCGTGAAGCCCGCTTTGGTGAGGATGGCGGGATCGAGGGCTTTGGCCATGCTGCGACTGCTGAAAGCGAGGGCGGTGGCGGGAAGAAGGCGAAGGACGTGGCGACGGTTCATGATGGTATGGGTTGATGGTGGATTTTTTAAGGCTTTGTGTTTTTGTGCAAGAGAACTACGAAATATGCTGGGCGATTCTTGCGGAAAATGATGACAGGTATTTAGGAGCGGCGTAGGCTGAGTAGCTCGTGGGGCGAATCGACGAGATGGGTGGGGTCGGCGGCGTGTAGGGAATCGCGGGAGTTGAAACCCCAAGTCACGGCGGCACAAGGGATGCCAGCTTTGTGCGAGGCTTTGACGTCGCGGATTTCGTCACCGATGTAGAGCATCTCGGTGGATTTGAGCGAAAAGGTTTTGCGGATGGCTTTGAGGTGTTTGGCTTTGCCAGTGAGCTTGGAGGTGGAGGAAACAAAGGTGAAGTGAGAGCGCAGGCCGTGGGTGTCGAGAAACAGATTGACGTTTTCGGTGGCGTTGGAGGTGAGGATGCCAAAGACATGAGCTTCAGCGCGGAGGCTGGGCAAAATTTCGGCGATGCCGGGAATAAGCGGAATTTGGGCAATGCGTTCGCGGAGCATGGCCGTGCCGCGGGCGAGAAGCGAGGGCACGCGAAAGGCGGAGATTTCGAGGTGGGAAAGCAGCTCGCTCAGGGAAAAGTTGCGCAAATTGTCCATCTCGTGGGCCTCGACGCTGCGGAGACCGTACTCAGGAGCGAGTTGGTTGTAGATGTGGCGTGTTTGTTCGAGGGTATCAGCGATGGTGCCGTCGAAGTCGAAAATGATGGCGCGGTAGTGCATGGATTAAGCGGATGGGTAGGTGGGGTTTTCGGAATCGAAGGCTTTGTCGAGGAGTTCGGGCGTGAGGATTTCCTCAACAGTGCCGAAGCCGAGTGAGCATTTGTCGAGGAGAAGCACTTCGTTGAAGAGTTGGGGTGCGGTGGCGAGATCGTGGTGGGAGGCGATGATTAGGCGGCCTTCGTGGGCGAGGGATTCGAGGAGATTGCTGAGGCGCACTGATGCAGAGCGGTCGAGTCCGGTGAAGGGTTCATCGAGAAGTAAGACGTGGGCTTCTTGGGCGACTGCGCGAGCGAGGAAGGCGCGCTGTTGTTGGCCGCCGGAAAGTTCGCGGATTTGGCGGTGCTGGAGTTTTTCGAGGTCGAGGGCGTGCAGTGCGGCATCGACGGCAGCGTCATCTTCGTTACCATAGGGTCGCCACCATCCCGTCTGCGGATAGCGTCCCATTTCGACGAGTCCTCGAACGGTGATAGGAAATGACCAATCGACTTCCTCGCGTTGGGGCAGGTAGGCGAATTCGCGCGACCAGCGTTTGACGGAAGTTCCGCGCCAGCTGATGGTGCCGGAGCGGCGCGGGACGAGTCCTGCGATGGCTTTGAGCAAGGTGGATTTCCCGGCACCATTGCGACCAACAAGCGCAACACGTGTGCCGCAGGAGGTGGCGAAGGAGATGTTTTCGAGGGCGATGATTTTGCGATAGGAAACGCTGAGATTTTCCACGATCAGCTCATGGTGCTGATGGTGGTGCGCGCAGCAGTCGTGATGGGTATGATCGGTCATGGCAGTTCCCAGATGTCGTCGATGTTGGTCGAGGAGTCGAATGTGTGAGTCAATGAGGCGCGCGATTGTGGATCAAGGCGGAGTTTGGCGAAATAGCGGCCTGCAGGTGCATTCTGCGGGGCCCAGGTGACGGCGAGGAAAATGGTTTCGGGAAGTTCCGTCAAGGTGGCGGAGAATTCGGTGGTGTTGGTCGAATCGGTTTGTTGCCAGAGTACCGTGCCTGAGGCATTTTTGATTTGAATGGAGGATGCTTGGTGAGAAAGCGTTAGGGTAAAGGGACAGGGTTGTTCTTTTTCGCTCGCGACGGTTTGTGGTGCGCGTTTGGGGGCGATTGCTTTCGCAGGGCGGTGGGTAATTTTCCACAAGGGAACAATCGCGAGGGCGAGTCCTAGGATCACAAAAAAGGTGCGTAATAAGGGAGAACCTCTCACGGATGGAGCATGGGCGAGATTGGTCAAAAGCGCAAGCATGGAGGCGGGCGGTGTTGGATTTTCTTGGATCAAAGCGTGGTTTGTAAAAAAAATCACTCGCTCTCAAGTGAAATTGCGCTATACATGAGAACGCAAGCACATGACGAAGAAAAAGGTTACGATTATTGGTGCAGGCCCGGGAGGCTTGACCGCAGGGATGATTCTAGCGCATCGGGGATTCGATGTGACGATCATCGAGAAACAGGGTCGCGTGGGTGGTCGCAACGCGGAGCTCAAGGTCGGTGATTTTTCCTTCGATACAGGGCCTACGTTTTTGCATCAGAAGTTTACGCTTGATGAGGTGTTTGCAGAAGCGGGAGCAAAGCCAGAAGATTACATGGACCTGGTATTGCTAGATCCGATGACGAAGCTGACTTGGGGTGATTTATCGATGGAGACGACTTGCGATCGCGAACGCATGGAGAAAAACGTAGAGGAAGCTTTTCCTGGTCATGGCGAGGGCTACCGTCGTTTCATGGCAGATCATGCCGTAAAGCTCTCGGCCATTTATCCCTGTTTGCAGCGTCCGTATCATGAGCTGAAATCCTTTCTCAGCACTTCGTTGATGAAAGCAATTCCTTATGTCGCCACGGGAAAAAGTGTCGTCGATGTGTTAGAAAATTATTTTGCGGATGATCGCCTCAAACTCGCATTCACATTCCAGGCGAAATATCTCGGTATGTCGCCATGGCGCTGCCCTGCCCTGTTCAGCATTCTTTCCTACATTGAGTATCGATATGGCATCTATCACGTCCAAGGTGGTTTGTGCAAAATCTCCGAAGCGATGGCCCAAGTTTTCGAGAAAAACGGTGGTACCTTGCGTCTTAACACCTCCTTGAAAGAATTGAAATTCACCGGCACGAAAGTCACTGGTGCGATTCTCGATAGCGGCGAAGTCATTGAATGCGACGACATCATCATGAATGCCGACTACGCGCATGCTGTGACTCATCTTCTCAACGGCCAGTCCAAGCCGAAGGAAGTTCTGGAGAAGAAAAAATACTCCTGCTCCACATTCATGCTCTACCTCGGGCTCGATACCATTTATCAAGATGAGCCGCATCACCACATCATTTTCGCCGACAACTATCGTCACAACGTCGAAGACATTCAGAGTGAGAAAATCGTCTCCGATGACATGTCGGTTTACGTGAGGAATTCCTCGATCACAGACCCTGCCGTAGCCCCTGCTGGCCAGTCGGGTCTCTACATTTTGGTGCCCACCATCAACACTCGACATGGATTTGATTGGGAAACATACAAGCAAGAGTATCGCGACAAAGTTCTCGCGCGGATTGAGGCAAAAACAGGCATGAAAGACCTGCGCAGTCACATCATCGCTGAGCGAATTCTCACACCACAAGATTGGCGAGATGAAGGTGATATTTTCATGGGCGCTACCTTTAACCTCGCCCACACCCTAGACCAAATGCTCTACCTCCGTCCGCACAATCGCATGGAAGGTTATGAAAATCTTTTCCTCGTTGGTGGCGGCACGCACCCCGGAAGCGGCCTGCCTACGATTTACGAAAGTGGTCGCATTTCGAGCAACTTACTTTGTGATCGCCATAAAGTCGCCTATGAGCGAGTGGACATGGCACCAGCCTTTCTCAATAACGCATGATGAGAATTATCGGTTCACATGTTCTTCAATGATCGACTCCAACTCATCAATGCGTTTGAGTTGATCTTTGCGTTGGAGCACATAGATCATAAATCCGCAAGCAAAAGTCATCACGCCCATAATCGTGAAAAATTGATGGGCAAAAACATAAACTTCGAAAGGAATGGATGTTAGAAAAGCTAAGAGGAAAAGGCTAGCAGGCAATTGACTTAGGATCACCCATGCACCCACATACATCGAAAATGTTCCCGTTGTCTTCTCATGATGGCGTAAGATGAAAGCGCCGATGCAAATCAGTAGATAAACGATGAGGCGCCCCATTTCACCCGAATGCTCAATCAGATAGTCGAGTGAGAAATCCTGAAGTTGGCTATTCACGGCATCAGCCTATCACAGCCTGCGTCTCCGCAGCAAGCCAAGAGCTCCGAGAAATCCTAGCAAGGAGGTAGAGGTTTCGGGGATGGCAGTGATAGAGAAATGATTGATTCCAAAACTGTCACGGTTGCCGCTACCAGTTGCTGCGGACAAAGCGACAACACGAAACCACGCTTGAGATCTATTATCCAGATTTGTTCCAAACTGAGATGTAGTGAAACTAAGGGTGGTCGATCCGAAGGTGCCTGGATCGGAAAATGTTGCAAGCGTCGTGAACGAAGTTGGCGCAGCGCCAATGCCGTACTGAATTGTCCAGACTGTCGATCTTGTCTGCCGCTGAGTATTTCCAAGTCAATTGTTATGGAGCTTACAGTTAAACTGGAAGAAGAAAAATTAAAATTCAGTGATGCTCCCGGATCACCAAAAGATCCCGATTGTCGAAGGCCAAGAGCCCTGTCAGTCGTTGCATTTTGCGCTGCCGAAGAAGCAGCTGAAGTCAATGAATTACTAGATGCGAAGTTTTTGAAGCCACTGGTCGTATCGTTCCAAGCTGTTACCGTGCCAATCGTTGCGGTGTAAGAACCAACGGTACCAAGAGTCTTAGAGCTTGCAGAAGTCCTGACATCCCATCCGCTGGGTGCGGTAGTTGTGATGGAATTAAAATTCTCTGTGTAGGTGCCTGCTGAGAGACTAATTGTTGCCGCTTGAAGAGATGAAACACTAACAAGTTTCAAAGCGATAGCACAGAGAGAAACAATTTTTGTTTTCATGAGTTGGGAGGTATTGGTTGTAGGGGGGGAAGTTTACTCAAACAACAACAGGTAGAACCAAGCATCTAGAGTGACGGTTCTGTCAGTTATCCTTTGAGTAGGAGATGTTAGGGAACAAACAATCCATAACCCTGAGCACGATTCACGCCAAGCTTTAAAAAGATGTTTTTTCAATGAAAATTCGATTTTTTTCACAAAAATCACATGATTTCACGATTTTTCCTCGAAATCACCTTGCGCAATCCACTGGCTGGTGTTACAACTCTGTGCCGACATTAGTATCTTTATCAACAAACTAAGGTTATGTTACCCGCGCACGCTCCTTTCTCTGAATCCGCCCGAAAACTCATCGAAACCGCACTTTTCGGGCTCGATGCCACCCAGCGCGCTTGGCTCTCGGGCTATCTCGCCGCACCTCTTGGCGCCGTTGCTGCTCCCGTCGCCTCGGCCGTGAAAGCCTTGGTTCTGTATGGAACCGAGTCGGGCAACTCCGAAAAACTCGCCGATCGCGCCGCGAAAGAAGCCAAGAAAAAAGGCATCACCGCAACCGTGAAAAACATGTCGGACATCGCTCCTGCCGATCTCAAGAAACACAGCAATCTGCTCGTGGTGGTCAGCACCTGGGGCGACGGCGAACCACCCGATGGAGCGACGAAATTTTACAAAGAATTCATGGCCTACGAGGAAAAACTCAGCGGCCTATCGTTCTCGGTCTGCGCGCTGGGCGATACCTCCTACGAAAAGTTTTGCCAAACAGGCAAGGACATCGATGCCAAATTGGAAGCACTCGGCGCCAAGCGCATTGCTCCTCGTCAGGACTGTGATGTCGACTACGAAGATGCTTTCACCTCATGGCTCGGCACGACTTTAACTGCGCTCGCACCGACCACGATTTCTGTCAACGAAGCTCCCGCCGCCGCTCCCGCAGGTGTTGCTAGCTACGGTCTGAAGAACCCCTTCCCTTCCGAAGTTCTCGAAAACATTCTCCTCAACGGCAAAGGCACCGCCAAGGAAACGATCCACGTCGAACTTTCCCTCGCCAACTCTGGTCTCACCTATGAACCCGGCGATGCTCTCGCCGTGATTCCGCAAAACCCTGGCGACTATGTTTCCGACCTTCTCAAAGCTGCCAAACTCAAAGGCGACGAGGAAATCGAAACCAAAGCCACGGGCAAAAAATCGCTCGCCGAGGCCCTCACCTACGATCTCGACATCACCGGCCTTTCTCGCTCGGTGTTGACCAAACTCCACGAAGCCAGCCCGAATCCGAAACTCGCAGCCTTGCTCGACGAATCCGCAAAAGATCAGCTCAAGGATTACAACTACGGCCGCGAAATCATCGATGCCATCAGCGATTTCGCTCCGAATGGCCTGCCTGCTCAAACCCTCGCCGGCCTGTTGCGGAAAATGCCACCGCGCCTTTACTCGATCGCCTCCAGCCCGCTGGCGCATCCTGATGAAGTCCACCTCACTGTCGCTGCCGTTCGTTACAATAGCCACGGTCGCGATCGCAAAGGCGTTGCTTCCACTTACCTCGCGGACGCTGCGCATACCGGCCAGTCGGTCAATGTTTACACGCACACGAATAAAAACTTCCGCCTGCCCGAAAATGGTGACACTCCCGTCATCATGGTGGGCCCCGGCACCGGCATCGCGCCGTTCCGCGCCTTCGTCGAACACCGCGCCGAGCTCGGCAGCCAAGGCAAAAACTGGTTGTTCTTCGGCGACCAACGCTACATGTATGACTTCCTCTACCAGCTTGAGTGGCAAGAGCATCTCAAAAACGGCACTCTCAACCGTCTCGACGTTGCTTTCTCTCGCGATCAGCCCGAGAAAATCTATGTGCAGCAACGCATTGCTGAAAAAGGCAAAGACCTCTATGCCTGGCTGCAAGAAGGCGCGCACTTCTACGTCTGCGGCGATGCCTCACGCATGGCAGCCGATGTCCACGAAGCCCTAACCCAAGTTTACATCAACCATGGCGGCCTCACCCGCGAAGCTGCCGAATCCGAACTCGAAGCCCTCAAAAAAGCCAAACGCTACCAGCGTGACGTATACTAAAAGTTACTAGTGCCAAGTGAGCAGTGATCAGTGTTTTTGAAAAATTCACCGGAAATGTTCACTCCTCATTAACCACTTCCCACCCACTGATCACTTTCCACTGATCACTCACCACTTAAAAAGTCATGTCCGAACAAAAATTAGCCGCCAACGAATACATCAAAATCCGCTCGAACTATCTGCGCGGGAATTTGGCCGAGGAACTTGCCGATGTTTCCACCGGCGCGATCTCAGAAGACAACCAACAGCTTATCAAATTCCACGGTTCCTACATGCAGGATGACCGTGACTTGCGTGCTGACCGCCGCAAGCATCGCTTGGAAAAAGCCTACTCGTTCATGATTCGCGTCCGCGTTCCCGGTGGCGTTTCGACCTCAGCGCAGTGGCTGGCTACTGATGATCTTTGCGAAAAATACGGCAATCACGACTTCAAGCTCACCACCCGCCAGGCCTACCAGCTGCACGGCGTGATTAAGTCGAACCTCAAGCGCACGATCCAAGAAATCAACGAAGCCGCCATGGATACCATCGCCGCTTGCGGTGACGTCAATCGCAACGTGATGTGCAATCCCAATCCGCATCTTTCTCACGTGCACGCCGCCGCGCTCAAGGCTGCCCAGGATATTTCGACCCACTTGACGCCGAATACCGGTGCCTATCATGAAATCTGGCTCGATGGTGAAAAAGTCATTTCCTCCGAACAAGAGGAAGAGCCGATCTATGGTAAGACCTATTTGCCGCGTAAATTCAAAATCACGGTCGCCGTTCCTCCCTCGAACGACGTCGATATCTACGCCAACTGCCTCTCTTTCATCGCTATTGTCGAAAAAGACCAACTGGTTGGTTACAATGTCGCCGTCGGTGGTGGCATGGGCATGACGCATGGTGCCGAAGAGACATTTCCGCGTATTGCTGACGTGATCGGTTTTTGCACACCTGAGCAAGTGGTCAAAGTGGCCGAAGAAGTGGTCAAAGTGCAGCGCGATTTCGGTTGCCGCACCGATCGCAAACACGCTCGCCTCAAATACACCGTGCAAGACCACGGCCCCGCATGGTTTTTGGCCAAATTGAACGAATACCTCGGCTGGGACTTGCAACCGGTGCGTGATTTCGTTTTCGAAAACAACGGCGACCGCTACGGCTGGGTCACCGATCCAGAAGGAAATTCTCACCTCACTCTGTTCATCGAAGGCGGTCGCGTCATCGATCGCCCAGGCTACCCGATGCGCACCGGATTGCGCGAAATCGCCAAAATTCACACTGGTGACTTCCGTCTCACCGCGAACCAAAACGTCATCATTGCGAATGTGACGCCCGAGCAGCGTCCGCTGATCGAAAAACTCGTCGAGCAATACGGTCTCGAAGACGGCAAAAAACGCAGCGCGTTGCGACTCAATGCCCTCGCCTGTGTTGCCTTGCCGACCTGCGCGCTTTCGCTCGCCGAAGCCGAACGTTTTCTGCCGACTCTGATCACCGAGCTCGAAGGCTCGCTCGAAGAAGTTGGCCTCAACCACGACGCCATCACCATCCGCATGACCGGTTGCCCGAATGGTTGCGCCCGCCCCTACATCGCCGAAATCGGATTTGTCGGACGCGGTCCCGATCGCTACAACGTCTACCTCGGTGGCGGTCATGCTGGTCAGCGCCTGAGCAAACTTTACAAAGCCGATGTCCCCAACCCTGAAATCAAGCCGCTCCTCGCTCCAATCTTTGCCCGCTACGCCAAAGAACGCAACCAAGGCGAAAAATTCGGCGACTTCGTGATCCGCGCCGGCATCGTCGCCGCCACCATCCAGGGCGATGATTTCCATAAAAATATCAAGTAAGACACAAGATAGTCAGACATAAGATCAAATCCTAGTGACTAGTGACTAGTTACCAGTGACTAGCGACCAGTAAACCAATGACCACCACCGCTCCAGACCTGTCCACCGAGCTCGCCGCCATGAAGGCTGCGGAGCGCTTCAAGCATCTGCACGATGTCTTTGGGCCGCGCGTTGTGGCGACGACTTCCTTTGGTTTGCAGGCTGCGGTCAGTCTGCACCTGATCCACCACCACGCTCCAGAAATTCCCGTGGTTTTCATCGATACGGGCTATCTTTTTCCCGAAACCTACCAATACATCGAAGAGTTGATGGAAAAATGGCCGGTCGACCTGCGCACTTATACCCCTCAGCTCACCGCCGCTCGCCAAGAAACCATCTACGGCAAACTCTGGGAACAGGGCAAAGAGGGCAACGAAAAATACGCCCTGATCAATAAGATCGAGCCGATGAATCGTGCGCTCAAGGAACTCGGCGCCGATGTCTGGATCTCTGGTCTGCGTCGCAGCCAAAGCTCCACGCGCGTCAATCGTCCCTTTGCCGAGCAGCAAAACAAAACGCTCAAGGTCTATCCGATTCTCGATTGGGCTGATGCGCAAGTCTATGCCTACATGGCCCAGCACAACATTCCCCGCCATCCATTAGCCGATTCCTACGTGACTATGGGCGACTGGCACAGTACCTCCCCCGCCGAACAAGGCGTAGAAGCCGAATCGACACGCTACGGTGGCCAAAAATACGAGTGCGGCCTTCACGAACAATCCAACCAATCGGATTTCCAAATTTAATTGGGAGAAGGGATTTGCAATCCCTTACTTATCATCGCCTTTCACCTTCTCTGTAAAATCCGTGTCAGGTTTGGCAAGATCGAGTTTTTGGATCCAGATGTTCCGGTAGCGTACATCGTGGCCTTCGCATTGTAGCTTGAGACCTTGAGGGGTATCGGTGATTCCTTTTCCGCCGTCGTTGCCTCCATCAACGCCCGAACGCGGACCACCCCAAACCTGGTTGATCACTTGGTTTTTGTGAACCTTGATGCCGTTGAAATACATCGTGACTAGAGGTTTCTCCACGAGCTTGCCATCGGAAAATCGAGCGGCGCGGAAGGTGATATCGTAGCTATTCCACACACCGACTCCTTTATAGGCATGGTAAGGCGATTCGGTCTCGTTGATGACGGCGCCCATCCCATGTTTGGTTTTGTCGCCATCGAGCACTTGGATTTCGTAGCGATTTTGCAAATACACACCGCTATTGCCTCCTGGTTTCATGATGAGAAATTCAATGTGCAAGCGGAAATCGCCATAGGTCTCCTTAGTGACGACATCGGCATGTCCGTATTTTCCCCCTGCCGCAGCGGGATCATCGGTCATGAGAACAGTTCCTTTGTCTACCGGATCATCGACGATTTTCCACTTGATGGGCAGGGCCGAGGCAAATGCTGGTCCTTCCCAGTAGGTCCAAAGTTTGTCGAGCGATTCACGGCTGCCATCGAACAACACCGTGGCGCCTTCGTTGGGTGCGGCACCCACACCGATGTCGGCGCTGAGTGGGATCGTTGACAGCAAGGATGAAAGCAACAATGAGCGAATGATCATAGTTTTGGTCTATACGCAGCATGGGTAGGCTGTTATTCAATTGCCCGGAGAAAAAGGAAAAATGTGCTGCGTACAACAGTTTAGGGAGATGATTCGCCATCAAAGCGCCGCTCATAATCGGGGTCGAGAGTTCCGAAGATCCGGTCCCAGATTAAGGTGTAGAACCCGAAGTTGTAGTGCGGATGTTCGTGGTGCTCGGCATGGAAGGTCGATGTGCCGATGTTTCGCAATCCAGGGATTTTTTTCAGAATCCGTGGAAAGGGTTCGACACCAGAATGACCGAGTGTGCCGAAAAGAATGTTGAGCGCGAGGTAGCCCATGAGGCTATACAAAGACATCGGATAAACGAGCAAAAAGACCAACATCAATGAACCGAACCCGAGAACTTCGAGCGGATGGAGGACAAATAAACTAACAGGATTGGTGGTTTCGTGTCGGTGATGAAAGCGATGTATGAGCCGATAGATCAGCGGCACATGAGCTAAACGATGGAAAATATACATGCCGAAGTCCATAACCATGATCATGAGTAGGCAATCGACAATGCTGCGACCCATGCCGCGGTTTTTTATATCGATGAAACCTTTGTGCCATAAATACCACCCAATGACCGAGATGATGGCATTTAAGACGATGGCTGATGCTGCGGCGACCATTTCGATTTTGTGTAAGGGCTGCCATTGGTCAAAGATCCTACGCTGGTGAAAAATGACACCCAGCAACCAACATAACAAAACTGAGCCAAGAAAAACAGCGATGTTGGTGATCCAGAAAAATAGGAACGCTTCAGTGAGAGAGCAGTGTTGTAGGTAATGGAGCATCGTGAGATGTTTCGCGGCAGCGGAAGCTGTTGGATTCTAGCGAAGAAGGATTTCTGTTGTCGATGAAATTTGACCATCGAGCTAATCGACCGCATGCATGACAAAGTGCATGCAAGCCGCTGCGAAAGATTGGCGCTGCTACATCGGTAATGCACTCATGAAACATCTTTGCTGTTGGCTATTGAGCACCGCTGTTTTTCCTGTTCTGTGCGCATCGGCTTTCGCGGATGAAAATGAGTTTGTGATTGGTCCTGATTACACCGATGCACCAGAAACCAAGGTGCAGGATGATGTGCCGAAGGGAACTGTGCACGAGTTCACGATGGATTCCAAGGATAGCAAAATTTACAAAGGGATCGCGAAAAATCAAAAGGGCACTGTGCCCTATCAGCGCAAGGTGGCCGTGTATGTGCCAGCACAATACAAAGCGGGCAAAGATGTGGCTTTCATCGTGGCGCAAGATGGATTGGGCTATCGCAATGTGTTGCCCACCGTGCTGGACAACATGATCGCGGCCAAGCGTTTGCCGGTGATGGTGGCGGTGATGATCAACTCGGGCGGCGGAGATTCGTTAGGCAGCCAACGCGGTTTGGAATATGATACCTTAGATGATGTCTATTGCAAATTCATCGAGAGTGAAGTCTTACCGCTCATCAGCGAAAAATTCAACATTCGCTTCACCAACGATCCGGAAGGACGCGCTACTATGGGTGGAAGTTCGGGAGCTGCTGCAGCATTCACGATGGCTTGGTCGCATCCAGAATTGTATCGTCGCGTGCTCAGCTATTCAGGCACCTATGTGAATCAACAATTTCCCGTTAGCCGAAAAACACCGCTCGGAGCTTGGGAATATCACGAGAATTTGATCAAGCGCAGTCGCAAAAAACCCATTCGCATTTGGCTGCATGTCAGCGAGAAAGACAATGGCTGGGACCGTGATGAAGCGAGTTATCACAATTGGGTCATGGCCAACGAACGCATGGCTGCTGTGCTCAAGGATAAGGATTATGATTATCGTTACGTTTTCGCAAAAAAAGCGGGTCACACAGATGGCCGTGTCTTACGCGAAACCTTGCCTACTGCGTTAGAGTGGTTGTGGGAAGGTTACAAAGCGCGGTAAACTTCTCTAGAGGATCTCATGGATTTATAGTGAATGTTTTCGCGGTGATGTCTAACAACGCTTCACGCTTTTTCCCATCATCGTTCCAAGTAAAACGCCGCTGATCGCCATCGACCTCCACACGCAAATCATCGACCACAGCTTTAGCTCCCTGACGATATGGCTCGAGCACGGTCAGAAAGGAAACGGTTGCATCGCTCGCGCGCTTGGTTGTTTTCCAACTCCACGCGGGTCGCTCTTGTTTTTTGCGAATCTGATACGAGATCCAACCTTCTTCTTTTTCGGTGATGAGTTCCTGCTGTTGGGAAAATGTTTTCACCTGAAGGTTAGCACCGTCGGCAAATTTGGTGCGTGCGATTGACCCATCGATTTCTGCTTCGCAGGGAACAAATTGAAAATGCACTCGCACATCACCCGCAGCTACGCCAAGGGCTTCGTCATGAATCACCACATACCGACGATCAATGAACAACACCGTGCGTCGATGTCGGAGCTTTTCTGCGCTTTGATTTTCCACCACCAAGGCGGTGCCATTTTCTGTTTCGCACCAGCAACGGAATGTCGGCGCACACAGCGTGTCTTTGCCATCGAGCGTGAGTGTTTGATGCGCTTTGGTGGAGCGAAACCAAGCGCGCCAGCGTTGATCTTCGGGATCGGAACTGCCGTAGAGATAGCATCCCGAATCGGTCATCAAATTTCTTCCATAGGCATACAATTCAAAGCTGCCGTTGTCGGGTTGGTTGTGCCAAAAGGCTGTCTCACCGCATTTCAGAGCAAGAAAAACGGCATCGGGTTTCCAGTCGGAGCGGAAGAAATAAAAGCCACTTTGCGGATAGGCGATGCTTGTCTTAGCAGGCGGAGCGCCCGATTTCCCGCGTGACGCCATGAACTGGTGATAAGGAATGTCTTTCGCGAGTGGAGCGAGTCCGCGCTCAAACAGGCGTCCCGCGTCGGTATTTTTCCAGGCATCGCCAAACTGACAAATGGTAAAATCAGGGAAGCTTTGCATCGCATAGATCTCAGCCATTTTCAGAATTTTCTGATAGAAGTGCGCAGGTAATTTGTCGGCGTAGCCATGTTTACGAAACATCTCCCAGGCATCGACAAACAAGCCGATATACATGCCATGATAACTGAAGATCAATTCTTTGTTCATGCCGTCATCGTAGACATCGTCATCGATCATTTTCGGTAGCAATGTGAGTGCATCATTGCGCCAGGCCTCGGACCGCCGGAATTCGGGAAATGCCACGCCATTGCGAAACACTTGACTTAGATCGGCGAGTCGATGATTTCCTGTCTTGGCATAGACTTTGGGAATGTGATCCGCTTGATCGTGAAAACTTGCGAGAAATACCATCAGCGTCCGCGCATCAAAGTGCGGTGAGCGCAACATTGTCGGCAAGGCGGTAATGTGATTGGCGCAACGAGCACCCGTCTCCATGCCGCGAGTCACAAAGTGTGGCGTCGTTTTTGCAAAGGGCAACAAGCTCTCTGCCCAATCCACCATTTCATAACGCCACTCGAAAAAATATCGTTCATCTGCCGTTGCATCATAAGCCGCCACCAAGGCCGGCCACCAGGTCATGCGCTGAAATTGAAAATACCATTCGGCATCGTGAACTTCTTTGCCCTCGACAAATGCTCGACCTGTCCAATCAATGTCGGCCCCGCGATCGATGGGCGGAAACACATCGCCATTGCCGCGAAAATGATGACGTAAGGCATCATTCGCGTGCTGCGCCTGTCGCGGATCAAGCTTGCGTCCCGATGGTTTTTTCGCGGCATATGTGGTAAGGAAATACTCTAACAGTTCCCGCTCCGCGCGCGGGTAATCTTTTGCTGTGGCAGCATCCTTGACTTTTTTCAATGCAGGTTGATCCAGATCTAACAAAGAAAGAACCCGTTCCGTGCCAAAGCGTGGATCATTGATCGGAAGAGGTTTTTTCCACGCTTCTTCAAATGATGTAAGCACCTGCGACACTGTTGCCGTCTCGTCGGCTTGTATCGGCATGAAAGCCGTGATGATTGCTAAAGAGAATCCGCAAGAGAGAAGAAGTGGATGCATGCTCATGCTTCCTTGCTACGAGGAAGCGCAAGTGCACGTTTCAAGAATTTTGCTCGTATCAGCTTTTGGGCAAAACAATGAGGAATTTGGTTTCTCGTCCGGGCACGGAACTAACAGAAATATCTCCCCCGTGAGCTTCGATGGCGCGCTTGACGATCGAGAGTCCCAGACCCGTGCCTTTGATGGCGCTGTTGGTGTGATTTTGGTCCACTCGATAAAAGCGTTTGAAGACAAAAGGAATATGATTCGAGGGAATGCCAATGCCATCATCACAGATGCTGATCTGAATCTCATTGTTGACGATTTCAGCGCTCACCGTGACTTGTAGTCCGGGCCGAGGATTTTGCTTGAGTGCATTTTCGATCAAATTGAAAAGCACTTGCGTCCAGTAAAATCGATCGCCAGCGATGATCAGTGTAGGATCTACTCGCGAGTGATCGATCTTTGCTTGTTGGCTTTCGATCAAGTGCTCGAGTCGCTCTAACACATCGTGCACACAATGCACAAACTCGAAGGGTTCAATGCTCAATGCTGCAGCCTCACCTGATTCCAATCGCGAGATCACTAACATGTCTTCGACAATGCGCGACACCCGATCGGTGTGCTTCGACATGATCGTGAGAAATCGTTTCGCCTGCTCTGCATCGCGCAAGCCATGATCTTCTAACAAATTTTCGAGATAGCCTTGAATGATGGCGAGCGGTGTTCTCAGTTCGTGCGAAGCATTGGCGACAAAGTCTTTGCGCACTTGCTCACTTTGATACTCGGCCGTGAGGTCACGCAGCAAAATGCGAATGCGGGCATGAGGATAAAAATCCGCAGGCAAGGGTGCGGCATCGAGAAGCCATGCATTCACACCCCGTGTCTCGCGCGATCCTAGCGGTGACAATTGCTGTGAGAGCACAATGCGTTTGACCACGGGTTGCTGGGTGGTTTCGCATTCGCGGATGACTTCCATGAAGCGTGCATTGGCGAAGACTTCTTGAGGCGCGAGGCCAATGATGGTGCGCTCGCCAAACATACTGCGTGCGGCGATGTTTGCATAACAAAACCTGCCATCATCACAGACGAGAAATAAGGCATCGCTCAGACCATCGAGCAAGAACTCGTGTCGTTGTTGTTCTTCGCGTGTAGCGGCTTCGATTTTTTGCGTGAGCTGTGCCATGACGTCTGATTGTACTTTTTGTTTTGGTTTCCTGCGCACATACAGCCATACGAAAGCAATGCAAGCGATAGCGATGAGGGCGAGGATGACGTCGTTCATGGATTTGGGTTGACGAAACGATACCCCACCCCGCGGATCGTTTCAACCCGATCCGCATGGGAACCGAGTTTTTGTCGCAACCGTTTCATGTGCGTGTCGAGAGTGCGGCTGATCACATCATCGCTATACCCCCAAACGCTGCGCAGCATGTCGTTTCGTTGTTGTGGGTGATTGGCCCGTTCACAGAGGAAGAGTAAAAGCTTGAACTCGGTGGAGGTGAGTTCTACGGGCTCGTTGTCGATGTAGAATTTCAGCGAGTTTTTATCGAATGAAAAATCACCTACGCGGAATTCGGTAGAGCCTGATGTGACTTGCATGCGCTTGAGAACGGCTTGCACTCGCAGCACCAATTCTTTTGGTGAAAAGGGCTTGGTCACATAATCGTCGGCACCCGCGGTGAGTCCGGCAATGCGGTCTTCTGTCTGTGCTCGGGCAGTGAGAAGAATGACCGGAATTTGTTGTGTGCGCGCATCGCGGCGCAATCCCTTGAGCACACCTAAACCATTGAGAGTCGGCAACATCAAATCAAGAACGATGATGTCGGGCCGCTCCTTTTGCGCTAATTCTAATCCTACCTGCCCATCATAGGCTTTCAGCACTTGACAGCCGACACGCTCTAAATTGAACGCCACCAGGTCGGTGATGTCGGCTTCGTCTTCGATCACTAATACGGTCTGCACACGGTCCATCATATCGCTCATAAGGTTGGATCAAAGATGCTTCTTGTGACGGATTCGTTGCATCGGATCACTCCGATTCAGGTCCCTTTGTTTCTTTGCGTGAGCTGTGGCGAATGTCTTGGGCTGTGCCCAAAAATACAGCATCTTCGCCGATGTTGACCGCGAGATCACCCACACGTTCTAACGAGCGAACAACGAAGATGAGATGCAAAAGCGATTCCGATTTTCCATTGGCTTCTTCAAGGCGTTGGCTCAGTGAAGAGATCAATGACTTGTGCATTTTGTCTAACTCTTTGTCGCGCAATTTCAGACCTTCCGCGAGCTCAATGTTGTGATCAGTGAATGCCGTCATTGCATCGCGCAAGAGACTATCCGCTAGAACATACAAGGGCTCGATCAGCGTGACCTCAGGTAGGTCTGCACCTTTGCAAATTTTCTTGGCACGCTTGGCGATGTTTACTGCGTGATCCGAGATCCGTTCGAGGCAGGTGGAAATTTTCATCGAGGAAATCACCAGACGCAAATCGGTAGCGACGGGGTGATGACGCACAAGAATTTCCATGCCGGTTTGGTCGACTTTCATCTCAAGATCATCCACTTCACTGTCGTCGCCGATCACGGTGCGTGAGAGCTCGATGTCGCGTTCGATCAAGGCTCGCGTGGCGCGTTCTAAATTTTGGCGGGTCAGGCTGGCCATGAGCAAGACCTCATCTTTGAGATTGCGGATGGCGTGGTCGAAGTCGCGGAATATGTGTCCTCCGGGCATAAGTTTGTTTGGTTAGTGCGTGTGATTAGCCGAAGCGGCCTGAAATGTATTCCTCGGTCCGTTTTTCGCGAGGATTGGTGAACATGGTGTTGGTGTCATCGTATTCTACGACTTCACCCAAATAAAAGAATGCGGTTTTATCGGAAACACGCGATGCTTGTTGCATGCTGTGCGTGACGATGACAAAGGTATATTCGCTCTTCAGTTCCCAGATCAACTCCTCAACCTTCAAGGTGGCAATCGGATCCAATGCGCTGCATGGCTCGTCCATCAGCACGATGCGAGGTTTCACCGCAATGGCCCGCGCGATGCAAAGGCGCTGTTGTTGTCCGCCCGATAATCCATAGCCGGATTCGTGGAGGCGATCCTTTACTTCATCCCATAATGCAGCAGCACGCAGAGCTTGCTCCACAGACTCTGCCAGTACTTTGCTGTTGCGTTCACCGCGAATTTGCAAACCGTAAGCGACGTTTTCGAAGATGCTTCGTGGAAACGCGTTCGACTTCTGGAAAACCATGCCGACTTCATTGCGCAAGCGAGCCACATCCACACGCGGATGATAGATGTCTTCGCCTTGGATGAAAATTTTCCCTCTCGTCACACGAGCTCCAGGGATCTCATCATTCATGCGGTTAAGACAACGCAGTAAGGTCGATTTTCCACACCCAGAAGGACCAATGAAGGCTGTGACTTTATTGAGCTCAATCTCCAAATTGATGTTTTTCAAAATACGCGAACTCCCATAGCTAAAATCCACCTCGCGCACGGAGGCGGCAACCTCCGCTTGGGTTTTGATACTGGGCTGATCTAACACTTCGCTACTCATGATGACGGTCTAGTGACTGACGTAACCTAGCATCGCCAAGGGCCAAGGGCACGACATGGCAATTGTGACGATTTCGTCACAAAGCGCAAACCTATTGCATGGAGAGCGTCACAAATCAGTCATTTCGACGCTGCATGCG